>JACVJF010000192.1 GCA_015711855.1 Candidatus Solincola quzhuomuensis | reverse complement strand
CGGTCTTACGGCCCTCTCGAGGATGTGCACTGCGTCGCGGACCCCATCCTCCTCCGGAAAGTAATGGCCTTGGAAACGGCCGCTACCCGGAGGGGGCATCAAGCGGCGCAATCTCCTCTCCGACACCAGGTGAGACTCGTAGAAAACGTCCACGGGAACGTCCATGTGGACGGGGCCCCTCTCCCCGGACAGCGCCTCCCGGAGGGCTCTCTGTACCAAGCGAGGTATCCTTTTCCAGTTGTAGGCGATGCAATGCCAGCGGGTCACTCCGGCCATCATCTCCGCCTGATAGCATCCCTGCAGGGATTCCTGCGCCGGGTACATCTTCCAGCTCTGCACCTGGGGAGATATGGAGAATATGGGCACGTGGTCCGCCCAGGCGTTGGCCGTGCCCGCCGCCGCGTATATGGCTCCCGCCCCCACCGTGGAAACGATCACCGCCACTCGGCCCGAAGCACGGGCGTAACCGTCGGCCATCATGGCTCCCGCTGCTTCGTTGCGGGGGACCACCAGCTTCAGCCCGGGTTCCCTTCCCAGGGCATCGAAGAGGGGGAGTACCTGTCCTCCCACTATCCCTATGAAATGTTCCACGCCCTCCCGGGCCAATGTCTTGGCCACCAGGTCTCCTCCGGTGAGCAGGTACACGGCCGCCACCCCCTTACCGAAGATCCTTGTCCAAAAGGATGTTCACGGCGTACTTGGCCCGGCTTATCAAACGCCGGTCAAACTTCATCTTGGGTATGCCCACGGCGCGCAAAGGGTTCACGGGAACTCCTTCGAATTCCCCCAAAGCGAAGCTGGCTAGGGTCTCCGGAAAGTTGTCCGGATCCACGAGGACGTCGATAACCGCGGGGGTGCCAGCGTCCAGTGCTTCCCTCAGGGAAGGCGCGATCTCCTCGGCCCTGCTGACTCTTTTCCCGTAACACCCCAATCCTCTGGCCACTGAAGCGTAATCGACATCCCCCAGCACCGAACCGACCCGCCTACCGCCGAAGAAGAGGTCCTGCGCTCCCTTGATCATGTTCCAGCAACCGTCGTTGAAGATGACCACCACGAAATCCATGCCCAGGCGGCGCGCATTCTCCAGCTCCTGTACATTGTAGAGAAAGGACCCGTCTCCCTGCAGGACGACTAGGGGCCTCTTCGGGTCCGCTGCCTTTATCCCCATGGCCACCGGTATCCCACAACCCAAAGTGCCCATGCCCGCAGGAAAAAGTGCGCTCTTAGGGCGGTGATCCATGCAGAACATGCCCGCCCAGAGCGTGGTGTTCCCCCCGTCGATAACCAGGAAGGTCTCCGACGGCATGTTCTCCTTCACCGTCTTGGCCAGGTATCCCTGGTGTATCCGGGGCCAGGATGGGTTGGCTTCTCCTTCCACTCGTGAACGCCAGCGTCTCTTGACCTCCAGTAGATGCTCCAGCCAGGCGGAATGAGCGGGGTTGGGCCTGACCGCACCTTCTTTCACCAACTCCAGCATCTGGTTGAGAACCGCCTTGGCATCGCCCAGGATGGACACCTCGACGGGAATGTTCAGGCAGATGTTCACCGGGTCGATGTCCACCTGGACGAAACGGATTTCCGGGTTCCAGAACGGAGGCTGGCCGAATCCCTCCAAACCTCCCAGCGCTGCGCCCACGACCAGCACCCGGTCTGCTCTCCTGATGGCCCGGTGAAAGGACTCCCCTCCCACGTAGCTCGGACCCCCGATGAAGCAAGGGTTGTCCCCGTACACCGTGCCCTCTCCGGCCACCGAGGTAGTGGCCGGGACTCTGAGAGCCCGCACCAAGCGGTCCATCTCCTCCCAAGCCTGCGCATGCACCACGCCTCCGCCCGAGATTATGAGAGGCCTTTCCCCCTCCATGAGCACCCGCAAGCCCTTTTCCACCAGGGCCGGATCCCCCCTGACCACCGGGACCTCCAAATTGCCCAGGCCCCTTTCCATCATGGCCTCCACTTCCTTCTCGCCCACTTCCCGAACTTCCCGGAGTGCGGATTCCGCAACGTCCAGATGCACCGGGCCGTGGCAGCCGCCGAGCGCTTCCCGGAAGGCCTGGCCCAGGAGAATGGGGATCTCCTCCCAGTTCCGCACCGCGGCGCTCCACTTGGTGAAAGGGGAGAAGTATTCCATCTGCGTGTTGCCGGGGACCCTCATCGGCAACCGCCTCTCCGGGCTTGCGGTGATCATCACCAGGGGGATCTTGTCCGCCCAAGCGGTCCCCAAGCCGGTCACGGCATTGGCCACCTCGGCGGGCGTGCAACAAAGCACCACCGCCGGGTTATGTTCGTAATAGGTATTACCATAGGCCATGAAGGGGCCGGCTATATCCCCCAGGGGGGCTAAGGTTTTTACGCCTCCCGATCTTTTAAGCCATCCGAGGGCCGGTCCCAGCGAGCCCGCCTCCCTCCCTACCACGAACCGAACGCCGGCCCGCCTTAGGCTTTCAGCCAAGAGAGAACAACCCGTTACTTCCATGACCTCCGACCTCCTTATGCCAGCGGAAAAACGCCGCACGGTTAAGTCGGGTTTTCCTCATCCGGGATGCCGACTGCCTGTTCCGGAAACCATTTCTTACCAGCCCATGCGAGGAACCGGTCGTAAGCTCCGCGATGCAGCCGATGCACTATGTCCCCCAGCCTGACCTCCAGCCCT
>JACVJF010000191.1 GCA_015711855.1 Candidatus Solincola quzhuomuensis | reverse complement strand
TGCTGGAGATGTCGGTGGAGGAGGCCCTTCGTTTCTTCGACGCCGTCCCGGTCATCCGTCGCCGCCTCCAGACCCTCTACGACGTGGGGCTGGGCTACATCAAGCTGGGGCAACCGGCCCCCACCCTGTCCGGCGGAGAGGCGCAGCGGGTGAAGTTGGCTGCGGAGCTCAACAAGCGACCCACGGGGAAGACCCTCTATCTCTTGGACGAACCAACTACCGGCCTGCACTTCGATGACATAAACAAGCTATTGTCCATGCTCCAGGGGCTTGTGGAAGCGGGGAATACCGTCCTCATTATCGAGCACAACCTGGACGTGATAAAGTGCGCGGACTGGATAATAGACCTAGGACCGGAGGGGGGCGACGAAGGCGGTTGGGTGGTGGCTGCCGGCCCCCCGGAAAAGGTGGCCCTCGACCCTCGTTCCTATACCGGTTTCTATCTGCGTCCCCTGCTTCCCGGGCTGAAAAGCAAGGCCGGTATGGGCTGACCGGCCCTCGGAAAGGGGTGCTTTAGATCTACCCATGCTTTCGGCCGGCTTCCAAAAGATTTCCCGGAGATCGCTCGTCCTCTTCGACCTTGGCTCGTCCTGGCCCTGATGAACGGAACGTTGAGGGAAAGGGACTCCGGACCGAGCGCATGCCGGTAAAATAATGATTAAAAAGGTTTTGCTCAACGAGGGACACAGGCGAGGAAAGATGTCGGAAGCTCGCAGGAAAGCGGGATCGCTCCCCGACTCCCCGGGAGTCTACATTTTCAAGGATGCGCAGGGAAAGGTCATATACGTGGGAAAAGCCGCTTCCCTGCGGCGGAGGGTGGCTTCCTATTTTCAGTCCCGTGAGTTGGAAAACCCCCGGCTGAGAAGCCTCCGTTCCAGAATGGCCGACCTGGACTTCATCGTAACGGCCAACGAGGCCGAGGCCCTCCTGCTGGAGGCCAATCTAATAAAGAAGTTCCATCCGGACTACAACATCGACTTCCGCGACGACAAATCCTACCCATACATGGTCATTCGCATCGGTGACACCTATCCCCGGGTTATGTTTGCCCGAGGGCAGCGCCGACCCGACGCGATCTATTACGGACCCTTCGCTCATGCCGGTGCCGTGCGGGAAACCTTGGACACCCTGCGCAAAGTCTTTCCCTTCCGCGCCTGTAGGGGGAGGGAACCGGGCAAGCGTACCGGTTCTCCCTGCCTGGATTACCACATCCGCCGGTGTTGCGGTCCCTGCACGGGCAAAGTCTCGCCAGAAGAATACGGAAAGGTCATCGAGGGCGTCAGGCAGTTCATGGAGGGCAACCATCAAGCCATCCTGGAGAACCTGGAACGGCGCATGCGTCAGGAGGCCTCGCGCCAGGATTTTGAGATGGCCGCCCGGACGCGGGACCGCCTGCTCTCCCTTCGGCGAATACTGGAAAGGCAGCAAGCTCACACCCTCCGGGAAGGCGACCAGGATATCTTCGCCCTGGCCTCCGGAGACCTGGACGCCTGCGTGACCGTCTTCTACATACGTGGCGGGAGGATTTTGGGTAAACAGGATTTCTTCTCCCTCCTGCCGGAAGGAAGTGAGCCGGGGGAGATACTGGCCGCCTTCCTGCCCCAATTTTATGCCCAGGCGACGCATATCCCTCGGGAGATACTGATCTCCCATCCGCTTCCGGAATCCGAGGAGTCCCTATTACGGGGATGGCTCCGGGAGAAGGCGGGGCGTAACGTTGCCCTCTCCGTTCCCCGCCGTGGGGAGAAGAGGAGGCTGGTGGAGAAGGTACTGGAGAACGCCCGACTTTCCCTGGAGGTGCACTTGGCCAAGCAGGCCAGCGACCTGGGATGGGTCTCCCGTGCAGTGGAAGGGCTTCGCCAGGGCCTGGGCTTGAGACGCGTTCCCTACCGCATGGAATGTTACGACGTATCCAACCTCGGGGCGGAGGATGCGGTGGGTTCCATGGTGGTCTATGAGGGAGGGCTTCCTCTGCGACGCGACTTCCGGCGTTTCAACATAAAGGGTGTGAACGGTCAGAACGACGTGGCCATGATGGAGGAAGTGCTGGAACGACGCATCTCTCGGCTCCTCGATGCCGGAGACACGCTTGAGGGAGGTGAGCCGGGCTCGCGGGGTATAAAGGTGGATTCCTTTCATAAGAAACCGGACCTTATCGTAGTGGACGGTGGAGAGCCCCAGTTGGCGGCGGCAGCCCGGGTGATGGCCCGAAACCGGGTCACCGACGTCGAAGTCATAGCCCTGGCCAAGCGCCTGGAGGAGATCTACGTCCCGGGGAAGAAGGAACCCGTTCTCCTTCCCCGGGATTCGGAAGCCTTGCACCTGTTGCAGCGCATGCGCGACGAGGCCCACCGTTATGCCCTCGAATATCATCGCCTGCAGCGGGAGAGAAAATCGAGAAGATCCGTTCTGGACGATATCCCGGGGATCGGGCCTCAGCGCAAGAAATACCTTATCCGGCATTTCGGAAGCGTGGCGCGCATGGCCGAAGCCAGCCGTGAGGAACTCCTCAACCTTAGTTTTCTGGACCGGCGTACGGCGGAAAACCTCTATCGTGCCTTTCATGGCGAGTCGGGGGAGGATACGGAAAAGAATCCTTCCGAGCCGGCAATGGTGAATCATGAACGCGAAGGCGAAAAAATTGAAAAGCGGT
>JACVJF010000190.1 GCA_015711855.1 Candidatus Solincola quzhuomuensis | reverse complement strand
CGGCTTTCAAGGCAGGGGTGGGGCCGAAGGACGCCTACACTGCCCTTTTTCCCGCTTTCGTGCAGCAGTACAACGCCTTGAAGAACCAGTGAGCGCGCCGATTGGCCGATCGCCGGCGCTTCCCTCCGGAGATCACGACGGATCAGGACTTCTGTTGTGGGCGGCAGGGGTAAATTTCCTTGGAGACGTAACAACCGTCGTCATCCGGCGGCGGTGCAATTAAAGGGAGAGCGGGCCTGCCTCAGGGGATGTCCCAATCGTCGGCAAGCACCACGATGACGTCGGATTCTTTGTCCTTGACCTTGTGCCAGCTCACCACCTCCGGGTCCAGAGACCGTTCCGTGCTCGGGTCCAGGTGGAGATCCTCGGCCACCAGGTCCGCCTTTTCGCGGTCGCCTTCGCCGTAATAAATTATGGTCTTTGTGGTGTTCTTCGCCGTCCCCGTTTTCGACCCCGCGTACCCCAGCTCCATGATCAGCCGCTCGGCTCGCAAGGCGGGTTCGCCGGTACTACCGGCGGCGTTGAGGAGCACCACGTAGGTCTGCCTTCTGAGTTCCGCGGAATCGGTCCGGCCCCCGGGTTCCTGTTTTTCTGTTTCCGCCTGCGCTACTCCCTGGGTATCCCCGCCTCGGTTCTTGACCCACCCGGCCACCAGCCAACCCAGTAGGAACCCCACCAGAACGACCAGGGCGAAAAGCGCAATGATTAACAATTTTTTTCTTCTCCTGGTCCTCAGATCTTCCAAGGGCAGCCCACGGTGTCTTTCGCGCGGGGTCAGGACCACGGTATCGCTGCTCGCTTTTTCCGGAACGGCATACGCGCCGGATTCCGTAATCTCCGGGGCTTGCCAGGCCACCGCAGTCACGTTGTCGGTGGTACCGTTGGCGATGGCCAGCTGGACCAGCCCTTGGCAGGCCGACTGCATGCTATCCGCCTCGCTCAGTTTGAGGAGTATATCGTGATTGGAGACCACTTCGTAAAGTCCGTCGGTACAGAGGAAGACGACGTCTCTTGGGGACAGAGGAACGGTCGTGATGTCCACGTCCACGGCGGGGTCCACGCCTATGGCCCTGGTTATGACGTTACGGTCGGACCTCGCCGCGGCCTGTTCCCGGGTGATTATCCTGTCCCGGACCATGTCCTCCACCAGCGTGTGATCCTGGGTGAGCTGGGAGATGGAACCTTCTTGTACGAGATAAGCCCTGGTGTCGCCCACATGCCCGACGGTAAGCCTACCTTTTTCGGCGATGAAGGCGGTTAAGGTGGTCCCCATGCCCTTCAATTTGTTGTCCCGCCTGGCGATATCGTAGACCGTGCTGTTCACGGAGGAGAATATTTCGCGCATGAGTTCCCTGGTGTCCAGGCTGTAATCCTGCTCGTAGGGGATCTTCTTGGCGTTGAACGCCTCGAAGAAGGCCTGGACGGCCTCGGAACTGGCCACCTCTCCCGCCTGGTGTCCTCCCATCCCGTCGGCTATTATCCCCACGCAGAGGTAGCGCGTACGCCGGGAGCGGGATGACATGTCCTTTATGAAGGCCGTGTCCTCGTTGAGCTCCCTGGGACCCGCAGAGCTCTTTAGCCCATATCCTCGGGAAAAAGTCTCGGACATGACGTATTTACCGTTGACGTCCCCATAACCGTGAGACGGGATTATCATATCATACCGTATCGATGCCGTCCCTTTCCGTAGGGCTGCCTTCTTCTTTTTTCGGGGGCGTTCCACCCTTTTCGGTTGGCGGCCTTTGTCGTAAGGACAGTGGATATCCGCACCGTAAGCCTTCTCAATGGCAGGATCCCGCGTTGTGGCATTATGAGCACTTTATGGTATTATCTGGACATGTGGGCTGATTCTTAAGGGGTGGTTTGAGGATCCGATGAACGGCCGCATATCCCATTACCGCATCATCCGCGAGATCGGCCGGGGGGCCATGGGGCGGGTCTTTTTGGCCTACGACGAGAGGATCCAGCGCCAGGTGGCCATAAAGGAACTCCTCCTCCCCGAATGGCTGGGCGAGGAGGAGAGAAGGGAGGCCGTGGAGCGCTTCAAGAGGGAAGCCCAGGCGGCTGGAAAACTATCCCATCCCAACATCATCACCGTGTACAGCGTGGAGGAGGACCAGTCCGGCAACCCCTACATCGTCATGGAGTACCTGGAGGGCGTGACCCTGGGGGATGCCCTCCGCCAGGGGCCCTTTCCCCTGGAGAGGGCCTTGTCCGTCGTCTCCCAGGTCCTGGAAGCCCTGGAGTATGCCCACCAGAGGGGGGTCGTCCACCGGGACATCAAGCCGGACAACGTCTTCCTCCTCTACGACGGCCGGGTGAAGGTGGCCGACTTCGGCATCGCCCGCGTGGCCACCACCTCCACCATGACCCAGGCGGGCACGGTCATGGGCAGTCCCGGGTACATGAGCCCGGAACAGGTGCGGGGGGAGATCGTGGACCACCGCTCGGACATCTTCTCCTGCGGGGTCCTCCTCTACGAGCTCCTCTGCGGGGAGAACCCCTTCTCCTCCGTAGACGCCACCGCGGTCATGTACCGCGTGGTCCACGAGGACCCCCTTCCCCTGAGCCGGCGCGACCCCTCCCTCCCTGCCTATCTGGAGACGGTGGTGGCCCGGGCCACGGCCAAGGACCGGGAGGCCCGCTACCAGAGCGCCGCGGAGATGCGCCGT
>JACVJF010000189.1 GCA_015711855.1 Candidatus Solincola quzhuomuensis | reverse complement strand
GCAACAATCCGCGCTACGTGGCATACCTGGAAGGTCACTACCGCGAGGTCATGGAGAAATACCGGCCCGACGGAATGTGGTTGGACTGGTACTGGGCGAACGCAGCCACCGACGCGTCGATCGAGTTCTTCCGCAGGGAATACCCGGATACGATAATCGCCTTCAATATCTCGAACTTTTTTCCGTCGGCACACAAAAGGCTTGATTATACCTCGGGGGAGGCGCACTCGCTCGACGGACCGTACGTCAGGCTGCGCAAATTGGGGAACGACTTCGTCCCCGTCTTCATCAGTGCCTGGAAATGGGCCACCTTAGGGCGGCGGCTCTACGCGCCGTGCTGGGAGTTGATCGCGCCGATTGGTAAATGGTGGCAGGACCCCAGCTCTCGCCAAGACCCGGACGAGCTGCTGAAGATGGCGGCTGTGATCCTCGCCAGCGGGGGACTCTTCATGGTGGGGGCCACCAGTCGGATGGACGGCACTATCCATGAAGACCAGGTGAGACAGCTGGAGAGGCTGGGGGATTGGTACGGGCCGAGGAAACATCTGTTCACCGGCTCATCGCCCGCCCGCTACAGACGCAGAGAGCCGCCCGGGGTGGAAGTACGCCCTGCGGGATTCAGGACCATCGCCTGCCTGAACGGGAGAGATATGCTCCTTCACCTGGTGAACATGGAGGGCTCCACCTCGTCCGTGAGCGTGAAGCTCAAGGGAAGGATGTGGGAAAGCATCCGGTCCGCCCGGCTCGAGCCGCAAGGCTTGAGGCTTGAGCCGCGTAAGGAGCCGTCCGTGTTCAGCATCGAGATACCCGCCCACCTTTGCGACCGCATAGACACCATCATCAGGCTGGAACGGCGAGGAAAAGGGTGAAGATGAAAGCGAAGCACGAAAGGGTAATCGCCGCGCTAGAGCGTCGGGAGCCGGACCGGGTCCCCACCATGGACATGACCTTCGAGTACGCGAAGATATACGAGATCCTCGATAAGCGCCCGTTCCCGTTGGGCCGGCTCTTCGGGAACAAATACGCGTCGAAGGCGCTCGACCGCCTCGCACCCGGTCCGCTCACGCCTTTTTTCGTGGAGAAGTCGATGGATGTCCTCACCTACGACCGAACGGCGGCCGCCGTCGAACTGGGATTCGACGCCGCCTGGGTGACCTATCCCCCGGTCTGGAGGTACGACGACTCGAGGAACATGTACGACATCGGCGGGAAGGAATACAAGATCGTCTTCGACGGCAAGGGTAACCTCGGCACCCCCATGTACACGGGAGGCCGCATAAAGAGCGCCGAAGACTGGCGTTCCTGGCCCAAAGAAGACCTCTTACGCCTTCCGGAGAAGAACCGTAAGTTCTTCTCGAAATTGCAGAAGGACTTCGGGGACAAGATCTTCATCTTCTTCGCCTTCGTCGACGGTATATTCGGGTATACCTGGGGTGCCCTCGGGTTTGAGCGGTTCGTGATCGCGGCCCGCAAGGAACGAGCCTTCGTCGAGAGGATCGTCCGTTTCTACACCGACCTCTACTGTCTGATGCTCGAAGCGGTGGCCGATGCTGGAGTCCCGGGCGTCATCTACGCGGACGATATGGCCTACCGTTCGGGGCCGATGATCAACCCGAAACAGCTCGACTCCCTCTTAGGCGACAGCCTGCGGCGTCTCACCGAGACCGCGCATATGCTGGGCATGAAAATAGTCGTCCACTCCTGCGGCAACGTCTACCGGCTGCTCGACTGGTTCGCCGATTGCGGCTTCGACGGCGTGCACGCCCTGGAGCCCACGGCGGGCATGGAACTCTCCGAGGTCAAGCGGATGGTGGGTGACCGCCTCTGTCTCTTGGGCAATGTCGACGTGACCCATGTGCTGGTGGACGCCAGTCGCGAGGAGGTCTTCGAGGCGGTAAGGCAAGCCATAGCCGCGGCAGGCAAGAACGGAGGCTATATCGTCGCCCCGACCAACTCCCATCAGGACGTCTCCGTGGAACGCTTGCGTTGGTTGGTCGAGGCGGCGGAGGTGTACGGGAGATATCCGCTGGGTTGACCTGCGCTTATCTCCATCGGCTTCATGCGCCACCACGTCCCCAACCTCTGCAGATTCAAAGCGATCCGGATCACCATATCGGTAGCGTATAAAAATCAATGTTCGCACCCCCAAAGCGATAACGGATGGTCTTCCTCCCTGATTTTCCTCATTACATCCCTTTTCCGCCTGGTGGCCGATCTCCTGGACATGTTCGCACCGGTTTTCTGATCATGATTTTCCCCTTTCCGTAAAAGGGCCGGGAAGACCGAGCGGCCATGCCTTCGAGGAAGAAAACCCGAACCAATGGGAGGAGGAAGGCCAGGATCAAAGGCGATGAAGGCGCTTCAAGGGACACGGTCGTCGAGGAAGGGGAAGAGGTAAAGCTGGGGAGAAGGCGGTCAAAGGCTGGCTCTTGTTTGAGGAAAGGGGGCTCTCTTACGTAAGAGAATCCACGATTTTTCCCTTCCTCCGGGAAACCCACTCCGCCTTCACGGGAAGGAGGGGGAGCTCTTCTTTTGGGAAAGCCTCCGACATCTCCTTTCCGCGGAGCGCCCCCTGCATTTCCCCTCTCCGGGAGCCGTACCGTTTGTCCGCGTGATGAATAAAGGAGGTTCCTTTGCGGAGAACCCTAGGACAAGGGAAACGGACTCCACAAGCGCTCCCCTCTCGCCC
>JACVJF010000188.1 GCA_015711855.1 Candidatus Solincola quzhuomuensis | reverse complement strand
CACCCGCTTCCCCGGGCGAAGGCACGCCTGCGAGCGTTAATCCGCGCAGTAGAAGCTCCCGTCGGCTGTGCCCTCCGGGTCGAGTATCTCCTTGACCCTCCTCTGCCAGGAAGGGTAATCCCAGGTGTGGGATCCGAAGATACGGTCCCTCTCCGCGGCCTCCAGCATGAAGGCCCCCAAACCCACGCCGAAGTTCTTGTCCCGCATGGTCTCCGCCGCCTCCAGGGCATACTCCTTGACGCCCCGGCGGTGAAGCGGGTCCCGATGATCGAAGAGGACGAGCTCCTCCTGGTGGCCGTAGTGCCCGGTGCCCTCGTAGACCCCTCCCCAGGCGTTGTCCGCCAGGTCGTCGTAGAGCTTGCCTCGCTCGATGTAGCGCCTCTTGAGCTCGGCCCCCACGCGGGACTGGTTCACGCAGTTGTCGAAGGCGGCACAGGTCCCGAAGGAGGTTCCCATCATCCCTCCCATGCGGAAAGAGAGGGGCGGTAGGGCGCCGCGCACCATCCCCCACCAGACGGCGCCCCCGAAGCCCGGCGTAGCCGCCAAATCCACCAAAAGGCCGCTACATCCGGCGACGATCTCCCGAAGCACCTTCTCCTGATATTCCAGCTCCCCCGGAGAGGCGGCGGCGAGCATGAACTGGAACATGTGTTCCAAGGCGTTCAAGGCGGCCTTGAGGTTCTCCCTTCCCGGGAGCCTCTTCAGCAGGCGGGGCATGAAGATGGAGAGGATGAGCCCGATGGAGTTCTTGCAGAGCATGAAGCCGATCTCCGCTTCGGCTACCCGGTAAGCGAAATCCGCGTAGGCCTCGAAGGAGGGAAAGACGCATAGGTATATCCTGAAGTTGGGAGGGACGGTGGCGCGTAGGTCATCCATGGTGCCCTGGATGTCCGGCCGCGGTTCTCCTTGCCAGGGATAGAGCTTCACCGCCGCCTTGGTAAACACTCCCAGGCCGCTACGGGCTCCGAAAAGGCCCCGCATTACGCCGCGCAGGGAAGGACCGGGCCCGTCCCCGCAGAACCACCCAAGGTCGCTTCCCGCCGTGCCCAGCCGGAGGATCTCTCCATCCGGCAGTACCCACTCCACGGCCAAGACGTTCCGACAGTTGTACCCGGTGGAGAGCCCCGTCCATCCGGTGCCGTCCATGGATGTGCAGCTGGCCAGGGGCGATGTCCCGCAACCGGCGCCGATGATATGCAGGTTGAGACCACGCTTCAGGGCCTCCGCCTGCAGCTGGGCGCAGATGACGTAGGGCTCCACCACCGCGTACATGTTCTTCTCGTCCATCTCCAGGATGCGGTCCATGCGCCGCAGGTCGATCTGGACCACGCCCTCCCTTCCCGGTCCGCCGTGGGCACCCCAACCCGTGGAAAAGGCCTTGAACTTTAGCCCCAGGTCTCGACAAGCCCTGACCACCGCCTGCACTTCCTCCGTCGTGGAGGGGAGCACGACGGCCACCGGGCGCTGGATCCAGGGAACGGATTCCTCCAAGTTGCCGAAACTTTGAAAGGCGTAACCGTCCAATACGGCGGGATCCATGGATACGTTCCCCCGCCCCACGGCTTCTTCCAGCCGCCGGAGAATTTTTTCCTCCCCCATGTCGCCTCCCGCTTAAGCGAGAAAAGCGGAGACTAAATCGACCCGGTCCTTATATATTTCTACCAACCTTCCTATTCTAACCCATTTCCTTCCAACAAGCCTTCTCCACTCCGGCTGGCAAAGCCCGCGGGAAGATCCCAAAAATCCAGGCTCGCGGTTCAAGGGAAGCCTGCCTTGCTCACGGCCTTCCTACGGGCAGGATCGCCAGGGGCGTCCCCCCCTCCCCCACTATATTTTCTACCGCCATGTCGTCGAAGGCACCCACCACGACCGTCCCCAGACCCAGGGACTCGGCCTGCAGAGCCGCATTCTGGGAAACGCATCCGGCGTCCATGTGGGAATAACGCAGTGCCCTTTCCCCGTACCGAGCAGCGGCTCTATCGTAATCGACCAGAATCAACAGGCTCGCGGGAGCCTCCGCCACGAACCTCTGCCCCAAGGCGGCTTGGGCGAGCTCCTCCCTTTTGTCCCCGGAAGAGACCTCCTCAAGGACATGGGTAGAGGGTTCGTAGCGGTACACCCCGGCGGAAAGTCCCTCCACTTCACCGCACACCAGGAACAAGTTGAGGGGATATATCCCTCCCGCCGAGGGAGCGGTGCGCGTGGCCCCGCTGACCGCGTCCACCTTCCTGCCTCCGGCGGCCCACAGGAGCTGTCCCACCTCCTCGAGGGTAAGGGGCCGTCTTTGAAAAGCCCTTCGTGACTCACGGCGGTTCAGGATCTCCTCCAAGGAAAAGCCTCCCTTGGTCTTGGGTTGCGGCAGGGAGATCTTTTCACCCTCCAGACCTTCGTTCCGCGAGGCCTCGGTCGGGGTAGGCTTCGACTTCTCGCAGCCGAAAGACAAGCACAGCGAGAAGAAGAGCAGAAGACAGATAGCGTATCTCACGGAAAAGACCTCCTTCTCCCACCGAACATCTACGCGACGTAAGAACCGCCGCTTTCATGCACGTTCTGCCCATGATGGCGCGAACCCGGGGATACAGACCTCCCTCGCCGCCGTTGCCCGACAACCTCCTTGCCGCGCCTCGTCAAACCAAGACCTTGGAGACCATGCCGGCGACCTCTATAGCCGTCTGTTCCGCCTTGTTGGTGCCCGACCAGCCAGGCGCCCGAACCCCTCGCCCGCGTTGTAGGGGTTCCTCGACGGT
>JACVJF010000187.1 GCA_015711855.1 Candidatus Solincola quzhuomuensis | reverse complement strand
TTGGCTCTGGCCATGCTCGGCACGGCCGAGGGCCTGGAGTTGGAGTGGTTGGAAAACGAGGAGTACTTCGACATAGGAGAGGGCCTGAAATTGGTTTTCGGGGCCCTGCTGGACGGCCTCGGTCCTCGGGTATCGCAAGCGGATGGCGCCGAGGACGCAAATTAGGATGTGAACGGGAAGGAGGAGATGAGGATGAAGGTCATAGCCATCGGTGGGGCGGGCGCCATGGGCAGGCGAGCGGTAATGGATCTGGCAGCCACGGATTCGGTCACCCAGGTGACCATAGCCGACTACGACCTGGAGGCCGCCCAGCGGCTGGCCGCGGAGCTGGGCCCCAAGTGCCGGGCGGTGAGGGCCGACGCCGACGACCACTCCGGATTGGTGGAGCTAATTCGTGGTCACGACGTGGCCCTGGGCACCGCGGGCCCCTTCTATAAATACGAGGCCAAGATGGCCAGGGCGGCCATCGAGGCCGGGGCCCATTACGTGAGCATCTGCGACGACTACGACGCCGCGGCCGAGGTTTTGGAGCTGGACGAGGCGGCCAAGAAGGCGGGAGTGACCGCCGTGACCGGCGTGGGCTGGACCCCCGGCATCACCAACGTCCTGGCCCGCAAGGCGGCGGACCAGCTGGACGAGGTGGACGAGATCGCCACCTCCTGGGGCTGCCACGCCTCGGATACGGTGGGAAAGGCGGTGACCCTGCATTACCTGCACGCCGTTACGGGGATGATCCCCAGCTACATCGACGGTCGCATCACCTACATCCCGGCAGGCTCGGGGTTGGAGAAGATACGTTTCCCCGAGCCCGTGGGGGCCATCAACGTCTTCCACGCCGGGCACCCGGAACCCATCACCATACCTCGCTACATCAACTGCCGAACGGCGACGCTCAAGGGCGGGTTGGTGGACACCTACCTGGTGGTCCTGTGCAACGCCTTGGTCAAGCTACGCCTCACGGACACGGTTCGGAAGAAAGACCTCATAGGCGGCTTTTTCAACAAGCTACTTCCCTACCTGGAGAACGTGGGCCGTCCACCGGAGCCCTGTTCCGCTTGCCGGGTGGACGTCACCGGCCGCAAGGAAGGGCGCTGGACGCACATCGCCTACGGCGCCGCCGCCCATATGGACGCCCTCACCGGGTTACCCGCCTCGGTGGCCGTGCAACTCATCGGGGAGGGTAAGGTGGAGGCCAGAGGGGTCATGGGGCCAGAGGCCTGCCTGCCACCGGAGGAGTTCATAACACGTCTCAAGGAGAAGGGAATCCGCTTCTTTCGGGGCGACGCCATGGTCGAGCCCCTATGAGGGGCGGTGTTTCCGGGAGCTGTCCTACTCCATAGGGAGGAGCGGCGGTTCGCCGGCCTCCGGTTCTCGAGCTTCCACCGGAAAGACCGTATGGCTATGAATCGTTCCGAGGCTGGGTTTGGGAGACAATACGTAATCGCATGACGCGTAGAGGGAGTTCTCTTCGGAGAGATCTCGGTGTGCGTGAGCGGTGGGTCTGTGTAGGAAGGTCTCCATGTGGAACGACGGAGGGACGGGCATGGGCGTCGAGGCCCAATTGAGAGGGGCCTCGTAGTTTAAGCGAGCCACCGCTGCCCGTCGGATGACCTTTTTGAAGTGGCTGCATTCCTCCGCTGCAGCCCTTTTAAAGAGTTTTTAAGGGCCCAACCGCTTTGACGTTCGTGGATGCGCAGGAGCTGATGTGTCCGGATCGAATTTCCCGAGCCGAGGAGGGGATACCGGAAAATCTCGGCAGAAACCCCATGAGCATAAAAGAGCTTGAGGAGAATTAGAGGAGGAAAGCTCTTGCCGTGCATGAAAAATGTCGTTCGCGATTCCGGACGGCTTGCTCGCCATTTCGGCACCTATCTTAGGTGTTCCACGGGTCCGCAGGGCATGGAAACATGCCGCTCCCGCTTGGGGAAAGCGATGAAGTCGGTTGACGGCGGGAAACCGAGGGCTTAGAGGAGTGGGACCGACGGTCTTAAGGTTAAGTTGTAACCTGCCTTGCCTTAGGCTAATATTTTCGCGTGACCGTATGGAAGTCGCGGAGTAGATGGAGGAGATCATGGGCATCATAGAGGAGGCGCTGGCAAAGGGTCAGAGGGCCCTGTCCGAATATCAGGCCAAGAGGTTCCTCGCCGAGCATGGTATCCCGGTTACCCGGGAGGAGCTGGTGTCAGGAGAGGAGGAAGCCCTGCAGGCGGCGGAGCGGATAGGATACCCCGTCGTCCTCAAGGCCTGTGGTCCGGAGATCACCCACAAGACGGAACGCAACCTGGTGCGGGTGGGGCTGGATGGGCCGGAGGAGGTCGAGAGGGCTTACCGGGAGATAATCGAGAACCTGGGCAGCGATCCCTACGACGGAGTGCTGGTCCAGGAGATGATCAAGGGCGAGAGGGAGCTGGTGGTGGGACTGGTAAGGGATCCCCAGTTCGGCCCGTGCGTCATGTTCGGCCTGGGGGGCATATTCACCGAGGTTCTCAAGGACACCTCCTTCCGGGTGGCTCCCATCGAAAAATACGATGCCCTCCAGATGATGGAGGAGATAAAGGCGAAGGCCATCCTGGGCCCCTTTCGGGGGAAGGAGCCCGCGGACCGTGATCTCTTGGCCGAGATACTGATAACCGTCGGGGATATCGGCATGAAGTACGACGCAGTTAAAGAGATCGACATGAACCCGGTCATCCTGGACGGTCCGCGCCCGGTGGTGGTCGATGCCCTGGTGGTCCTGGGAGAGGACTCCGGCAAATG
>JACVJF010000186.1 GCA_015711855.1 Candidatus Solincola quzhuomuensis | reverse complement strand
GCGAGATAGGAATCCCTTGAGCCCGATGTTCTCCAAGCCGATGGAGTTGAGCATTCCCGAAGGGGTCTCCCATAACCTGGGCGGGGGGTTGCCTGGACAGGGTTTCAGGGTCACCGCCTTGGTCATCAGCCCTCCCAGGCGTCCCAGGTCCACCAGCTCGCTCATCTCCCGCCCGTTCCCGAAGGTGCCCGAACACACCATCACCGGGTTCTTCAGGGCGATGCCTGCAAGGTGCACGCTCAGATCGATTTCCTCATGCGTTCCCAATCGAGCTCCTCTCCACGAAAAACCGGACCGTCCCGGCAGGCGGTCAGGTAACCCGATCCGCCGGCCTCGGGAACCGCGCATCCCCGGCAGGCGCCCAACCCGCAGGCCATCCTCTCCTCCATGCTCACCTGGAGGCTGGATCTCCCGGCCTCATCCAGGCTGTCGACCAAAGCCAGCAGCATGGCCCTGGGCCCACAGGCATAAATGGCAACATCTTCCGTAAGCCCTTCCTCCCGGGCCAAATCCAGTACCGTACCCTCGCATCCCCGGGATCCGTCGCGAGTGGCTACGCGGAGCTCCGTCTCAACCGCCAAAAGATCGGGGAGGTCGCCGAATTCCTCCCCGTATTCCATGCCCCATAGGATGACCGTCCCGCCTCCCCTCTCTCGTATGACTCGCGAAAGGAGGGGAAAGGGGGCTATACCCGCTCCGCCGGCGATCATCACGCTATCGGTCTTGTCCTCCGTCTCGAATCCCCTGCCCAGCGGTCCGAGCACGTCCAGGAGATCTCCGGCCCGCCTTTCTCTCAGCCACGCCGAACCCGATCCCGCCTCCCTGACCAGAACGGAAGCCGTTTCCTTCCCGTAGGAGAAGACGGTGTAGGGTCGCCGCAGGATCCTTCCCCCATCCCCGCACCTCAAATGCACGAATTGCCCCGGGGAGGGACGGAAGGTGGGAGGGACTCGGAAGACCAGCTCGGTGGCCACGCCGAAATCCCTCCTCTCCACGATCTCGGCCAGGAAAAGCTCGGCTAACTCAACCACCTCCATGTCGCGGGATCCGGCACGGATACACAGCCAGAGGCGTCGCCGCCAAGGAGCACCGGTCCGCGGCCCGCATGCCCTTAACCAAGGCCAGGGCCACCTCCATGTCGGTGATGCAGGGGATACCGTGTCGCGCGGCGTCCTCTCTAATATAAAAGCCGTCGGAATGCGGATGCTTCCCCCTGGGGATATTTATCACCAGGTCAATGCGCCCGTTGCGCAGGTGATCCAGCACGTTGGGCCGTCCTTCCCGCAACTTGTTGACCACCTCGACCTCCAATCCCGCCGCCTGGAGCGCCCGAGCCGTGCCTCGCGTGGCCGCCAGCCGGTACCCCGCCTCGCAGAGCTCCCGGGCCAGTAGCACCGCCCTCCTTTTCTCCCTGTTGGCCACGCTGAGGAAGGCCTGACCACCCGTACGGGTGCGCATGCCCAGGCTGTGCAGGACCTTGGCCAGCGCCCAACCCGGGTGTTCTCCCACTCCCATCACCGAACCGGTCGAACGTCGGCAGGCGGAAGGCATGATGTCGTTTCCCGCTATCATTCCCAGGGGCGTCACCGGATATCGCACGGATACTATCTCCCGGAAGGGAACCCTACATCCGAGGCTTTCGCCGATAATCGCCCGCATGGCCATCTCCGGGAGGGGTAGGGAGGCGGCACGGGAAAGGAAGGGAAGGTGGACCGAGGTTCCGGCCCGTAGGTCCCACAGCCTGGCCCCCTCGCCGTTGACCATCAGGCGCAAGGATAAGCTTCCCGTCCACCCCAGGATTCCTAGCGCATCCCGAACCACTCTCTCGACGGACAAGCACTGCTCCGAGGTGAGGTTGACCGGCGGGTAGACCGCAAGTCCCTCGCTCTCTTCGCTGCCCGTTTCTTCCAGCCTTTCCCAAAGGAGCACTATGGGCGGGCCCTCCTTTCCCGCCAGCGCCTCCACCATTACCTCCTGCGCCTCTTCCCCCAGCTCCCTGAGGAGGAACCCGCCTGGTGATCCGGAAACGAACTCCTCGACTTCCTCTTTCCGGTAGCACAGGCTTTTTCCCTCTCTTCCCCGGTCCGTTCCGACCATGGCCAGGACCGGGAAACGCGCTCTCTCCAGAAAGCGCCGGGCTTCCTCTCGGGTTACCGCGAAATTAACCGTCGGTATTCCCCGTTCCCTAAGGGCGACCAGGTTTCCGGGCAGTTCCTCTTCGCCCCATCCACCGCTCAAAAGCTCCAGCTGGGGACATGCCTTTTCGGTCTTCTTGGCCAAAACCAAGGAGCTACGACCCCCGAAATGGGCACAAATCCGGTCTATCCCCGTCTCCGCGAGAAAGGCCTCTACCCCTTCCGGTCGGGGAGGCCCCACACAAACCGCATCCGCCTCCTCGGTCAGGAGGAGGCCGAAAGCGGCGTCGGTCACGTAGGCTGCCGCCGCGCCGCCCCTTTCCTTCCAATAACGCAGGGCTAGGTATAGATTGAAGTGGTGCTCATGGCCTCCGCCCGGTTGCGCCTCGTCCACTCCAATAAAGAGAAGGCCCTCGCTCTTGGGCGGTTCGGCGGTCCTGGTCAGCCAGGTCAACATTTCCGAGTCGACCACCATGTCCGAGGGGCGCGCAGCCCCTTTCCAAGCCGGGCTCCAGTTAGTGCAATCGACCCCGGCCGCCGTCCCTTCGTGGTACTTCTTTCCGGGACCGGAAGCGTTCGTCCAACTCCCCAGTCGCCGACATCGCCGTTTCAGCTCTTCCAGGGTCTTTTTCGT
>JACVJF010000185.1 GCA_015711855.1 Candidatus Solincola quzhuomuensis | reverse complement strand
GATGCGGTCCATGGTGGGGATATCCGCCGAGCCGCGCAGATACTTCTCGAGATAAGGTGCTATCTCCGGGTTCTCGAAGTCCTTCTGGGAGGGCATGGTAACCACCAGGCCGCCGGCGATGTCCTGGAGGAGGCGAGCGATCTCGAAGGGGAAGCGGGTCACGTTCTGCTTGCACACGTTGGCCAAGAGCACGTCGACCAGGTAGCAGCCGGATGGAGTGGGCACGCCGCGCGCGCTGCAAGCGATCCCGCAGGAGAAGAGGGTCTCGTTGAGGTGGATCATCTCCGTTATCTTGTCCCGCACGTGGCTGGCTCCCTCCACGCCCTGGTAGACGGCCGCCAGCTGAGCAGCTCCCACCAAGACATCGCCGACCCCCACCTTGCAACCCCCGTAACTCTGGCGGTGGTAGGCGGCGAAGCGCTCCACCACCTTGCCGCTCTGCTCGTGTTCCCCGCACATGAAGACCCGCTCCCAAGGGACGAAGACGTCGTCGAAGATGATCAGCGCCTCCTGGCTCCCGTACTTCGGGTTTCCCACGTCCAGAGGGCTGCCTTCCAGTTTGCGGGTGTCCGAAGGCTGGCGACCCAAGACGAAGGTTATACCCTCCGCGTCGGCGGGCACGGCGAAGGACACCGCGTAGTCGGCCTCCTCCTTGCGCATGGCCGTGGTGGGCATGACCAGGATGTGATGAGAGTTGAGGGCCCCCGTCTGGTGGGCCTTGGCTCCCCGGACCACGATGCCCTCCGCCTTCCTCTCCACCACGTGCACGAAAAGATCCGGGTCATGCTGTTCCGCGGGCCGCAGGCTTCGGTCTCCTTTGACGTCGGTCATGGCCCCGTCCACCACCAGGTTCTCTTCCTGCACGAAGCGGAGATATTCCTTGAGCCGCTCGTGATATTCCGTCCCGTGCTCCTGATCGCACTCGTAGGTCACCGAATATAGGGCGTTGAACCCGTCCATCCCCACACAGCGCTGAAAGCAGGTGGCCGTGCGCCGGCCGAGCAGGCGCTGCATGAGGACCTTCTTCACCAGGTCGTCGGTGTCCTGATGGATATGGGTGAAGCGGCTGATGCGCTTTCCGGTGAGATGAGAGATTGCGAATAAGAGTTCCTCCGCCTCCGGCTCCTCACCTCGGTTGTAGGTCTCGGCCATGGCGTTCATGGAGGGGCGGATCATGGGATGGTCCACCGGGTTCTCCACCCGCTCCCCGAGAAGGTAGATGCGCCTCTCTAGCGAGCGCAGGCTTTCCACGTAGGCCTCCGGGCTGTCTATCCTCATCCTCTCCTCCTTTCATGAGGTCAGGTCTTGAATTTTGCTCCCGGACTCGGGTTCTCGCTCCGCCTCGCCGGCCGCCTCACTGAAACCTCATCCGGACCTCGCATCGAAACCTTACCCGATCCTCCCGACGGTTAATTCGTGCATGAAGGCTTGGTCTGAATTTTCCGCGACCCCTTCAAAGTCTATCAAGCCCCTCCTTAACAAGTAAATGTCGCCACTCAAACCCGTCCCGTAGAGACAACGCTTTCCAACGTCAAGGGTGGACGGCGACCGGATGGAAGCTCCATTCCTCGAGGGAAAAACACCATGAACTCCCTTTCGATTTACGCCGGGAATCCCTAATTATGAAGACCTCATTTTGCGAACGCGAGGAAAAATTGCCGTTCGGTCGTCCAAACTCTTACGTTTCTCCGGCAAAGGGCCCTCATCCCATTTCTTACCTCAAGCGCCTCCGGAAGGGCAAAGCCGTAGAGACCCGTCCTCCCCAAGGAAGGCCGGTCCCACGGCAAGAGCCCGGACATCTTTTTCCCTTCCCGCATAGGGAGTGCACAAGGTGACCCACCCGCCCTCCACGCGGACCACCCGACCCAGGGCTAAAGTCAGCCCCTCTCCGTCGTTGAGGCCCACCAGACGTCCCTCGTCAAGGAGATCCGGGGAGGCCGCCAGGCGGGGAGAAGAGGGGACCACCTCCAAACTTTGGAGGTCCAAGGTCACCTCGCCGCCGTCCGAGAAATAGCGGCGCAAGAGTTCCCGTCGATAAGCGGACCTCTCCTCCCGGCTACGGCGCCTGGCCTGTGGGGAAGGGGTCATCTTGATCAAATCCCTGTAGGAAGTTTCTTCCAGGCCGCGGAAAATATGTCCCGCTTCGCTTTCTCTTTCCAGAAGCACCAGGAGGTCGGGTTGTAAAGTGCGTATCTTGCTGCGCTTGAGGAGGGCGGCCAGCGGACCCTCGACCATACCCGAGGTGTCCACGAGGAGAAGGTCATAGCCCAGTTCCCGGGCCCGCTTCTCCAGTCGCAATCCGGCCTCTACCACGGAACCCACGTCAAAAGCCGGGGATAGGAAGCCCAGGAAGACCATGGACGTTATGCAGAGCGGATCGCCGCCTTCCTTCCAGGGAAGCTGGAGGCCGACGCAACCCGGGGGACCCACCGTCGACTGTCCCAAGTCGAAGTCCAGGACTCCCACTCGCTTTCCGGCCCGGACGAGCGCGTCCGCCCATTTGCGGACCAAAAAGGTCTTTCCGGTGTCCGTACCCCCTATGAACATCACCTTCCTATAGACGGCCATAAGAACCGGAACCGGAATCAACCCCTCGGCGAACTCTTCCCCCGTCATGACCTCGTCCTCGATTCCCACGTAAGTTCTTGTTTCGAGCGGCACTTCACCCCAAGCCGCGAAATAACTTGCTTTGCGCCACGATGAAATTATAGACCGCCGGTCCCCCGTTCTTCCGCCCGGGCAAAAGCAACCAAGAAGCCCGAGAAAGTCGGA
>JACVJF010000184.1 GCA_015711855.1 Candidatus Solincola quzhuomuensis | reverse complement strand
CATGAACGGTTTCTCGGGGACGGAAATCAGCCATCCCCAGCCGACACCTTTACCAGGAACACGTCCTCCCCCATGCCGGCCCGGGAATTACTACCTCCCACGAGGACCAGGTCCCCGTCTTCCGCGAGGAGGACGGAATAGGCCCAGTCCTTGCCCTCGCCTCCGAAGCTCCTCTCCCACGAGAGGTGGCCCTTCCCGTCCGTCACCGCCAAATACGCGTCCTCCCCAGAACCCGCGGACCACACGCTTCCGGCGAGCGCAAAACCCATGCCCTTCAGTACGCAGACGCCGTGGCCATAGTCGTCGCCCTCGCCTCCGAAGGTCCTCTCCCAGAGGGGTTCGCCCCTTTCGTCGGTCATCACCAAGTAGGCATCGTATTTCCCCGCTCCTTTGGAGGTCGTGCCGCCCGCCAGCAGGTAACCGCCTCCCGGAGCCGTCCTCGCGCAAGAGGCCCAATCGTCTCCCTCACCACCGAAACATTTACTCCAGAGGAGGTCTCCGTTCTCGCCCACCCTCAATAGGAAGGCTTCCATATCCCTTCTTCCGGCCTGAATCACCCAACCGCAAAGCACATATCCTCCTTGGGGATCCGCCTCCAAGCAATTGGCCAAGGAGGCGCCCCCGAGATCCACCTTTTTCTGCCAGACGACCTCGCCCGATGGGTCCGTCCTCAGAAGGAAGACGCCGGGAGGCGATCCGTAGGACTCCGTCTGGCCCACTACCAGGAAGCCCCCGTCGTCGGTCACCAGGACGGAATAGGCCCAGTCGTAGCCGCTCCCCCCGTAAGTCCTCCACCACGAGCGGTTGCCGTCGGCGTTCGTCTTCACCAGGAAAGCGTCGCACGAGCCGGCCCCGAAGGAATCCGTGTCGCCCGCCAGGATGAAGCCACCGTCGGGGGTAAGAGCCAGGGAGTATCCCCTTTCCCAACCCTCCCCGCCGAAAGTCCTCTCCCACTCCAGTTTCCCGTTCCTGTCCACCTTCAACAAATAGAAATCGGTCTTCTCCGAACCCGGCTGAGACCTATCGCCCAGGACGGCATATCCCCCATCGGGAGTCCCCACCACGCAATGACCCCGCTCCTCCGCCTCGGAGCCCAAGGATACCTGCCAGCTCGATTCCTCTTCAGGTAGAGATGTCCCTTCCTCCCCACCCCCTCCTTTCCCGCAGGAGCAGAACGAGACGGGAATGCATAAAAGGAAAACGGCGATGAAATACAGCGTGATCCTCAGCCGTAATGGACCGGGTCCTTGCAATGCGCGGCGTCCGCATGGCGGACGGGCCATCCCTCCTCCCCCCTTTACCGTAACTTTTCGCAAGAAGCCGAAAACACCGAAAGGGAGCCGCAAGGCGGACCGTGGAGCGAGGAGATCGAGGCTCCGTCGTCGCTTCCTCTTCCTATATTCTTCTCATGTAGATCATCGGCACGCAAAGAATTCCGCCTCGCCTCGCTCGCTTCTTTCCCTCTCCGGGCTTACCCGCCCTCCTCCAGGATACGCACTTCCGAGGCGGTGGCCTGCACGGGGTAGGATTCCATCACCGGACCGGTGAAGACCACCTCCACCAGCGCTCCCCTTCGTACGGCGGTGAAATAGACCCGTTCCCCATCCGGGCCTCTGTATATACGCGTGTCCGGGGTGACGGTGACCCAGGCCCGGTCATAGTTCGTATCCGGCTCCTTCTCACCCTCCACGAGCATCTTGCCCACCATAGGGACCGGACCCTCCGCACCGGAAGGAGTGGTAACCATGATCTCGGTGACCCTGCCCCTGATGTCCGGGCCCTCCCGCAAGTCCCCCGCGCCGTTCCCGGAATCCGGCTCACCGTTCTTTGGCGAGCCACCACAGGAAAACGAGCACAGGGCCAAGATCAAGAGGACTGAGGCCGCCGACACTTGTAGCGCCCATCTTCCATCCCTCAAATCGTCACCCCCCTCGCGGTACGTCTGGTTTAAGAGTCTCTCTTTTTTCCCGTTTAAAAAACGGCGTCTCGCCGGGAGCCCTCGCCTTTCAAGGTAGTTTCGATATGGGAGCTTCGTCGCAACCCCTGCAAGGCGCAGGACCGACCATCTCCTTTCCCCTGCCGTCATCGGACGTATCTGCCGGGGGAGACGGCTCCGTCTTCCGCTCCATACGCTTGGAGGTGAGGGGAATCCCGGTCGACTTAACCGGCTGCGCCCTTCGTACATCCCCCTCCATCGGCCTTCTTCCGCGACCAAGAGGTAGCTCTTCCTCCCGTCAGCAAGTCTTCGTAGACCGTAAGGAAAGGGCGTCTTTCCAGACACCGCTTTTCGAGCGGTTTCGGGATAGCGCCCTTCCCCCTGCAACCGCTGTGGGGCCTTCTCAAAGGCGCACGCTCATGTTTTCGCTTAAATGTCCAAACGCCCCAGGGAGCAGTGGCCCCACTCCCAACCGCCGCCGTACATGGAGCGCTCCACGATGACGCGGCCTTCGGAGCATCTCACCAGGGTCGACACGTCGTAGCCGGTGACCCACATGTTCACCGGGAAGGTACGTCGGGACAAGGGTGGAATCTCCACGTTCTGCAGCTCGGCGGGGGCCACCTCGCCTCCTCCGGTATGGAAGGTGATGTTCACGTGGACCGGGTCGTCATCCGGGTTCTGCACCAGGATGTAGGTCTCCATGCCCCCGGCGGTGCATCCCTCGGCCAGGTACCAAACCGGACCCGGTTCGGGGAGACCGGCCTGGCCGATTGAGGCGTGTCCCCACCGCCACCCATTCCCGTACATGGCCCGCTCCACGACCACCGCGCCGTCC
>JACVJF010000183.1 GCA_015711855.1 Candidatus Solincola quzhuomuensis | reverse complement strand
GTATAGACGGCGATACCGGCCTGGTTAAGCACTTCGAAGGCATTGGGCCCTATGTTCCCGGTGAGCACCGCTTCCGCGCCCCTGTCCACCACCATTTGGGCGGTCCCTATGCCGGCGCCTCCACCGGCGGAGATGTTGGGGTTGGAAAGTGCCTCGAACTCCATGGTCTCCGTTTCCACCAGGATAAAATAGGCGCATCGTCCGAAGCGCGGATCGACGGCGCTCTCTAGGTCGGGTCCGTTCGAGGAAATAGCCAATCTCATGTCCTGCTCCTCCTTAAACTGCATTGCCGCTTGGGAACCGTGAACTTCGTGCGCTTAATCCGGGTCTTTCCCTCGTCCGCCTCACGCCTGTTCCCTCGGCGGTTCTTTCCGGGCCGTGTCGATGGTGGTTCCACGCTTTCAGCAGCGCTCTCCCACCATGGGCGTTCCGCACTTGGGGCATCTCCTGTCGGAGCAGGGTATGCCCCTCTTGTGGGGCTCGCTGTATCCGCATTTTGGGCAGGTACAGCGGGAGCTGCCTCCCAGCCCCCTGCCTCCCGCGGGGCGGCCGGTTCCTCTTCCTGCACCCCTTCCGAATGGACCCATTTTCTCACCTCCCCTCCCATCGTAAGCGCGGTCTCCATGTCCGGAGCCTGCCGCTTTCTGGTTCACTCACCGTCCATAATCACCAGGACCACTTTGTTTCAGCTCTCGTGGCCGCTAACGGCCAGAATCGAGGCCACCATGGTCTCCACCGCCTCCGACTCGTAGGTCTCAATGGCTCCGATGTCACACAGATCGCTTATGCGCTGGTCGTAAGGTATTTTCCCCAACAGGGGAAGCCCCAAGTCCCTCAGGATCGACTCCGTTCCCTCACCCCGAAAGAGCTCGAAGGTCTCTCCGCATCGGGGACATACGGCCGTTCCCATGTTCTCCACCACGCCCATGACCCTCGCGCCCACCCTGCGAGCCATGTTTATGGCCTTGCGCACGATCATGGAGGCCAGGACCTGCGGGGAGGTCACGATGAGCACATCGGTGTCGGGAAGCATCTGCATTATGGTCAGTGGTGCGTCGGACGTTCCCGGAGGCAGGTCGAGTAGCAGGTAGTCGAGCTTTCCCCAAAAGGTGTTCTCCCAGAACTGCCTTATGGCATTGGAGATCATGGGACCTCTCCAAACAAGAGCGTAGTCCTCCCTATCGAGCAGCAGGTTGGCGGATATGACCCGGATGCCTCCCGCAGAGAGAGGGGGGACCATTTTCCCGTTCTCCAGGGTTATCCGCCCGCTGACGCCCATTATCCTGGGAATGCTCGGACCGGTGATGTCTGCGTCGAGGATTCCCACCTTGAAGCCCTTTCTCTGAAGGCCCGCCGCGAGCAGGGCCGTGACGGACGACTTGCCCACGCCTCCCTTACCGCTCATGACGGCCAGGAAGGCGCCTATCTTCGGCTTAATCTCCTTTGTTTGACTCTCAAGAGCGGCTTTCTCCTTGCCTGTCACTTCCGCACTCCATCATTTATACGTGATGGCCTTAAGCATGCCTTTATTATTATACAAATGCCAATAATATGCAAATTGCCGGCCTCGATAGTCCAGTGCCTTTCTAATGCTCGGCTTTAGGGTTGGATTGTTCCTCTACGAGGCATGACTCATGGCGGGATCTTTACGCCAAGGGCCAGACGTAAGGGGTGGGTCGTTGGGAAACGAGGCCCGGGGGATCTCACCGATGCCGGCTTGTCTGGCCACGGAAGGATAGCGAGTAGGGTGAAAACATCGACAGAAAAACTAATAAAGGAAGAAGGGGAAGACGTCTATGTACCAGCCGCCGGTTTCCTTGACCAGGCGTACGCGGGAGGTCTGAGGCTCGAGGTTTCCCGTGCTTCCGAACTCGATGGTCACGTCCACCTCGGCGGAATCCTTTTCCATCTCGATCTCTTGCGGTTTGAAGTCGTAGGAGCGTGCCCGGCCGAAGATGCCTGAGAACTCCGCCGAGGTCCAAGGTCTCTCCAGTCGATGTCTCTCCTTGTACCCTTTGCTGAGGTGCTGGAAAACGTAATCGGTGCGTCCGTCCAGGCAGGCGATGAGGAACTCGCGCAGAGCCTCTTCCACCTCGACGCGTTCTTCCTCATCTTCTCCCCTTTTCGGAGGGGGTTTTCTCGACCAGTCCATGGCGGTGAAAGCGTCCACCTTCCAGGCGCCGTCCCGCTTCTGCATGGCGAGGGTCTCCTCCTTCTCGCCAATGCCGGAGATGTCGAGGACGAGGGTTATGACCGCGCGGTCTCCGTTCAAGGCGATATCCACGTCCGGGGAAAAACGATAGGAGTTGAGGTATCCCAGTGCGGCTACGACGTGATCGGCGGTCAGGAGTTCCGGAACCTGGTTGGAGGACAAGTATTCCTCGGTCAGCATCTCCCGCAGTCCCTCCACTCTAAGGTCGCCCAAAGCGTCGAGGAAGGCGGTAGCGGCTTCGGCCACTTCAGCTCGCGCCTCTTCGCCGCCATCCTTGCCGCCGCATCCCGGAAACGCACACAAAGAAACGACGAGAAGGATAACGATAGGCATGGCCGGGAATTTCATGTCCCGTTCAGGCTCACCTCTCGCTTTTTTCATGGCCCTTGCCTTGGTCCGGAAACGTCCCGTTGGACGGATCTCCATGCAGGGAAAGGGATGCCGCCCGAACTTGCCGTGCGCTCCGAAGATCTCCGACGAGATCAATGATAACAGCGAAGCGGCAAGAGGTTGAAGCGCATCGTCGAAGAGCGGAAGTGGGGACGGCCGGTTACCATGAGTTTGACTATACAATATATAGAGTCTAATATACTAC
>JACVJF010000182.1 GCA_015711855.1 Candidatus Solincola quzhuomuensis | reverse complement strand
ACGGCGCGTGCCCTGTGGAAGCTCCCGGGGCTGGGAGGCCTTCACTTCATGAACGCCTCCACGGCGGAGGGCGTCCTCTCGGCCATGGAGAAGGCGGGGGTGAAGCGCCGCCGAGGGGGAGTGCGCGGGGGTCAGACGGCCTCCCGCCGCAACTCCTCCAGGTAAGCCCCGAAGAACCGGCCTTCCCGCAGCTCCCGGACCAGGTCCTCCTCGCTACTGATCTCCCGCTCGAAGACGGTCACGCACTTCCCCACCTGCCAGAGGGCGTGGGCATCGCTGCCTCCCACGCCGGGCTTCCCCCACTCCCGGGCCAGCTCCTGAGCTTGCAGGTTGCTCCGGTGCTTGTTGGCCCCGTTGTGGGTCTCGATGGCCACGATATGGTCGGCCATCTCCCGGGGGAAGGCGTGCCGGTGTCCGTGCTTGGGGTCCCATCCCCGGCAGGGGTGTGCGGGGATGATGACCGCCCCGTCCGCCTCGGCCATCTCCACCAGCTCCCAGAAGGTGGTCAGATGATAGCGGGTGTCTCTCTTGAGCCCGAAGACCAGCATGTCCCCGTAATCGGTGTATATCTCCACCCCCCGGAAGATGGGGTAACCGCGGTCCCCGGCGTACTCGAGCATGCGGTTGGCACCGCGGTGGGAGTGATGGTCGGTTACACAGATGCCGTCTATGCCTAGCTCCCGGACCCTTACCAGCAGCTCGTCCGGCCCCAGCTGGGAACATATGGAACCGAGGTTGGTGTGGATATGCAAGTCGATTATCAAGGCTACCTCCACAGGCGGGACGGCTCCAGCCGGGCGACCTCGCGGGCGTAGGCGGCGCGGCACCTTCCCGCCCTGATCTCCCGGATCAGCTCCTCCTCGCTCTCGATGTCCCGCTCGAAGATGGTGAGGCACCGCCCCACCTGCATGAGGAAGTGGGCGTCGCTCCCGCCCACCCCGGGGAGGCCGTACTGCGCGGCGATCTCCTCGGCGACGAGGTTGGCCTCCTCCGTGCATCCACCGTTCCTCACCTCCACGGCGTCCACGTTCCCGAGGAGGAACTCCGCCCTCTCCAGGCCCAGCTTCTCGTGGAAACCGCGGTCGCTGCGGCAGGGGTGGGCGGGTATTATCACCCCGCCCGCCTCCCGCACCTGTTGCAGGAGGTCCTTGAAGGGGACCTGTAGGGGGAAACGGGGGACGAAAAGCCCGAAGACCAGCATGTCCCCGAACTCCGTGTACACCTCCACGCCCCGGAACACGGGAAAGCCCGTCCTCCGCCCCAGCTCCCAGGCCACCAGGGCGCCCTCCATCTCCTCGTGCTCGGTGACGCAGACGGCGTCCAGTCCCATACGTCGGGCGCAGGCGATGAGCTCCGCGGGTTGTATCCCAGAACACGGCGAGGATACGGCGGTGTGTACGTGTAGGTCCACCAACATGCTGCGATTGCCTCCTTTTCCCCGTCCCCGGAAGACGGTCAAGGCTATTCTTTCACAAGAGCGCCCGCCCTTCAACCCGGCTCATCATTTAGACCAGCCCCTTCGACGCGCTCATCGAAATCGCCGCTTCTACTACTGGCATTGGGATGAGCCGTGATATATCCCAAATGTGTGATATCGTTCCTTTCTCCCGTTTGCTTTGCTTTTGGAGGCAACGATCGAGCGTTCTCTCTTTTTTCTTCCTTGAATCTTCTTACGAAAAATCTCCACCGCACTCACCTCGTATCCCGCCAATCCCCTTCCGGTCGCCTGCTCGAGGTCCTAGCCCATGGAAGGGAAAGGACCATTCTCCCGGGCGGGACCGCGACGGGAGTGGCGCTTCCGTCCCGCCTCCTCGCCGGTTCCTTCCATTGCCCGTAAGGGCGCGGCCCGAGCGGGGTCCACGCCTTGCACCAAGGCGTGCACATTCCGCATAAAGCCGTTATGGTCAAAGACCTATATAATCTGTTCCTAGATATTCCGAGACGGAGAAAGACGCGGTCGCGAGCGCGCTTTGGCCGATGGAGAGGACCGCCGTGGAAGAGAGAGGAGCGACGAACACAGGCGGTGCGGCGGGCCAGCAGGCAGACGTCAACGCGGGGCTGCCGGAGGAGGCCATGTTCGCCGCTTACACGGTGCCCGGGCTCCGGCGCCCGGTGCTCACCGAGGACGAGGTCCTCCTGGACACCCTCCGCCTGGGACGGCTCCCGGAGAGAGGGGTGATCGTCTGCCACGGCTTCGGGGGGAACAAGAACATCCGCAACCTGGTGGCCCTGGCCCAGGAGCTTTCCCTGGAGTACACCGTGTACACCTTCGACTTCCGGGGCCACGGGCTCTCCCCTGGCCGCTCCACCTTCGGGTACCGGGAGGTGCTGGACCTGAAGGCGGTGGTGGAGCTGGCCCGCGGCGATGGAAACCAAAAGCTGGCCGCTCTGGGCTTTTCCATGGGAGGGGTGGTGGTCATCCGCTACGCCGCCCTCTACAGCGACCTGGACTCGGCCATCGCGGTGAGCGTCCCCGCCGACCTGCGGACCGCTCGGGCCCCGGGGGCCCGGCTCATCCGCCTGCTCATGGGAAACCCCCTGGGGAGGCTGGCCGCCCGCGTCCGCTACCGCGTGGCCGTTGATCCCTCCTGGAAAAAACAGGCATCCCCTGCCGACCTGGTCCGCCTGGCGGCGCGGCGCCCCCTGACCATCGTCCAGGGGGAGGACGACTACATCTTCGAGGTGGAGCAGGCCCGGGAGCTGAAGAGGAGGGGCGGGGAGGGCTGCCGCCTGAAGACCTTTCCCCGCTTCGGCCACGCCGAGCAGGGTTACGGCCCGGAGTTCACCGCCTATATAAAGGAGGTCCTCCGCGAGGACCTCCTTTGATCACGAGGTTATAGTGTGGGCTCTACGGGCCCCCCTGCTCTCTTGCTCGAGGTCATTCGATGGAATAATCGATGTATTCTATGTTCACGAAATCCACCCAATCGG
>JACVJF010000181.1 GCA_015711855.1 Candidatus Solincola quzhuomuensis | reverse complement strand
AGGAAGAGCAGCGGATGGTCCTCGGGCAGGATGCCCCGCGAGGAGACGCTGGTGGTCACCGGCATCTGGAGGTATTCCGCCAGCTCCCGAACCTCCTCCCAGGCCCCGGAGCGCAATACGCCACCTCCGGCGTGGAGGAGCGGCCTCTCCGCCTTAACCAGCAATTCCACCGCCCTTTCCAGGGCCTCCTCGTCTCCCGAGGGCGGATTGAGCGGGCGGTACCTCTCCGGCGGCGGTAGCTTGACCCCTTCCTCCTCCTTCACCTGGAAGAGGGTGTCCACGCAGACGTCCAGGTGCACCGGGCCCGGCCTTCCCGTGGTGGCGGTCCGGAAGGCCCACTGCACCATCTCCGGTATCCTCTCCCAGCAGTGAACCAGGGCGTTCCACTTGGTGATGGGCTTGAAGAACCCCAACTGGTCCAGCTGCTGCTGGCTTCCCTTGAAGGGGTAGCAGCGGTTGGAATGCACTTGGGGGGTGATGACCACCATGGGTATGCCGTCATTGTGGGCCGCAGCCACCCCTGCTGCCAGGTTCAGGGCTCCCGGGCCCACCGTCCCGCAGCACACCCCCACCTTGCCGGTCACCCGGCAATAGGCGTCGGCCATGGAGGCCGCCGCCGATTCGTGACGGGTCATGATGAAATCCATCCCCCGTTGCCGCCCCACCCTATGGATGGCGTCCAGGAAGGTAGTCAGTTGACCCCCTGGTACCCCGAAGACGTACTCCACACCTTCCTGGAGCAAGGCCTTGACCAGCAGCTCACCCCCGGTGATCCTTCCCATATCCTCTCCCTCCTCCTCGATCCTCGGCCGACATTAAAGCACGCATGTGCAAGGCAAGCGGATGCGAAGTCGCAACACGGATGTCGGAATCCCTACTTTGGAGCGCGCACAGAGCCCCCTTACAGCCGGTATGGTTTACCTATTTTATCAGGAAGAAGACCGCTTTGTCATCGAACTGCTTTCACATTGCGAAATCCCCACAACTTTGGGATTCCCGGTCCGGAAGCCGGGTCCTGCTCCTGAAGCCGGCGCCAACGTATCTTCAACTTAACCGAGGCCTTGTCCTTCTCAAGATCGACGAGGCGGTAACCAATTTATCCCCTCCCGGAGACGACCAAGGACACGGACCGCCGCCTCGACCTTCGCCGTCCGCCCGAGAAGAAGCCTCGCCCCTCCTTCCGGGAAGTCATCTCCCGTGCTTGCCCCGTCCCTCACCTCGGTAGGAGAATACGGTCGGAGTTCCGTGCGCAAACGGGAGGCGTCGTTCGACCTTCTCCTCACGGCGCCCGGACTCCAAGAATGAATAAAGGAGGGCTCGGGAGGTGATGGTCATGCAGGCCGAGACGAGGACGCTGCGCGTGGGGGCGGTGCAGATGGCGTCGGTTAACGGGGACGTGGAGGGAAACCTGGATCGCGCCACGCGTTTCGTGGAGGAGGCCGCGGAGCGTGGGGCCGCGCTGGTGGTCCTACCGGAGTTCATGCCCACCGGCTACATATTCTCCAAGGCCATCTGGGAGGCCGCCGAGCCCCGCGAGGGATCCACCATGCGGTGGCTGCGCGAGACGTCGCGCAGGTTGGGCATCTGGTTGGGTACCAGCTACCTGGAGGCGGAGGGCGAGGATTTCTACAACAGCTTCGTGGTCACCGGTCCCGATGGCGAGGTAGCCGGTCGGGTGCGCAAACAGACCCCGGCCTTCGCCGAGGCCTTCTTCACCCGGGGAGAGGCGGGTCCGCACGTCATAGAGACCGAAATGGGACGTCTGGGGGTGGGGATATGCTACGAGAACCAGCTGGCCTACCTACCCAGGCTCATGTGTGCCGCCGAGGTTGACCTCATGGCCATGCCCCATTCCGCCCCTTCTCCCATGCCTAATCCCCTCTTCCCCCGCCGGGCGGTGGAGGAATACAACCGGCGGCTAAAGGAGTTGGCGCCTCATTACGCCCGAGCGCTGGGCGTCCCGGTGGTCATGGTCAACAAATGCGGCCCCTGGATCTCCCCCATACCGGGACTACCCTTCCTAACCCAGAAGTCCTCCTTCCCCGGCTACACCTGCATCGTGGACTCCGACGGCTCCGTCCTCGCCCGACTCGGGGAGGAGGAGGGGGTCATCGTGGAGGAGGTTCGGCTGGAACCCTCGCGCCGGAAAGGGGTGTTCCCGTCGGCCCGAGGACGCTGGGCCTTCCCCGTCCCCTGGGTCATGAACCAGTTCCGCCTCATCGAGGCGGTCGGGATGGCCTATTACTTCTTGAGCCGAGAACGCCGCCGCATCGCCCGCCGCACTTCGACCATGTAGGCCGGTTCTCCGAGACCGAGGCGGCCTTGCCCGCTAGGGAATCGGTTTTCATCCTCCGATTGGCCCGTATGCCGCCTCGGGGAAGAACCCCGGCACGGATCTCGCTCAATTACTCCCACTCCGCGGACATCGACGAGGTGATTGCAGCTTCCTGGATTTGAAGATCATGACTACCCGCTTCGGCTGGCCTTGGTACGAGAAGGCCATGATCTTCTGCTAGTTCAACGCCGATCTGTGGTTCAACATCGCCGGCCGGGCCCCCGCCGCTTCCCGGATCTCTGATGCGTTACATTGATCGGGTCCTCCCCCACAAGGTCCTCTTCGGGAGCGACTACCGCCCGATCTCCCGCCGGAGGATAGTAAAGGAACTGGAGGAATAGGCATCAATGAGGAGACCTAGAGCCGACTCTACCGGAAAAAAGACGAACAGCTGCCTAACCTCTCCCCGCAGGCCTGAAGCCCGGACGGATGGAGGCGGGCACATAAGGACCGCCCTCGACCCGGCGACCCGTTTTCTCCTTCGCCCTCGCACGTCGGCTGCCGGTGGGAACGAAGCGCATGGTGACCGGGGGCGCCGGACATGACGGCGGGTCGAATTCTCGGTTGGACCCCTATGCCGTTCGCGCCTTAAAACGAGGGCTTTT
>JACVJF010000180.1 GCA_015711855.1 Candidatus Solincola quzhuomuensis | reverse complement strand
AGATGGCCGCCCAGGCGGAGGGAAAGATCTTGCGTTCCATAAAGACGGAGGGCATCCCGGAGAAGCTGCCCACCCTCTGGGAGCACGAGCTGTGGAAGAAGGTGTCCGCCGCCTGCCTGGGATGCGGTATATGCACCTTTCTCTGCCCCACATGCCATTGCTTCGACATCCAGGACGAGCTGGAGGAGATGGGGGAGGGCAGGCGCGCCCGCATGTGGGACTCCTGCATGTTCAGCGAGTATACCTTGCACGCCAGCGGTCATAACCCCCGGCCCACCCGCCGAGAGCGCACCCGCAACCGCATCAGCCACAAGTATTCCTATTACCCAAAACGGTTCGAGGTCATCGCCTGCGTGGGTTGCGGACGGTGTATCAACCTCTGCCCGGTGAACATCGACATCCTGGAGATCCTGGAACAGGTGGTGGATGCCTCATGAAGAACCCCTACATTCCCTACGAGGTAAAGATACTGGACGCCCGCTACGAGACGCCGGGCGAACGCTGCATCAAGACCTTCAAGGTCACCTTCGCCGACGAGAAGGTGTGGGACACCTGGAACCATTTGCCGGGCCAGTGCGCCATGGTGGGCATCCCGGGGGTGGGGGAGTCCATGTTCTGCATCTCCTCCTCGCCCACGGAGAAGGGCTACCTGCGCTTCAGCATCATGAAGATGGGCAAGAACACCACCGCCCTGCACGAGCTCGAGGCGGGCGATTCCTTCTACGTGCGTGGTCCCCTGGGTAACAACTTCCCGCTGGAGGAGTGGAAGGGGAAGAACATCATCACCATAGGGGGTGGCATCGGCCAGGCTCCCCTGCGTCCGGTCATCCAGTGGGTTCGGGACAACCGGGAAGATTACGGTGAGCTCACCGTGATCTACGGGGCCCGCACCTCCGCGGACCATTGTTTCAAGGACGAGTTCGAGGAGCTCAACTCCTGCGGGGATGCCTGCTGTCACCTGGCCATCGACGTGGAGGAGGAGGGTTGGCCCCATTTCGTGGGCTTCGTGCCCCAACTGCTTATGGAGGTGGCCCCATCGCCGGAGAACGCCATAGCCGTGACCTGCGGGCCGCCCATCATGATCAAGTTCGTCCTCCAGAACCTGGAAAAGCTCGGGTTCACCCCCGACCAGGTGTACACCACCCTGGAGAACCGCATGAAGTGCGGCATCGGGAAGTGCGGGCGGTGCAACGTGGGGCACCTCTACGTTTGCAAGGACGGCCCGGTGTTCTCCTATGCACAGATAAAGGACATACCAGAGGCCTTCGCCTGATAAATCGGGCAAAGGCCGGGGAACGTTCCGGGGGGGCGGAGTCTAGGCTTCGCCTCCCGATTTTTTCGGGGCCGGACCACGTTTGTTAAGGTGATCGCGTGTGTCGATCGGGGATATACGCCTTGCATGGCCGATCTTATATGGGAAACCTTGCACAGGCTGTACTGTCGCAGGAGACGGCAAGAACGGAATAGTGGGACACAGGGGGAGTTAATCCTTGCAAACTTGACGGGCACGCTTTAGTCGTATGAGGCGGCATGCGAGGAAGGGGAAGCAAATAGACGCAGTGATCGCGAAAGGAGAACCTCGTAGCGGCGATGAAATATAATCATGAAAGCGGGGCAGGGGGATATAGGTAATTGGGAGGCTGGATCGGATGATCTTTCGCATACGGCCTTGGCAGGTGGTCCGGCATCTCCTGCTCGTCATGGGGGCGACCGCCATCACCCTTTTCCTCCTGGCGATAATTTCCTTTCTGGGGCTGGATCTGGCCTTCGCCGGCCATGTCTTCCGCGGAGTGTATGTCCAGGGCGTAAACATCGGCGGTCTGAGCAGGGAAGAAGCCCTTCAAGAGCTCCGATCCAAACTGGACCTCGAGGCCCTGAACCGGGATCTGGTCCTGGAGTTCGAGGGGAACACCTGGCCTCTCCCCCTGTACGAGATCGAGGCCTACGTGGATCTGGAAGAGACGGTGAACAGGGCCATATCCATGGGCAAAAAGATACCTTTCTACCGGAGATGGGTCAAAAGGGCCGCCTTCCAGGGACTCGACCTGACCGTGGATCTGGTGGTCCGCTACGACACCCAGAAATTGGAAGCCTTTCTCTCCAAGCTCGAATCCGTCGTCGACCGCCCGGTGATCAACGCCGAGTTGCGACTGGACGGGAAAAGGCTGATCATCCAGCATTCCCAGGACGGATGGGACTTGGACGTGGACCGGACTCGGAAGGCCGTCATAGCCGCGTTTACCTCCAAGGAAAGGGTGGTCAAGCTGGATGTCGAGGTCACCAAGCCGGAGGTCTCCGATTCGCAGGTGGGAAAGGTCATCGTGGTGGATAAGAGCAAACACCGCCTAACCCTCTACAACAACATGGAGGTGGAGAAACAGTACCCGGTCGCGGTGGGAAGCCCCTCGTGGCCCACCCCGAGCGGGACCTTCAAGATCGTCTCCAAACAGAGAAATCCCGCATGGGTAAATCCGGGTACGTCCTGGGCCGCCAACATGCCGCCCTACATACCGCCCGGGCCGGGAAACCCCCTGGGCACCCGAGCCCTGGGGACCAGCGCTCCCGGGGTATTCATCCACGGTACCTACAGTTCCGGGTCCATAGGGTACTCCGTCTCCCACGGATGCATCCGCATGTACATAAAGGACGCTGAGGACCTCTTCGAGAGGGTGGAGGTGGGGATACCGGTGTTGATTTACTGATGCGGCTTCCGTTGACCGTGGAAACACCGGATTTCCCCTTAAATTTTATCGGTCGTTTGTCGATAACGGAAAGGATGGATTTTCCAACTTCCGACGTATAAGTCTTTTGGGTCGATCGTAGTCGGCCATTAGTTCTGGAAAATCCTGAAAGGAAACGTTTGGCGGGATATCGCCACGAGGATCCGTGCGCGGGAAGGAGATTGCAACCGATAGAGTCGGCTTGGAAAAGAAAGGCAAGTACAGATGAAATGCATGAAAGCTTCCACGGTCTTTTTAGCGGTTCTTTTGCTCAT
>JACVJF010000179.1 GCA_015711855.1 Candidatus Solincola quzhuomuensis | reverse complement strand
TCCCGTAAGGCCGGGATCTCCGAGCGGTCCTGAGACTTGCCCAAGAAGATTACCACAATGCGGGCAGGCCGCGGTCCCGATCCGGGCGTATCCGCCGCAAATGGGACATTGCACCGTCGTCTGTGCCGCCGTCCGCGAGGGAAAATACATTCCCCGGTTTGTCGACCACGACGAGTTCATCCGGTCGAATCCCCATAGAAGTATGACGGGAATCCAAACGAAGACGGACATGTACACGGCCAAGGCGATAACCGCGATTACGACCATGGCCTCGGCCATGTCCTTTCCCAATTCATCCTTCCCCAGGGAGACCATAATAACGATGGAGGCCACGAAGATCGGGACGATGAAGGTCGCCGAGGCCACGGAGAGGGCCGCGATCGACTCGAATGCATGCTTTTTACCTTCTTTCTCCCTGATTTGCCCTTCCACGGGCGATCTCAAGGGCACGTTCCCCGCGGCGCCACGAGCGGACGCTCTCCCATGACCTTTTTGACCATGCACGAAAAGAAAACTTCTTTCCCCTCCTCGCTCGCCTCGCATTACAAATTTCTGAAATCCGCGTGGTTCCTCTTGAGAAAAAGAACTCCTCGAGTTGCCAGGCCGTGAAGCGAGCGTTCGCCTAAGACCCCCGCAGCCATTGCAGGGTGGGTGCCAGGAAAGGGTAACGTTCTTCCAGTTCCTGGAATCTGGGTCCCGACAGCACCTCCCGCTGACGGGCCCAGGCAAGACGGTTGTCGTAGGCCAGCTCCACCCGGGCGGAAACGGGCGTTTCCAGGTATGATTCGAGAAGGGACAGCAGACGGTTGACCAGCCCTTCGAAGCGGGAATGCACCTCCGGATCCGACCCGCTCAGGTCGGCGGGAAGGAAAACGCCCAGAAGAGACGGGGCCCTCATGACCGCGATCACCGGGGCATAGACCACGGCGAAAAGCCTGTTGCGGAACCGGAAAACGTGATGGCCGGTTTGTGGGAGGTAACACCCGGCCTCCTCCCTTTCGCCCCTTTCGCAGGCCGGGAAGGAGTACTCCACCGCCTCCCGGAGAGCCGTTTCCAGCGACAAGCAGGCCCGCTCCCAGCGGCGGATTTCAGCCAAGCACACCTCGGCGAACAGCGACCCTCTCAAGAAGACCTTAGGTCCCGCCGCCACCTCCGCGGGCTCCAGAAAATGCACCAGGCCCCTTGCCGCATAGGCCATGTAGGCCTCCTCGGTCAGGCCCGCCAACCTCCGCATGGTATCGCGGCTCAGCCTCATGAGGCGGGCGCGGAATTTGACCATTCCCCACCCCACATCCAGGCCGGGGGGGATAATCAGGGGGATCCTATGGAAATCCCTGGTGAGCACGTCCCGCACGTGGGCGGGGAAGTCGGGACGTTCGAAGCTTCTCTTCTCCGGCGGATAGAGAAAAGCGATTCGGTGACCGTCGGGGAGCTCGGGAAGGACGCTCACGGGAAGATAATGAGGGGAGGTGGAAGGTACTTCCTCTCCTCGGCGCAACGCGGAGCGCACCTCGCCCATGACGTAAGCCGGATAGTAGGCGCGGGGCTGGTACACGGCGGAGTAGGGGCTTAGTATCCCCTCGCCTTCCAACTCATCCCCTTCCCGCAAAGTCTCCTTGAGAAGGCCCTCCTTCACCCGCAAGACGTCCAGGCCGGAGAACCTCCTGGGCCGGCTTTTCCCAACCTCCGCGGACGCATGCTCGGCGAGGGCGTAGAGCATGGCATATTTTCCCAACTCCTCCCCGAGAACGTCCCTCCTCCTCCCGGCGGGCGTCCGGTATCTCTCATTCATGCCCAACATTATAGCCCTTAGGTGCGGATACGGGCTCGCTAAGGGCGGGATGAGGACCTCACGCCTTGCCGTATGGCCTCGCGAGCGGCGCCCTCACGAACGTCGCCGTTAATGGTAAAATATCCCCGGCGGTCCGCCTTCGGGAGGGGTTAAGGCTGAGGAGGTGGGGCTTTGGCGGGGAAAAGCGAGATCGTCATCTACGGCGCCGGCATGTCCGGCCTCGTCGCGGCCATAGATCTGGCGCGCCACGGGTATCAGGTCACGATCCATGATCGCGAGGACGGGTTCGGGGGGGACAAGACATACAACCCTTCCACTCACACCACCTCCATCGACGTGGACCGCACATCGGAATACATAGGCATAGACCTGTCCCCCGTTTTCCATCCCCTACTGCGCTGCCCCTTCTACTTCCACGAGGCCGCCTTTCACCCTCCCCTCGAGGTCTTGGACATGTACACCGTGGAACGCGGTAACCGTCCCACCAGTCTGGACAGCTTACTCTACGCCGAGGCCCGCAAACTGGGGGTGGAGTTCCGCTTCTCCTCCCCCCTGCGCAAGGAAGACCTGGGGAAGCTGCCGGAGAACACCATCATCGCTTGCGGTCTCACCCCCAGCGTGTACGAGATGTTGGAGATACCCTACCTTCGCTGGTACGGGTGGATATCCCGCGGGGAGATCGGCTTCAGCAACCTCTCCTGGATCTGGATCGACGAGGTGGTAACCGAGTACGGCTACCTGAGCTCTTGCAACAACTACTATTTCGACCTTCTCTTCTCCAAGAACCACATCGACGAGAAGGCCCTTCGTAAATACGTGGAATTCATGGCCCGCAACGAGGGGGTGGAACACGAGGACTGGCGGTACGTGTCCGGGGCCGTGCCCCTGGCCGTACCGGACAACCCGCGGCTCTTCCATCGCGGGTTCATCCTCTGCGGGACCATCAGCGGGGCCATGGACCCCTTCTTCTGGTTCGGCATCCTGGGGGCCCTGGTCACCGGGAAGGTGGCGGCCATGGCCGTCTACGACCGTTCGCGGGCCGTGGAGGAGTTCAGCCGCTTCACCCGCGGTTTCCGCCGCGGGTACCGCTTCAAGAACCGGGTATGGTACCGCATCCGCCCCCACGTCAGCTGGCTGGAATGGCAGATGAGGTTGATTGGACCCAAGCGGGCCAACCGTCTGGCGGCCTTCTACTTCAGCAACTTCAGGGAACCTTTCAACCTCCCCGGCTTCGCCCGCCTCGGAGTGTGCTGACCCGGAACCCGCCGCGCGGGGCGAAAGAGCGGATGGACCCGTTCCGGTTACGAGTCCTTGCAACCTCCCCGGCGTCGCCCGC
>JACVJF010000178.1 GCA_015711855.1 Candidatus Solincola quzhuomuensis | reverse complement strand
AGGCTCCCATCATGTAGAGGTGGCCGTGGGCGAAATGGGATATGTCCAGGATACCGAAAATGAGGGTAAGCCCCAGGGCCACCATAACGTATTGGCTCCCCAACTGGATACCGATAATCAGCTGATTGAAAAAGAAAGACAAATGTCTAACCTCTGCCCTTTTCCCTCAAACACGTACTTATCTTGCCCGCGGTTTAACCGGCTCCAGCCTAACCGGCATCGCTTCTCGTCTAGTCGTATCCCCGAAGAAAGCACTCCGCTCACCGTGATAGCCTTTCCTACCGGGTGCCGAGACGTCTCGCTTGATACGTTTATGCTTAATTCGGTAAGAACCTGGGGGTTCTTAATAACCTATTGGTAGCCCTCCACGGCTTGTCCTCCCGGCCCAAGCGGACTCTCCCTTTACCGGTTGGTCTTGCCGTACATTCGGCTCGTATCATTATCGGGGGAAGCCCTCGCAGGCTTCCCCCGATCTTTTTCCGCAATCCGCCGAAGGCTTACTGCTCCCACCAGCGCATCATTTCCCTCGGCTGCCACTCTCCGCCCTCCACCACCACCGTGGTGCCCGGCATGAGCAGAGCTCCGGTCTGGTCGTTGATTCCGGCAAACTCCACCGGTAGTTCGTCGCCGGAAGTCTTGGAGACGTCGCCCTTGGCGAAGGCGGCCCGTATGGCGGCCACATCATCCACGCTTCCTGCCTCCTCCATGGCCTTGGCCAGGATATGCATCCCCGTGTAGCAGATGGCCGCCTCCCAGGTGTACCGCTTGTTGTATTCCTTTTCGAACCTCTCGCCGATCTCCATGGTGGCCTTCCACTGGGAGAGATTCACCGGCAGCACGCCGATGCAGCCCTCCAGTTTCTCTATGCCCGTCTTGTCCACGATGATGTCCAGCTTTGCCTGATCTATGACAATGAAACCTCCCTTGAAGCCCATGTTGCGCGCCTGGTCAATCACCAAAGCCGTGGGCTCGGAGGGCCCGCCGCAGAAGATGAAGTCCGGGTTGGCGGCCAGCACCGTGGTCAGATAGGGAGTGAAGTCCGTCTCCGTGTAGTAGCTGGCCGGAGCTTCAGCCACTACCGTGCCTCCCGCCTTGGTCCAGGCATCCTTGAAGGTCTTGCCCCACAGCTCACCATAGGCTCCGGTGGTCTGAAGCATTCCCATCTTCTTCCATCCGAAGCCCAATGCCACGGGAATCCAGTCCTTTATGTACACGGAGAAGGGCGGCGGGAGGGTGACCATGTACTTGTTGACCTTCTGGGCATAGAGGGGCACGCTGGTATAGGCCATGATCAAGAACTCCTCACCGGCCTTCTCGTTGATGGTCATGAGAGACTGGATGGTGTTGGCCGTGGGGTCCCAGATGACCTTGATATCCTCCTCCAAAACGAACTTCTGGGCGTTGCTCATGGATTTTTCGGGGACCATCTCGTCGTCGGCCACTGCCAGCTCGAAGACGTAGGTCTTGTCCCCTATCTTTATGCCACCCTTCGCGTTAATGTCCTTTATGGCCATGTCCAAGCCGGCTTTGATGTCCTGTCCGTAGCCGGCTCCGATTCCGCTGAGGGGGGCGGTGAGACCTATCTTCACCACCACCTTCTCCCCCTCCTCTTCTCCGCCGCATCCGGCGAAGCCCATGACGATCAGCAAGGTCACCACCAACAGAGAAATGGCTGCCTTCCAACGCATTTTCCTCAACCCCCTTCGACCTTGAGACGCTTCCCCACCTCTTTGGACTCCCCTGCAGATCATAATCCTTTTAACCATCTGCGTCCCCCACATCGGCATATTCTTTATCCCTTGCGGACCGGGTAAGTAAGCGACTCGCACCCAAAAGTGCGGGATCGTGTGGTAGAGACGGTGCATGCGCACTGGAAAAACGTTTTCCCCCGCATAAGCGCACCGGGCATACGACTATACACCGCAATCGTCATAATTCAAGGATCATGCCCGTGTCTGTAAGCGTCGGGAAAACAAAGCGGACTTTTTTACTTCGGCACCACCTCCCCGTCATGTCCCGAACGAAAACGGATCGGTGCCACGATTTACACTGCAGCCCCCAGCCGCTGAAAGTATAACATACTCGCGATTATATATTCAGCGATTCAAGCTCTATTTCCTGCCATGAACAACGCATACGGGGTTTTTGGGAGGAACCCGCTCGTCTCTGCCCATCCAGCCTCGCTACGCGGGCTTCCGCACCGTCTAACGGCTACAACCGGTGCATTCGGAATCCACCCCGCTGCACGTAGGGATATGGGGTCGCGCCCGCGAGGTGCGCCTCATAGCTTCCGGAGATAGCGTCCAGGGAGGGTTCCACGCACCCCACCAGGAGCAATGCGATCCGGACGGGAGTCGAATCGGAAGCGGATTTCAACAGTATCCCCAGGTCCGCCCGGAATGCGTCATCCCCGGGAGTCCATCGGTATTCGCCGTCGGTGATATCCATTACGGACGTGTAGTTCTGGGGGATTTCGATGTCGCCGGAGTGGTTCAACATCAGGTGGCAATTGGTTACGGAATAAGGAGAGCCTTCCATCTCCACTACCCAATGCCCGGCAATTGTCTCCTCTTCTTCCGGCACCTCCTCCTTTCCCCAACCCTCCGGTTCCGGAAACTGGATGAGGAGCCCGGGTGATTCTCCGCCGTCCCCGAGGATTATCCGGAAATCACCTGCGCCGGAACCCGCATGCTCCGCTTCAGGGGAGGGCTCTTCGTCCGCCTCCATCGTCTCTCGCGCTTCCCGGGCTTCCGCTTCTCCCGCTTTAGGTTGGACGACTTCAGGGTCCGGCGCCGGGTTCGCCCATATCACGGCCACGGCGACGGCTGCGGCCAGGATTAAAAAGACCGCAGGAACGACAATACGCCGAAAAACAGAGTACGCCATCTTCTCAGACCGCCGCGGACCTCGCCGCCTATTCCAAGTCCACCAACCGCTTGACCAGCTTCACCTTGTCCTCCAGGTCGGCCAGGCGCCGGATCATGATGCGCTGTGCCTGGGGGGAACCCGCGCCGTGAATGCTCTCCGTGAGGTAAGCGGCCGCCCCGCAGCCTACCGTCATGTTCTCGATGAACTTGAGGACCTTGATGCGGTCCGTGGTGGGGATATCCGCCGAGCCGCGCAGATACTTCTCGAGATAAGGTGCTATCTCCGGGTTCTCGAAGTCCTTCTGGGAGGGCATGGTAACCACCAGGCCGCCGGCGATGTCCTGGAGGAGGCGAG
>JACVJF010000177.1 GCA_015711855.1 Candidatus Solincola quzhuomuensis | reverse complement strand
GCCGGGCCCCCGCCGCTTCCCGGATCTCTGATGCGTTACATTGATCGGGTCCTCCCCCACAAGGTCCTCTTCGGGAGCGACTACCGCCCGATCTCCCGCTGGAGGATAGTAAAGGAAATGGAGGAAATAGGCCTCAATGAGGAGACCTGGAGCCGACTCTACCGGAAAAAAGACGAACAGCTGCCTAACCTCTCCCCGCAGGCCTGAAGCCCGGACGGACGGAGGCGGGCACATAAGGACCGCCCCTCGACCCGGCGACCCGTCTCCTCCTTCGCCCTCGCACGTCGGCTGCCGGCGGGAACGAAGCGCATGGTGCCCGGGGGCGCCGGACATGACGGCGGGTCGAATTCTCGGTTGGACCCCTATGCCGTTCGCGCCTTAAAACGAGGGCTTTTCCACCTCGAGAACCCTCGCACCCGTTCCCAGGCGCATCGATCTCCGAGAGAAAGAAATGGCCCCTTACGGGGCCTCGGACTTGGTAGCGCATGCGGGATTCGAACCCGCGATCTCCGCCTTGAGAGGGCGGCGTCCTAGGCCAACTAGACTAATGCGCCACGCATTCCATATTCGGTTCTGGCTGGGGGAGAAGGATTCGAACCCTCACAACGAGATCCAGAGTCTCGCGTCCTACCATTAGACGATCCCCCAAGGGAATTCCGGAGCATATGATAGCATAAGGCCTTTCGCCGCTCAACATCGAGCGCCAAGCCCGTTTTCCGCCTCCCTCCGAGTTGCGGGGGAGTGTTCTTGGGAAGAAATGGAAACCCTCTTCCTCGCCCTTTTCCTCACCCGCATCCGGAAGCGGGCCGTCAACCGGCTCGCCTCATGTGGATACTCCTGTAGATAAGTCTAATGCACCCTGACCACGGCGCGGCCCAGGGACTTCTTGTTCAGCAGCAGCTGGAACCTCTCCTCCACCTGCTCCAGGGTTATCTCCGTGGCGAAATCCTCCAAGTTGTCGGGCTTCCATTCCCCGGCCATCTTCTCCCAAACCCGGAGTCGAAGGTCCATGGGGCACTCCACGGAGTCGATGCCGATGAGGGTCACCCCCCGGAGGATGAAGGGGTAGACGTTCAGATTCAGCTCGTGGCCGCCGGTGTTCCCGCAGGTAGTCACCACCCCCAAGTAAGCGGCCTGCTTGATCACCGTGGCCAGCACGTTGCCCCCCACCGTGTCCACGGCGCCGGGCCAGACCGGCTTGAGGAGGAGCTTACCCGACGAGTCGTCCACCTCGGAGGCGGGGATGACCCGCGAAGCCCCCAGCGATTTGAGCTTCTCCTCCACCTTCGGGAAATCGGACTCGTCCACCAATCCCGCAGCGGCCACCACCGAGTAGCCCAGTTTGACCAGGAAGCGCAGGGCCAGGGAGCCCACGCCTCCGCTGGCCCCGGTGACCAGCACCTCGCCGGCATCCGGCTTGACCCCCGCCCAGGATAGCTTGTAGACCGAGAGGGCAGCGGTGAAGCCCGCCGTGCCGTAGATCATGGACTCCTTCATGGAAAGCCCTTCCGGGAGTCTCACCACCCAGGCGGAAGGAACGCGTATGTACTCGGCCATCCCGCCCGAGGTGTTCATGCCCAGGTCATATCCGGTCACCAGGACCTCCTCACCCGGTTGGAAATCGGGGCTTGTGCTCTCCTCCACCACCCCGGCGGCGTCGATGCCCGGTGTGTGCGGGTAACTCTTGGTCACCCCGCGATTGCCTATGGCGGATAAAGCATCCTTGTAGTTCACGGATGTGTAGTGCACCCGGATGAGCACCTCGCCCGGGGGGAGCTCGTCCGTGTCCCTGGTCTCTATGCTCCGGGTGAAGGTCCCGTCCTCCCTTTCGCGTACCACTATGGCCCGGAAAGTCTTGCCCATCTCCGCCCTCCTTGATCCGTCCGCCTCGCTAAACCGTCTATATATTCTCCGAAGAATCGGACCCTGCTGCAGCGCACGTCAGGAATCCCTCCGGCTCGAAGACCTTGACCTGTTCCCGCCGGATGGTCGCCGAACCGGCGCAATTACATTATCCCCATGGGAAGACGCGGGGTCAAAAAGGCCTTGGGACGCGGTACCTTAAGCCTTTTTCGTCTCCTTAAATCTTTCTCTCCGGAGATGGGGCCCATCCCAGGGAAAGAAATCGGCCGGGCACGAAGCGTCCTCCGGAATCGACCTCCTCCACCGGATGCCCGGTCGCAGCCGCCTTCCTTTTCTCGACAAGCTCGTCCGAGGTCCGTGTGCTTGACCTGGGGCCGGAAACCGCTCGCCCTGCTCGGCCATGCGAGAGATAAAAGGCGAGCGGGCTGCGGGGAGTTCGAGCCGTTTCACGAGAGTGCCTTCTCCGCTTTTTTCGACTCTCGAGGCGGAGCGGACGCAAGCCTTCGAAAACCCCGATCACATCTCTTCCAGGCGGTTGATGACCGGTACTCTTATCCTGATCCCGGGACGTCTCAACCTCACTTCCGTCAGGAAGGGCTCCAGGTCGATATACCGGCTGAGCGGGGGATAGAAGTCGTCGTGGTGATGGGGAATCACCAGGGCCGGCCGCACGCGGTCGACCAGTGCGGCGGCCACGGCGCAGATGTCCGTCCTACCCTGCACAGGGACAAGGAAGGCGTCCACTCGCCGGTCCGGGATCCAAGACATGCAGGCGCTCCCCAGATGGAGGAGGGTCTTTCCCTCCGCCTCTATGAGCCAGCCCAGCACCTCGCCGGTGGGAAAGCGGGAGGTTCCCAGGCGAGCCAGGTGGGCCAAATCGTCCCGACATCTCCATAGGGTGGTGAACACCAGGCGAGGGTCGAAGGTCACGTGGCAAGCGGGGATCGCGATGATTCGGAAAGGACCGACCACAACCTCCTCGCCGGGCCATCTGGCGCGCAGCCGGGACCAAGGAACCCCTCTCGCGGCCAGCGAGGCGCATACCGTCGACGAGGCGTAAACCAAGGCCTCGGAGGTCTCCACCAGCTTCGGCACGTCATAGGTGTGGTCGAAGTGCCCGTGGGAGACGAGGATCGCCCGGGCGTGTGCGAAGTCCCCGGAACCTAGAGGTTGAGCGGGGCGAGCACGGGGGTTTCGGGTCAGGTAAGGATCGATGAGAATGGACGTGGCCCCGCTGATGATCTCGAATCCCGCCGTTCCCAACCATCGGTAACGCATCCGCACCCTCCCTAAGGATTAAGATCTCCCGTCTCGCCCCGGGTTCCTTCCCGCACGAGATCGTCCTTCAGCCGTGAACTGCCCAAAACGTACATGTTCGGGGATAAGCGCCGTCCCACCGCCGATCCCTTC
>JACVJF010000176.1 GCA_015711855.1 Candidatus Solincola quzhuomuensis | reverse complement strand
TCCTCCGGGATATTTCGGTTATCATCAATATACGGACCGCAAATGAAGAGAACCGGAGCGGGAGCACCCTACGCCCCTCGGCGGCGGACGTAGATCCCTCCGCAAAACCGTTCCGGTCCTGCGGCGAGCACCCAAGAAAGGGCGATGAAAGAGGAGGAGTACGAAAGGCTTTACCGGCTGGAAGACCTCCACTGGTGGTACCGCGGACACCGCTCCCTGTACGCCCGCCTCCTGGACGCCTATTGTCCGCAGGCGGCTCGGGGCAGGGTGTTGGACGCCGGCTGCGGGACGGGCGGGCTCACCGCTTGGTTTCGCGACCGGTACCGCCCGAAGCGCCTGGTGGCCCTGGACGCCAGCGAAAAGGCGCTCCTGCTCTGTGGAAAGAGGGGTCTGGAGGAGCTGCTGTGCTGTTCGGTGGAATACCTACCTTTTCCGGAGGCCTCCTTCGACCTGGTCTTATCCCTCAACGTAATCTATCACCGCGAGGTGTCCGACGACCTGGCCGCCCTGAGGGAGATGGCTCGGGTGCTCTCTCCCGGAGGTTGCCTTCTCCTCAACCTCCCTGCCCTGCACTTCCTGCGCGGGGGTCACGACCTGGCCGTCGGCGGCGCGCGACGCTACCTGCGTTCCCAGCTTCTGGAAATGCTTCGCGCTGTGGGTTTGCAGCCCCTGAAGGCCACCTATTTCGTCTTCGCCCTTCTCCCCCTGGTCGCCGCCCGGCGCATGTCCACCCGCGGGATAACCGAGGAGGAAGCCGACTCCGACCTTCGCCTCCCGCCCCGCGCCCTTAACCGCCTTCTCGCCTGCCTCCTGGATTTGGAGGCCTGCATGGCCTCAGGGCCGGGGCTTCCCTTAGGAAGCTCCCTGACCGCATTGGCCCGCAAACCGTGAACCCCTTACGTAATCCCGAAAAAGTGTCTCCTACGTAGGGTTATGAGATCTTATAGTATAGGGAAAGTCTCGTAGGCATCGTCCGGTGGCTCGACTTCCTCGTCACCGATTGCGCAACGCGGTCGCATTCGACATGGAAGGACCTGGCAATCTCTTCAGGGAGTCCACTGCCGGCCGTGCCGGGGAGCGGTGGAAGAAACGGCCCCTCCGCGCCGGTGAGGCGTCGGCCCGAAGGAAAGCAACATCTCGGCAGTTCGCTTCATTTGAGCGGTGCGGGAGGGAAAACGGGGAAGGAGGGAAGATGATCAAGGGGAGCAACGCCATCGTCACCGGGTCCTCGCGGGGCATCGGGAGGGCCATAGCCCTGCACCTGGCGCGGCGCGGGGCCAACGTGGTGGTCTGCTGCCTGAGCCGCGTGGACGCCGCCGAGGAGGTCCGCGAACGAGCGGAGGCCATGGGGGTGCGGGCGGTGGTGGTGCAGTCCGACCTGGCCACGGAGGAGGGCGCCCGCCTGGTGGTCGAACGCTGCGTGGAGGAACTGGGTGGGGTAGACATCCTGGTGAACAACGCGGGCATGAGCCACCTCTCCCCCATCCAGTCCATGGAGGACCGGGATCTGGAGAGGGTCCTGCGCGTCAACCTCTTCAGCTACTTCTATATGGCCAAGCACTGCGTGGCGGACATGCTGCGCCGACGGGTCCCCGGCTGTGTGGTAAATATTTCCTCCATCATGTCCATGATCGGCCTGGCCGGGGGGACGGCCTACGCCGCCTCCAAGGGAGGGGTCACCGCTTTCACCGTATGTCTGGCCCGGGAGGTGGCCCGCCACGGCATCCGGGTGAACGCCATCGCCCCCGGCTACATCGAGACGGAGATGATCGGCTGGATGCCCGAGGACTACAAGGCCAAGATCATCCCCCGCATCCCCATGCGACGTTTCGGCACCGGCGAAGAGGTGGCCAGGGCCGTGGCCTTCCTCGTCGAGGACGCCACCTACATGACCGGTCAGACCCTCATCCTGGACGGCGGCATCATGATCGACTGAGGGCCCGGCGCTTGAGGCCCCGCCGGAATCAGGGATTGCACCCGGAGAGGTCGCAGTCCATCAGGGACACCTGCAGGAAGATCTGGAACAGGGGCGGTTCCAGGTTGACCTGACAATCGATGACCGCGTCGATCACCGCCGGCTTGCCCGACCGCACCGCCTCCTCCAGGGCGGGTCGGATGTCCGCCGGGTCCTCCACCCGGATCCCGAAGGCCCCCATGGCCTCGGCCAGCTTGTCGTAGCGCGTCTCGCCGAAGTCCACGCCGATGTAACGGTCGCCGAAGGCGGCGTGCTGGGCTCCCTTTATCATCCCCCAGGCGCGGTCGTTGCCGATGATGTCCACCACGGGCAGGTTGTAGCGCACGGCGGTCTCCACCTCGTGGTTGTTGAGCATGAAGGCGCCGTCGCCGTGCAATACATAAACCGGTCGATGGGGGTAAGCCAGCTTGGCCCCCAGGGCGAAGGGCAAACCGGTGCCGAGCATGCCCATGTCCGTGGACCACAGGAAGGAGCGGGGTCGGTAGACCCGCACCCCGGTCACAGCCCAAAGCCCCATGTTCCCGCCGTCCACGGCCACGATGGCCTCCCTTCCAAAAAATTCCATGGCTTCCCTCACCAGGCGGGCGGGGTGGATGGGTTTGGCGTCGGAACGCGCCGCCTCCTCCATGAAGGCTTGGGCGTCCTTCTCCGCCTGGCGGTATTGGGTGTTGGTCACCCTTTCCGGTGAGGGTCCGGTGGCCTCCTTGACCTTTTCCGTCATCTTCCTGAGCACCAGGCGGGCGTCTCCCACGATGCCCACGTCCACCTCCCGGTTGAGGCCGATGATCTCCGGGTCGATGTCCACCTGGATGAATCTCTGGGCCGACGGATCCCCCCAAAGGGGGGGTTTGCCCCAGTACTCCAGCTCGGCCATGGTGCACCCCACGCAGAGGACCACGTCCGCGGTGGACTCGGCGTAAACGGATCCCGCCCACTTGGGCAGGAAGAGCAGAGGATGGTCCTCGGGCAGGATACCCCGCGAGGAGACGCTGGTGGTCACCGGCATCTGGAGGTATTCCGCCAGCTCCCGAACCTCCTCCCAGGCCCCGGAGCGCAATACGCCACCCCCGGCGTGGAGGAGCGGCCTCTCCGCCTTAACCAGCAGTTGCACCGCCCTTTCCAGGGCCTCCTCGTCTCCCGAGGGCGGATTGAGCGGGCGGTACCTCTCCGGCGGCGGTAGTTTGACCCCTTCCTCCTCCTTCACCTGGAAGAGGGTGTCCACGCAGACGTCCAGGTGCACCGGGCCCGGCCTTCCCGTGGTGGCGGTCCGGAAGGCCCACTGCACCATCTCCGGTATCCTCTCCCAGC
>JACVJF010000175.1 GCA_015711855.1 Candidatus Solincola quzhuomuensis | reverse complement strand
CGCGGCCGCCTCCACCGGTTGAGGTCCGAACTTAAACACGGTTCATCCGGCGGGTCTTCTCACAGGTCATCCGCCTTGCTCGAACCATCTCGCGGTAAGATCCGCCCTTGAAAGCCGCAACGAATAAACCCTTGCCGACGGAGGACTTTGTCAGGAAGGGCATTTTCGACACCAACCGAGTTCAAGTCGGCCGTGGGGGATACGGGCGTGCGTAAGACTATGTCAGGAGGGGCGTCTTTCCGGCTCCGTGTTCGATAAGCTGATAAGTCCAAGAGCGCAAAAATTCCGCCGGATCGGACCGGCGTGGTTGCTTCGTCGTCATCGCCAATGCCGCCTTAGGATTGCGGCGGCGGAGTGGACGGCGGGGGCGGCGTATAAGGAGGTTGGGGTGCTCCGGGAGGTGGGGGCGGCGTATATGTGGGTTGCTGGGAGATATTGGGAGGCATACCGGGCTGGCCGGGGTACGTCCCTGTCGTTGGATACGGGGGCACCGCCGGCCCGCTTCCCATGCTATACATGACAATCCAGTTTACGATGGGGATGAGGAGGAGGATCCCCCACCACCGTTCTTTCCCGCATCTTTCGGCGATGTCCGCCCAAACGATGACGAGCATAACTACGCTTGCGATGTTTATGAAAGGTATGAGGGAAGTGATCAGTATGGCCAGGAACCAGGGCATGGTATTTTCCTTGGACAGGTCAACCATCATATAAACGTTGCCTATCGGTACCCATGCGAGCCAGGAATCCTTGTAGCCGAGCTTTTTCCCGATGCGGTAAAGGAGCCATGCGGTAATGACGTAGGAAAGCAGCGCGAAGAGGAGGATGAGCAGGACGATCGCAGCGATGATACCGCCGGATTCGTCCGCTTCGAGGGCAATCGCACCAATCAGGGAAGATAATAGGAACTTTCTTAGGCACATAACGAACCCCTTTTCTAAAAACCCTCCCATGACAACCATAAAATCCTTATGCTTTGCCCCGATACGAAAGTCAGGGCCTCGGCTGTTGCCCGTACGACCTCACTCTCGATGGCCCGTCCAAACGATATGGGGCGATATTGGCCGAGTCCGCATTTTCGACGCGCTGTTTCGAGATCTTTCATGCCCCGCTTTCTTTAAGGATGATGCGGTGGTCCAGGAGCTCCACCTGGGCGATGCGGGCGGACACCAGCTTCTGCTCTCCGAAGACGTCCACCAAAAGGAGCTTGCCCTCCTCCGGGCGCACCTCCACCACGTCCTCCATGACCTTCTCCAGTTCACCGCCCCGGTCTATGTACACGGCCGCCTCACACATCCTTCTCGACCTCCTCGCACATCCGTTTGACCATCTCCACGGCCTCCTCGATGAGTTTGGGCAGGGGGGTGTCCCCGGTTCCCATGATCTCGATGCGGGGATGGGTGAGGGGCAGGAGGATCTTCCGCCCCCGGGCGGAGGCGATGGCCTCGGCCATCCCCGGCGTGAGCTCTCCCATCATGGAGTTGGGGATGAGGATGGAAAGGCTTCCCATGATCACGTCGGCCTCCCCGATGCATACCCGCACCGCGTTCTCCCCCGTGGCCCCCCGGTTGGCCCGCGCCTTCATCATGTTCCCGGTGGCGATGGCGTTGGCTCCCAGGGCTATGATCTCCGTGTCCTCGGGGAGGTTGCGCCGGAGCTCCAAGACGATCTGGTGCCCGATGGAGCCCCCCATCCCGTCCACCACGGCTATCTTCATGTCCGCCTCCCGCACGCGAACTTGGTCCCGAAACCGGTGCTTCCGGTGCTTCCGGTGGGCTGGACGGCTCTCACAGAAGCCAGCCGCGGAACTCCTCGACGAAGGCCTGCTTGGGCCGCGCGCCCACCAGGCGCTTGACCGGCTCGCCCTTCTCGAAGAGGATCATGGTAGGGATGGACTGTATCTGGTATTTGCGCGCCGTGGACATGGCCTCGTCCACATTGAGCTTGCAGACCTTTATCTTTCCCTCCCATTCCGCCGCGGCCTCCTCGAGAATGGGAGCCATCATCCGACAGGGACCGCACCAAGGAGCCCAGAAGTCCACCAAGGTGGGCTTGTCGCTCTTGAGCACCTCCTGCTCGAAGTTGCCGTCGTTCAACTCTATTACCTTCCCGGCCACTCCTCACACCTCCTCGCCGTCGTGACCTCTGACTCGCTGTCGTGACCTCTGATCGTCTCTCATATATTCATGCGTGGAGCTTTCACGCTTGGCGCTGCCACGCCGCTCTCATGCCCGGCTCTCATACGTAAGCGGTTCCCTTGAGGTTCTCGACGTGGAACTGGGCATTGAGAGCCGCCCGCACGCCGTCCCCCACTGCCGCGGCCACCTGCCAGACCGCTCCGGCGCGCACGTCCCCGGCGGCGAAGACCCCCTTCATGCTGGTGCGCAGCTCGGCGTCGGTGAGGATGAAGCCCTTCTCGTCCAGTTCCACCGCGTCACGGAGTTCCTCGGTGTTGGGAAGGTTCCCCACGTAGAGGAAGACACCGTCCACGGGGAGCTCCTCCTGCTCGCCACTTTCCACATCGGCCAGGAGGAGGCCGGCGACCCTCTGATCTCCCTTTATCTCTTTTACCACCTTTTTCCATTTGAATTCCATCTTGGGATGAGAGAGGGCGCGTTCCTGCAGGATCTTCCCCGCTCTCAGGCGGTCGCGGCGGTGCACGACGATCACTTTGCGGGCGAAACGGGTGAGGAAGAGAGCCTCCTCGACGGCGGAGTTACCTCCTCCCACCACCGCCACCACGCCGTCCTTGAAGAAGGCGCCGTCGCAGGTGGCGCAGTAGGACACGCCGCGGCCGTAGAATTCATCCTCGCCGGGGACTCCCAGTTTGGCCGGCCGCATCCCCGTGGCCAGAATCACGGCGTAGGCTCGTAGCTCGCCCTCCTCCGTGATGAGTACCTTCACCTCCCCTTCCTCCTTGAGGCCGAGGAGGGGGTTGAAGGAGGCGATGCGCAGGCCGAAACCCTCCGCTTGGCGGCGCATGCGGTCCACCAGTTCGTAGCCAGATATGCCCTCGGGAAAACCGGGGTAGTTCTCTATCCTCTCGGTTAGGGCCGGTGCCCCGCCCGGCGACTGCTTCTCCAGGAGGAGGGCGTCCATGCGCGCGCGGGCTAAGTAGATCCCTGCCGTCAGCCCAGCCGGCCCGCCGCCGACGATGACCACGTCCAGAACTCCCTTCCGGGCCTCCTCCACGAGACAACCGCCTCCTTCCTCGTCATCCCCGGCTTTATTCTTGCCCCGAGGTCCCCTGCACACGTTGATTATTTCTTTGATTTTTCGATTATAAACCAAAAGCCAAGGCCGTGTTTGTCCCAGATCATGGCGAGAGGGTTTCGGCCTTTGC
>JACVJF010000174.1 GCA_015711855.1 Candidatus Solincola quzhuomuensis | reverse complement strand
GTGAGGACATCGACTCCGAGGACCTTTCCGTTGCCGGATGGTCCTTCGGTTCCTGGGTGGGACTGCGCTGGGCGGTCAAGAGCGGACGATGCAGGAGGATAGCCCTAATAGGCCCACCTATGATAGGGTTCGATTTCTTCTATTTCCTGGAAGACGAGAAGATCAGCCTCCCTCCCCGCGTTCTGGTCGTCGCCGGTTCCCGCGACCAGTTCTCCGACGCCGAAAAGCTGCGGGAACTCGCAGATAGGTTGGGAGGCCGCCTACATCTCCTGGAAGGAGCCGATCATTTCCTCTTCGGGCGGGAGGGCGACGTGGCGGAGGTCGTCGCCGAGGACTGGATAAAGGATTCGGTCGGCGGTTGACGGTCATTATCGCATGGAGATATAACCCGGGGAGATCGGGCCGGTACTCATCACTTAAGGGGATCCTTTCATCTCCGCCCATACATGGACGTCGCGCTCGCTGTGGCGGTAAAGCCTCTTTTAACGGCGGTTGTGGGGAATGTCGGTCCTCAAAGCGAGGGATTTTTCCCCTTCTTGTCGGACGACCCGTCGTTTCTTGGATCAGGTGGATTTATCGTCGCATCGCGCTGAGACGATTTAAAAAGGCGGTGGAGGGGAAACATTAAGAATAGACGCTAATCCGGGGAAGATGCGACGAAGAGGTGATGCCGATGCTGCGCGAGGAATTCCTGAGGAGGGTGAAGGAGGCGGCGGACCTGGAATCCCTGAAGCAGGCGGACCGCGCGGTGAGGGCCGTGGTGGCCGTGCTCAAGGCGAGCCTCCCGCCCCAGCAGGCGGAGATGATCGCCTCCGCCTTGCCCGAGGACCTCAGGTTGGGATGGGAGACGGTCGAGGCCTATCCGGCGGACATCCTGGAAAGGGAAGATATTTATTACGAGGGAAGCGAGGGGCAATCCGCAAGGGAGAAACCCACCATAACCCAGGGATAATCCGTCTGCGGCAAATGCGTTGAGGACGGATATCGGGGTATAGCACACGCGAACGTTTGAACGCCCGGACGCTTCAGGACCACGCATTGGTTCTTCCGGGGAACGGAAACCCAACTTTCTCTTTAAAAGAAGGGCCGGAATCCACGCGGGACCGTAGTTCGGCGTATTTTCAAGACGAGGATTTGGATTAACCGATAGTAGGCGGCTTTGACGGCTTCTTCCCCGCAAGGCGCGAGGACAGTGCGAATATGGGCGTGGACGATAGCCTACCCCCAAGCCCTCATCGGATTTAACCCCTACCCGTGGAGAACCCTATTTTATTGCAATGAACTCTTACAACGGCTATAATACTTCCGGTGCGCCGGAGGATAAAAAGGCGCCATATTCCGCGATGAGGACTCACCGGGGACTCCAGGCCTCAGGGGCTGAGAGCCGTCGGTTAAATATATGCCTAAAAACGGAGAGCGAGCCGACAGGAGAACGCGAAGGGAACCCAAGGCACCGTCACTGGAGGAAGAGGAAAGGAGTTGCAGCATGATTCCGAGTGACCTTGAGATCGCCCAAGCGGCGGAACTCCTCCCCATCACGGAGATAGCCAAGAAGATGGGTCTTGAGGAGGACGAGATCGAGCTCTACGGAAAGTACAAGGCCAAGATCGATTTCGAGCGCGTGTTGGAGCGCTTAAAGGATCGCCCCAACGGAAAATACATCGACGTGACCGCCATCACGCCGACTCCCTTGGGGGAGGGAAAGACGGTGACCTCCATCGGCATGACCGAAGCTCTGGCTAAGATAGGGAAGAAGGTGTGTCTCACCCTTCGCGAACCCTCCCTGGGCCCGGTCTTCGGGATAAAGGGCGGGGCTGCGGGCGGCGGTTATTCCCAGGTGGTGCCCATGGAGGACCTGAACCTACATTTCACCGGGGATATCCACGCCGTAGGTGCGGCCAACAACCTCCTGGCGGCCATGATCGACACCAGCATACTTCTGGGCAACCCGCTCAACATCGATCCTCTGACCATTTCCTGGCGACGGGTGGTGGACATAAGCGACCGCGCCCTGCGGGACATAGTCATCGGCTTAGGTGGCCGCGAGAACGGCTATCCCCGCCAGACCGGTTTCGACATCACCGTGGCCTCCGAGGTCATGGCCATCCTGGCCTTGGCCACCAGCCTGAAGGACCTGCGCGAGCGCCTGGGACGCATCGTGGTGGGCTATACCTATGACGGCAAACCGGTAACCGCCGAGGACCTCAAAGCGGCGGGAGCCATGACCGTGCTCCTCAAGGAGGCCCTCAAGCCCAATCTCATCCAGACCTTGGAGCACAACCCCTGTATCATGCACGCCGGGCCCTTCGCCAACATCGCCCACGGCAACAACTCCATCGTGGCCGACCTGGTGGCTTTGAAGTGTGCCGATTACGTGGTGACGGAATCCGGGTTCGGCGCCGACATGGGTGCGGAGAAGATGATGAACATCAAGTGCCGCTATTCCGGAGTAACCCCGGACTGCGTGGTGATCACCTGCACCATCCGCGCCCTGAAGATGCACGGCGGGGCCTTTGAGGCGCGTCCCGGCAAGCCCCTCGACGAGGAGCTGGTGAAGAAGGAGAACATGCCCGCGCTGGAGAAGGGGAGCGAGAACCTCATCAAACAGATCGAGAACATGAAGCTCTTCGGATTGCCCGTGGTGGTCACCATCAACAGGCGGGTAACGGATACGGAAAAAGAGATAGAACTGGTGAAGAAACTGGCCGAGGAGGCCGGCGTGGTGGCCTGCGTCCCCATAGAAGTATGGGCCAAGGGCGGCGAGGGAGGAAAGGAAGCGGCGCAAGCCATCGTGGAGGCTTGCGAGATGCCCAAGAACTTCAAGTTCCTCTACGAGCTGGACTGGCCCATCAAGGACAAGATAGAGGCCATCGCCACGAAGATATACGGTGCGGACGGAGTGGATTACTCTCCGCTGGCGGAGCAGAAAATAAAACAGTATACCGAGGCGGGTTACGACAAGCTTCCCATCTGCATGGCCAAGACCCACCTCTCCTTGTCCCACGACCCCAACCTGAAGGGAGCTCCCAAGGGCTTCCGGTTGCCGGTGGTGGACATCCGTCCCTCCATTGGGGCCGGATTCCTTTATCCGCTTTGCGGAGCCATGAGAACCATGCCCGGCCTTCCCAGCCGTCCGGCGGCGGTGGACGTGGACATCGACGAGAACGGCAGGACGGTGGGCCTGTTCTGATCGCGAACGGGACGAAGTGAGGGAATACGATGCCCCGGTCCGGTGGACCGGGGCATCGACCGGAAAGGACTTCTGACCACGCGGAGGACGTCGCTTGGAGGATAGCTGCAAAGTACTGTTCTTGCCCGATAACCGGTACATCGTCGTGCCCAGGGGGGAGAACCTCCTTAA
>JACVJF010000173.1 GCA_015711855.1 Candidatus Solincola quzhuomuensis | reverse complement strand
ATCCCGGTCAAGCCGATAGAGGCATCCTTCCCGTTCTTCGCCGCGGGCATTTTTCGCCGGCAGGGTGCCGGCGAAGACCCGTCCGGCCGGGTCGGCGATCACATCGTTGAAACGCAACGGGCGGTCAGGCGTTTCCTCGATCAGGATGCGGGGTTCCCGGCCATCGAGGGGATAGGACACCACCGCCCCATGCTGGAAGAGGAGGAGGCTGCCGTCCTCCTGAAAGGTGAAACCGCCGACCGACCTTCCCTGGTAGAACTGCTCCGATTTCCCGGTCGGAAGGTGATAACGGAAAAGCCGACCGGTCTGGATGTCGGTCCAATAAACGCATTGGCTGGCGGCGTGCCACAGGGGACCCTCCCCCACCTGGCAGTGGTAATCGGCCACCAAGGTCGGTTGGATCGGCTCAGGGTGAACTCTCTCCATGGCTTCGGGCCTCTTTCATGGCGAAAGGTTCTGCTTTCTTCGGGGAGCCTCTGGCTTTTCCTTCCCATTTTTGGAAAAATCTTTAGGAAGAAAGGGGAGGAATGTGGAGGACCGGGACGAAACCACCACAAAGGAACGCTGAAGTTATGTTCTCTGCAACCGATTCCTGGTCTCGGCGTCGCTTTCTGAAGGTCGGGGTGGGGGGAGTGGTGGCTTCGGCCCTGGAGGTGGGTGGAGTTCGGTCCATCCTGGGCGACGACGAGGCGGCCCGTCCGCTGCGTCTGGGCCTCTGTGGCACCAACAACTCCCACGCGGTGGTCTTCAGTTCCCTCCTCCATCGGGGTCCAGACCCGCTGCCGGGAGCCCAGATCGTGGCCTTTTATGCCTACGATGAGGAGAACGTCCAGCAGCTCCGGGAACTGGGCATCTCCACGCGGGTGGACCGGATTCCGGATCTGATCCCCCTCATCGATGGGGTCCTGTGCGTGAGCCGGGACGGCAGCAAGCACCTGGCCGAGGCCACTCCTTTCCTGGAAGCGGGCATCCCGACCTTTATCGACAAACCCCTGGCGACGACCCTGGAGGAGGCGCGGCGGCTGGTGGCTCTGGCTGAGGAACACGGGACCCCGCTGATGTCCTGTTCCGCCCTGCGGTATGCTCCCAACCTGCAGGCCCTGCTGGCCCGTTGGGAGGAGTTTGGCGAGGTGCGCGGCGGGACGGTTATGGGCATGGGGGAGACGATTTTCTACGGGGTGCATACCGTGGAAATGATGAACGCGGTTTTCGGGGCGGGGGTGGACTGTGTCGTCAACCTGGGCCATGCGGGGCGCGACATGGCCGTGGCCCGCTATGCCGACGGCAAGACCGTATCGATTCAGATCCTGCGCGATGCCGCGGTCGATTTCCGAGTCCGGGTGCATGGGACCAAGAAGTTCGAGGAAGTAGCCGCCGGGGAGGGCTACTACCGGGAGACGCTCCAACGCATCCTGGGCTTCTTCCGCACCGGCCAGTCTCCCATTCCGCTGGCCCATACCCTGGAGATTATGGCGGTGCTCGCGGCTTTGGTACGGAGCCGGGAGCGGGAGGGGGAGAAAGTATACCTGAGGGACCTATGATTACGGGAGGATTATTACCAGATCTACGGGACGGAAACCGACCTGAACTTCATCTCCTGGATGATCGGCCGTCTCCTGTTGGGGATGCGGGTTTGGGATGTTTTGAGCGCGGCCAGCTACCTGCGGGCCCGGCCGGAAGCGGCCGGACGACCTCTCCGGGTACGCGGAGAAGGGTTGGGGGGCCTGTTAGCCCTTTTTGCTGCGGCCCTGGAGGAGTCCATTGCGGAGGTGGAAACCCAGGCCATGCTGGTCTCTTATCAGGCCTTGTTGGAAACGCCAGTGCCCCGATTCCATCTCAACGCCTATCTCCCGCGGGTACTGCGTTCTTTCGACCTGCCGGAGGTGGCGGCGGCGGTGGCCCCGCGGCCGCTGACCTTGCAGGGGACGGTGGATGCCTGTCGGGAGACCTTGCCGGTGGAGCAAGTGGAGGCCCTCTACCGGCGGACGGCGGAGGCCTACCAACGGTTGGGGGCCCCGCAGGCTTTGAGGGTCCGGTGAAGTTATGTGGGGTTATGGAGTGCGGAAGCGTGGCTTCCGCACTCCATAATGCGTAGTGCGGAAGCGTGGCTTCCGCACATAGCGGAAGCGTGGCACTCCATAGGAAAGGTAAGGAGGAAGATGCGAGCTGACTGGTGGACGCTGGGAGCCGGTTGGATCTGGACCCTCCTGAGGGCTGGGACGTTGGTTGCCTCAGAGCCAGGGGCTATCAACCAACTGACTCCCGAAGAACAGCAGGAAGGCTATGAGCTGCTGTTCGATGGCCAAGACCTGGACTATTGGATCATCATGGGCAACCCGGAAGGGTGGAAGGTGCAGGATGGAGTGATCCGCAGTGAAGGGGGCAAGGGGGGGAATTGGCTGCGGCTGCGGTGGCTCTACAGCGATTTCATCCTCCGACTGCAGTGGAAGGTTTCTCCCGGAGGCAACAGCGGGGTGTTTATCCGTTGCTTCGAGGCGGGAGATCCTTGGGTGACCGGCCATGAGGTCCAGATCTCCAATGAGCAACCGCCCCGGGACGACCTCCATTGTACCGGCTCGCTGTACGGCACCGTGGCGGCCCATCCCCGTCCCGACGAAAGCCCCAACGTCTGGCATGAATTTGAGATCCGGGCCATCGGCAAGCGGATCACCGTCCTATGCGACGGGACCCCCTGTGTGGATGCGGACATGGAGGCCGTGGAAGCGATCCGGAACAAACCTTTGCGGGGCTTCATCGGCCTGCAGGATTCCCACACCGGAGAAGGCGGGGTGATCGAATACCGCAACCTCCGGATCAAGGATCTGAGCCCTTCCTCTCCGGACAACTTTCCCCCGCCGGGTTTTAGGGCCCTGTTCAACGGCCGGGACCTGACCGGCTGGAAAGGGCTGGTGGCCGATCCTCCCACCCGGGCCCGGATGTCCCCTGAAGAACTGGCCCGGGCTCAGGAAGCGGCTGACCAGCGTATGCGGGAACACTGGAAAGTGGAGGACGGGGTCCTGGTATTTGACGGCCACGGGGATAACCTTTGTACCGCCCAGGACTACGGCGACTTTGAATTGTGGGTGGACTGGAAGATCGAGCTTCACGGGGACAGTGGCATCTACCTGCGAGGCAGCCCGCAGGTCCAGATCTGGGACCATCCTGTCGGTTCGGGGGGCCTTTACAACAACCAAAGGAACCCTTCCCAGCCCCGGGTGGTGGCTGACCGGCCGGTGGGCCGGTGGAACACCTTCCGGATCCGCATGCAGGGAGAGAAGGTGACGGTCCATCTGAACGATGTTTTGGTCGTCGACAACGTGACCATGGAGAACTATTGGGAACGCGACCGGCCCATCTATCCCACCGGCCCTATTGAACTGCAGAGCCACGGGAGCCGCCTCTATTTCAAGAACATTTATCTCCGGGAACTCCAGGGGGCCGGGTAGGAGCCTATCTGAAAACTGGCATGGTCCT
>JACVJF010000172.1 GCA_015711855.1 Candidatus Solincola quzhuomuensis | reverse complement strand
GCACTCGGGGTAACGACTTCGACACCTTCGTCCTGGTGCAGAACCCGGGGACGGAGAAGGTCCGCGTGAAGCTATCCTTCCAGCTGGTGGAGGGCACGGCACCTCCTTACGAGTTCGACCTGGAGGGCGGCAAGCGGAGGTCGGTGTGGCTGGACTATCTGCCCGGTCTCTCCTATGCCGAGGTATCCACCAAGGTGGAGGCCGACGGGCCGGTGGTGGCCGAGCGCGCCATGTATTTCGACTTCTTCGGGAAGCAGGGCGGCCACGACTCCGTGGGCGTCCCGGAGCTCATGAGATAGCCGGCACGCTTTACGCCGCCGGTCTCGAAAAGTTATAAAGATAAGCGCAGGGGGTGCCCTTGAGGGCACCCCCTAAAACGAAGCGCGGAGGCGAATTGGAGCTCAGGGATTACATAAACGTACTGGTCAACAGGAAGTGGTTCGTCCTGGGGGCGATAGCCGTCATCCTGGCCGTCGCCCTCTTCTTCACTTTTTTGCAGGCTCCGGTCTACGAGTCCAAGGTCCAGATACTGAGCGAGGTCAGCTCGGCCAGCGAATCGGTCTTGGGCAGCTTCTTCACCTCCGCCCTCTTCGACCCCGAGCGCTATATCAACACCCAGACGGAGATAATCAAGACCCAGACCATGGCCCAGGCTGTGGAGAACCATCTCAAACTCCTCTACGAACAGAGGGCACGCGAGAGGGAAGCGGGCGAGCAGGTGTACATCCCCGCCGACATACCGACCTCCCAGGAGCTCGTCTCCATGGTCAAGGTGGCCCCGGTGCAGAGGACCAGCATATTCGAGATCCAGGTGGTGAGCCGCAGCCCCCTCCTGGCCCAGGACGTCGCCCAGGCCTACGCCGAGGAATACATCTCCAACCGCCAGTTGGCGGCCATCAAGCAGATAAGCGAGGCGCGCAAGGAAGTGTGGAACCGCATCATGGAGGTGGAAGAGGAGATAAAGGACATCGCGGAGAGGGCCAAGGGGTACACGGCGGGGAACGTCCCCACCCAACTGCAGGCGGAGGCCCAGCGGGCGGTGAACCTCTGGGCGGCCCTCTACGAGAAGTACATGACCCTGCGCATCGCCGAGTCGCTGGAGCAGCGCGGCCTGGAGATAATCCAGCCCGCCAGGCCGGGGACGCGCACCGGACCGCGCCCCGTGCGCAACGGTGTCCTGGCCTTCTTCCTGGGGCTCATCCTGGGGGTGGGCCTGGCCTTCCTGGTGGAATACCTCGACGACACCCTCCACACCCGTGAGGACTTCGAGCGCCACTACGACCTGCCCATCGTCGGGGAGATACCCTACGTACCGCAAGAGGACCTACCTCCCCACCACATCCTCTACCTGGAACGGCCACGCCACCCGGCGACCGAGGGATACCGCACCCTGCGCACCAACCTCCAGTTCCTGAACCTGGAGGGCGAATGCCACGTCATCCAGTTCACTTCGGCTGAGCCGGAAGAAGGCAAGTCCACGGTGATGGTCAACCTGGGTGCCGCTCTCTCGGAGATGGGGAAGAAGGTCATCCTGGTGGAGGCGGACCTGCGGAAGCCCATCCTGGGGAAGTACTTCGACATCGAGGACAATAGGGGACTGAGCGGCATACTCGCCGGCGGGGTACCCCTGGAGGAGGCCCTGGTGGCCACCAACGATAATCTCTATCTCCTCCCGGCAGGGGTGAAGCCACCCAACCCGGGAGAGCTGGTGGCTTCCGAGGCCATGAAGGGCATTTTCGAGAAGCTGCGCCGGATGGCCGATTATGTCCTGGTCGACTCGCCCCCCGTGCTGGTGGCCTCCGACTCCTTGGCCCTGACCTCCCTGGTGGATGGGGTGATCATCGTCTCCCGTTACGGCACCTCCAACCGGAACAGCGCCCGACGCACGGTGGAGCTTCTACGCAAGGTGAACGCCCGCCTGCTGGGGCTGGTCATCAACAACATCGCCCCCGCCGCCCGCTACGGGTACTACCACTACTACTATTATCACGAGACCAAGTCCGCTTCCTGAGCCGTCGCGAGGCCGAGTCCGCGTCCCGAGTCGTCGGAAAAGGGCGAAGGGCTCGCCGGAAGCTCAAGGGGAGGAAACTATTTCCAGGGCCTCCAGACCCACGAAGGTGAAATAGGCGGCGGGGTTCCTGCGCCCCGTGCACACCACTTTGATGGTGTGGGCTCCGGGGCCGAGCCCGGATATGCTGAAGACCTTCTGGGCGACCTGGGTCTGGGGGGAGTAAAGGTCAACTTCCTGCCGCAACTCTCCGTCGACATAGACCTGCATGATGCCGTAGTTCCGATGGCGGCTGGCAATTACCGCCACGCCGTCCCCGGCGAAGGTGTAAGTGAAGTAGTCCCCGCCGTAGGGGGTGACCATGATGGTCCCCCCGGTCACCTCCGGGTACCTCTCCAGGTACCAGGTGCCCATGTAGGTCATGCCGTCCGCCGTACAGTCCAAGGTCGAGGGGGAAAGCCCCACCGGCTTGGGTTGGCCCTTGAAGGTGGCGTCCTTGACCTTCACCGGCGGCTGCGCCGGCGTAAGCTCGGCGATGGTCTTGGGGTTCTCCTCGGCCGGAACGGGTGGGGAAAGAGCTCCCTCCCGCCCCTGGTTGTCCACCGGCGCCACCGCGTAGCTGTTGAACATGGTGCCCTCGTCGTCGTGATACACGGTATCGGAGACGATGGCCGCGTTGACCTTGCTTCCCGGGTCGCCCTCCCCCTTGTAGCGGTAGATGTTATAGCCCACCACCCTTATGTCCTCCACGGGATCCCAGGTGATGGTGGCCCCCTTGTCCACGACCACCTTGACATTTCCGGGAGGGCCCAGGTCCCGGTTCACTCTCACCGAGGGGTGTTGGTTCCCTGCCCCCGGGCTCTCGCCGATTTCCACCCTGCCCACCCTCACGTAGTAGACGACGGCCGAGAGCAAGACCAGGACGGCCAGGAACACGAGTATCCCGACCAGCCAGGACTTACGGCCGTTCAACTGCAAACCACCCCACTGCATGCCCAGCATCCTCTTGAGGCTCAGGGGCATCTCCTCGAGTCTCCCGGGCTTCCCCGCGGCGTTCTTCTTTACATACAATTGTATCCTTCCATTCTTTTCCATACTTCGGATTGCCCCATCGAGAGTACCTACGGATACCGTTTCGGCTGCATTTCGAGTTTACCCGCGATAGCCGATTTCCCGCAACCTCAAACGTCATATAGTTCGTGTAAAGACATGGTGGGTAAGATTCCGACGGACACTCTCACGCCGCCTTGGAGAGTCGGCTGATGCTCCGCAAAACCTTGACCCAAGGTTCGCCGGGATTAGGACCATAATGGGTCGCCGGATGCTCACTCGGCCAATCCTCGGGGTCTTCCTTAATCTTCTTGGCGCAGCAAGGAAGTGGCGCTTGCGACCGTGCGTCCCTTCTTCCCCGCCTCATTCGCATCCTCCATCTGCGACGCGGTTGCCACATGCCTACTTTTTCCAGGCAGGCGTTCTACCGGATCCTGGAAAA
>JACVJF010000171.1 GCA_015711855.1 Candidatus Solincola quzhuomuensis | reverse complement strand
CCTACATCCTGGGGGTGAAGATGCGCCTGGAGGAGAAAACAGCCTCGAAGGTGCTCTCCCGGGCGGGGCGCTTCCGGGAAGTATCCGACAGCCTCAAGGTGAAGGAGGTACGCCACGAGGGGAGGAGATACATCGTCTGCCTGAATCCCTCCGAGGCCGAGCACGACCGCCTCTCTCGCCAGGCCATACTCTCAGACCTGGAGAGGAAGATCAAGGATAGCCCCTCCTCCCTCATCGGAAACTCCGGCTACCGCCGCTACCTGAAATGGGGACAAAAGCCGGAGATAGACTGGGAGCGGGTGAAGGAAGAGGAGAGATACGATGGGAAGTGGGTGCTTTTGACCAACACCGACCTCTCCGCGGAGGAGGTCGCCACCAGGTACAAGGAGCTTCGGCGGGCGGAGAGGATCTTCCGCGAGGCCAAGGACACCCTCTCCACCCGTCCCATCTACCACCAGTCCGACTCCTACATCCTGGGCCACGTCTTCTGCTCCTTTCTGGCCCTCCTCATCATGCACGAGCTCAAGGAAAGGACGGGGGGCGCCTTCGAGTGGGAGCAGATGGCGCAGGATCTCGAGGCCCTCTACCAGGTGGAGGTGGAGCAGGACGGAAGGACCTGGTTGCTTAGAAGCCCCTTGAAGGGATGCGCCGGCAAGGTCTTCAAGGCCTGCGGTGTCGCCGCGCCTCCAGCGGCCAGAGAGGCCAATCCTAATGCCACGGCCCTTTTCCGAGGGTGAAATATGCCCTTTTACCTGGTAGTTTGAAAAATAAATTGTTCAAGATGAATCTACGCTTCTGCCGTTACCTGGTAATGGGTCATCCTTTCTCCCTCGGCTCTTGGCGGCCGGAGAGCGTGCGAACGAGAGTCTTTAACGTTTTCGTTGGAGACAAGCGCTCTCTTTCCCACTCCAGGGTCCCATCTGGAAGAAGCAACTTAAAGATCCCCACCGGCGAGACCGGTATGGCGCGGTTTTATCCGCTATCCAAATGAAGCCAGGCGTAGGCGGAAAGAGCGGCCTTCGCCCCTTCTCCGGCGGCGATGATGATCTGCTTCTCTATGACGTTGGTTACGTCCCCGGCAGCAAAGAGCCCCGGCAGGCTGGTGCGGTTGTTGGAGTCGATCACTATTTCCCCCAACTCGTTAAGCTCCACTTCCGGAGGTAGATACGCGGTGCTTGGTATGCTACCTATCTCTATGAACACGCCCTCCACGGCGAGTACGTCTTTCTTCCCGCCTTGGACGGTCTCCAGCCCGCTCACGAAGGTCTCTCCCAGGATGGCTTGAACTTCGCAGGAGGTGAGTACCTCCACCCGGGGCGCAGCCAGCACCTGCTCGCGCCTTATCTCGTCCCCTCCCAGCGCACTCTCGTTGGTTATGAGGAACACCTGTTCCGCCAGTTGGGCCAACTGCAGGGCGGCGTCCAGGGCGGAGTTGCCGCCGCCCACCACGGCCACCCTCTTGCCGCGGAACAGGGGGGCGTCGCAGGTCGCGCAATAGGCCACTCCCCGGCCGCGGAATTCTTCCTCCCCGGGGATTCCCAGCTTGCGGGGAACTTTCCCCGAGGCGGCGATGACCGCCCTGGCGCGATATTCCCCACCTATTTCGGTGAGGACGAGGAACCCCCGGTTTTCCCGTCTCAGCCCGGTCACCGTCTCGCCCTCCCGGAGAGTCACCGGAAAGTGCTCCAAATGTTCGCGAAAGCGCTCCACAAGTTCCACCCCGGTGATGAGCTGGTATCCCAGGTAGTTCTCCACCTCCCAGGACCAGGCGGCCTGGCCGCCCACGTTGCTGGAGACGACCAGGGTCCTGAGCATCTTCCTCGCGCAGTAGACGCCGGCGGAGAGTCCCGCCGGGCCCGCGCCGATGATGATGACGTCGTTCGCGGACGCCAACTCTCACCTCCAGGTTTTTCGGAATCTCTCGCTTTTTCCCATCACACCTGTTGGGTGCAAAGCGGACCATGTTCGGGTTTATTATATTTACCCTTCGGATACGGGCCCTCAAGTGTCTCGTGTTCCAGGATCGAGGTGGCGGTTAGATAATAGCGGGCCGGAGGGCCCTTTTCTTCCTTTTCCGGCTTATGCCGCGACCAGTCCGTTCCTCGCCCTGCGTTTTCGCCCTCAGGCGGAGGATGCGGCCGGCGTTTCCGATTCCACCCTTTCCTCTTTCCCGGAGCGGAATTTCTCCACCAGCTCCCGGAAGGCGTCCCCTTCCAGGGTTTCCTTCTCCAGGAGTACCTCGGCGATTCCCTCCAACACGTACTTGTTCTGGGCCAGCAGGTCCTTAACCCGGCGGTAGTTCCCGGTGACTATCTCCTTGACCTCCTGGTCGATCAGCTCGGCCGTGGCCTCGCTGTAGTTGGCCTCCTTGCCGTAGGAATATTCTCCCAAGAGGAGTCGGGCACCCCGTTCCAATCCCAGGGACACGGGCCCCAGTTTCTCGCTCATGCCGTAGTCCTCCACCATCTTGCGGGCCAGGATGGTGGCTTTTTCCAGATCGTTCTGAGCCCCGGTGGAGATCTGTCCGAAGACTATCTCCTCCGCCGCCCTACCGGCCAAAAGGACGGCCAAGCGGTCCTCCAGCTCCGGGCGGGTCATGATGTATCGGTCCTCCTCGGGCAGCTGCATGGTCATCCCCAAGGACCCTATGCCGCGGGGGATGACGGTTATGCGGTGCACGGGGTCTGCGTGTTCCAGGAGGGACGCAGCTAGGGCGTGACCCACCTCGTGGAAGGCCACCACCCGCCTCTCGCGCTCGCTCATGACCCGACTCTTCAACTCCAGGCCCCCTATGACCCGGTCGATGGCCTCCTCGAACTCCTCCTGGTTGACCTGCTTCTTGTTCTTGCGGGCGGCCAACAGGGCCGCCTCGTTGACCACGTTGGCCAGCTCCGCCCCGGCGAAGCCCGGGGTCCGGGCGGCGATCTTCTTCAGGTCCACGTCCGGGCCCAGTTTCACTCTCCGGGCATGTACTTTGAGGATCTCCTCTCGGCCCTTTATGTCCGGGCGGTCGATCATTATCTGGCGGTCGAAGCGGCCCGGCCGGAGTATGGCCGGGTCCAACACCTCGGGACGGTTGGTGGCGGCCAGGATGATCACTCCCGTCTGGGGGTCGAAACCGTCCATCTCCGAGAGGAGCTGGTTGAGGGTCTGCTCCCGCTCCTCGGTGCCGCCGCTGGCCACGATGCCCCCTCGCACTTTCCCGATGGTGTCTATCTCGTCTATGAAGACGATACAGGGCGCCTTGGCCTTGGCTTGCTCGAAGAGGTCGCGCACCCTGGCCGCTCCTACCCCCACGAACATCTCCATGAATTGGGAACCGCTTATGGTGAAGAAAGGAACGTCGGCTTCCCCGGCCACGGCGCGCGCCAGAAGGGTTTTGCCCGTCCCCGGGGCTCCCACCAGGAGCACGCCTTTGGGTATCCTGGCCCCGATGCTCCTGTATTTCTGAGGTTGGCGGAGGAAGTCGATTATCTCCCGCAGCTCCTCCTTAGCCTCGTCCAATCCGGCCACGTCCTCGAAGGTGACCCGATCCACGCTGCGGTCGTACAGCTTTACCTTGGATTGACCGAAGGACATGGGGCTCACGCCGCCCACCCGCCGCGCCA
>JACVJF010000170.1 GCA_015711855.1 Candidatus Solincola quzhuomuensis | reverse complement strand
GGAGGCGGCGGTGGACTTGCCCAACCCCCGCCACGTGCAGCTGGACGGCGCCGGGAGCTACCTCTACCTGGCGGCCGACGACGGGAAGGACGTCTACCTCTACCGCACCGCCGATCGGGACAACCTAAGCTGGAAGTTCCTGCGGAAGATGGACCTGGACCCCGCCCGCACGGCTTGCGACCCCTACATCGAGGCCCAGGGGAAGTACCTGGCCGTGTCCTGGAAGGAGCTGGTGAACGGGAGGTGGGCCCTGGCCGTGGCCCTCTCCCCGGACCGGGGGAACACCTGGCGGACCTGGATGGACGCCGCCCCCGGTTGGAACAATTACGAGGCCCACCTGGACCTGGAGGGCTCCAGCCTGCACGCCGCCTACGTGTCCGACTACACGGGGAGAAACGAGGTCTTCTACCGCCGCTTCGACCTGGAACTGACCCCCCTGGCCGTTTCCTGCGCCTCCGGCCCCGCCGACGGGATACCCGCCACCCAGCCCTGCATAGAGAGCAGCGGGGACCTCAACGCCAGCGTCTACTACGTGCGGCAGTCGGGTCCCCCCAACCCGGTGTGGCAGGGACTCACCGAGGACGCCGGCCTCTCCTGGAGGTCCTACGAGATAATTTCAACAAGTGGGGTAGTGGACCTCTCCTGGCCAGAAGTAGCTACATGGTTAAGCGATGGTGACCGTGTGGCTATGGTAGTCGCAGATGGTTGGCATATGCAAAATACCAATCACTTCATTTACTACTCGCGTTTCTGTAATGGTATGTGGGAGAAAGGTATAGAGCTTGACCGTTTTGAATCGGATTTCTCATACCCTCAGATAGCTGCTAAAAATTCTGACGTTTTAGTTGTTTTTCGTCAGTCGGGGATCAATTTGGGTAAAGAGGGCGGAGGCAAAATAAATACACATTCCGGTGATTGGAATTCCTGGAAACACGTGGATGACCTCTTCTACCTCAACATGCCTGTCGACCATCCGGGATCCATCGATTGCTATTCCGACGGAGAGCGTTTCTATGCCGCGGCGGCGGGAACGGGCAAACACGCGGTGGTGATGACCAAACGGGAAGACACTATCGATCCCTTGGTCACGCTGGAAAATCCCGGCAACTACCATAACGCCGACTTCCCCTTGCGGGCATCCGCTACAGATGACTTCAACCGCTCCGCCGATTGGCTGCTCGCCCCTCAGTCCGAGCACTACGACGCCGGAATCCTTCACGCCGACTTCTACTATCGACCTGCAGGTGGCGGCAGCTGGTCGGAGTGGCCGGGCGGAAAGACCGACCCGGACGCTCCCTGGGAGAAGATCTTCCCCGCGGGGACCGTGGAAGAGGGCCGCTATGATTTCCGGGTGGTGGTCACCGACACCGCGCAGCGCGTATCCGAGAACGTATATACCGGGGTCTGCGTGGACCGAACCCCACCCTCGGCCGAGCTCGTAATCTCCCCTCCCAACGGGGAGAACGGTTGGTACCGGGAACAGCCGGAGTCCCGCCCGGTCATCAAGGGAACGGACAATCTTTCCGGGATCCGCCGGGTTTATTATCGCTTCGACGATGTGCCCACCTGGACGGTGTACTCCGATCCTTTCGACCTACTGGAGGGAGAGCACGTCGTGCATTATTACGCGGAAGACCGGGCAGGCAATACGTCACCCGTCAAGGATTTCGCCTATCGCGCCGATTTCACGGACCCTTCCGGGTCCATCCTCGCGCCGCCCGCCGGCGGTTATTTCCGGAACGATATGCTGGTGGAGGCCTCGTGTGAGGACGCCGTCTCAGGAGTGGCATCCCTAACCTGGCTTGTGGATGGGATACCGCGAAAGACGGTCAGCGAAGAAAAAGCCACGCTGGATCTGACCGAATTCGCCGAAGGACAGCATCTCCTCGAGCTCGAGGTGCGCGACGCGGCCGGTCGTTTTTTCCGCACGCCCGCGGTAATTTTCTTTCGGGACATCACTCCGCCCACCGCGAAGATCGTGGAGCCTCGGGGCGAGGAGTGGCTGAGGGGCATGGTGGCGGTGAAAGCCGACGTGCAGGATAACCTAAAGACGGCCGGCGCGGCTTTTTTCGTGGACGGCAAGCCCTTAGGAGAGTGCGCCGAACCCCCATGGGCGGTCTCCTGGGACACCTGCACGGCGAGGAACGGTTATCACACCCTGCGCGTGGAGGCTTGGGACGCTGCAGGCAATCGGTCCCAACCGGAAGCCTACAGCGAGTCCACGGTTTTCGTGGGGAACAACATAAGCCAGACCAGCCACTTCGCCGAGGGCTGCACCCGGCCCGGCTTCGACACCTGGCTCTGCCTGCAGAATCCGGGGGACGATACGGCTGCGGTTACCGTGAATTACCAGCTGGGTGAGGGGCAGGGGACCGTCACGCCGCATACCTATTACGTCGGAGCTCACTCCCGTTACACCATTTACGTGAACGGTGTGGTGGGGGAGGGAAAGGACGTTTCCATCCAGGTTACCTCCAACCGCCCCATCGTCTCCGAGAGACCCATGTATTTCAGGTATCGTAGCGCTGCCGGCGGCGAGTGGAAGGGTGGCCATACCGCGCAGGGAGCCCATTTCCCGCGTCGGGAGTGGTATTTCGCCGAGGGCTGCACCCGGCCCGGCTTCGACACCTGGCTCTGCCTGCAGAATCCGGGGGAGCGGGAGGCGTTGGTGAGGGTGGAATACATGATGGAAGGCGGGGCTTTTCTCGCACGAAGCTATCGGGTCTTGCCCTGGACCCGGTATACGGTGATGGTGGACCACGAGGTGGGCGAGGGACACGACGTGTCCATGCGGGTCACCTCCGACGCCCCCGTCGTAGCGGAACGCCCGGTATACTTCATGTACCAGGGGATGTGGGACGGCGGGCACAACGTGATGGGGGCCGGTCAACCCGAGAAGGAGTGGTATTTCGCCGAGGGCTGCACCCGCACCGGCTTCAACCAGTGGTTTTGCCTGATGAACCCCAACGACGAAGCCACCGAAGCTCACATCGTCTATGTCATGGAGGACGGTGGGCGCATCGAGAGGGACTATCGGCTGGCCCCCCGTTCCCGCACCACGGTGAACGTCAACAACGACGTGGCCCGGCAGCACGATGTCTCCGCCCGCATAACCTCGGGGCTTCCCATCGTGGTGGAAAGGCCCATGTATTTCCTCTTTGCCTCCACCATCGATGAGGGGTCCAACGCCATGGGGGTGTGCAGACCCGGTTCCACCTGGTACTTTGCCGAGGGTTGCACCCGTCCCGGTTTCCAGGAGTACATATGTCTGATGAACCCAGGTAGGGAGGCGGCGAGGGTGTCCCTGCGCTTCATGCTGGAAGATTCCTTCCAGGTTAGGCGCACGGTCACAGTGCCCCCGGGCACCCGCTCCACCCTGAGGGTCAACGACATCGTGGGCCCCGGCCATGACGTCTCCTGCGAGGTGATGAGCGACAAGCCGGTTATAGCCGAAAGGCCGATGTATTCGATGTACGGGGGCTCGCTGCCCGCCGGAGATACCCTCTCCGGTTACACCTTCAACCCTTGAAATCGGACCCGATATGTGCTGCTTAGTCCCTGATCTTGCTTGGAGGGAGGAGAAAAACGAGGCTTCCGCCTCGGAACTTTCCTCGGTCCTACATCACCAA
>JACVJF010000169.1 GCA_015711855.1 Candidatus Solincola quzhuomuensis | reverse complement strand
CTTCTCCCGGGCCACCTTCCTGGCCAACCACTACGTGCCCGAGAACCTGGACGTCTCCTCTAGGGTGGAGGCGGACAAGCCGGTGGTCTGCGAGCGGGCCATGTACGGGGCGGGGATGGCCTGGGCCACGAACTCGCCGGGGCATCCCCTCCAACCCTGACAACGGTTCGGATTAGGAGAGGCCAACGACACGGTCGGCAAGGACCTTTCCCGCGTCCGTTTAGAGGAAAGGGCTTGGCCCCCGTCCCTCGAGGCTACAGGTCTCCGGGGAAAGGCGGGGGCATGGGAACTTCCGGATAGTCCGGAAGTTGGAGTTCCCCGGGGAGTTGCGGGAGGGGACCTTCCGGGACCTCCGTTCCCACGAGGGTGTAGGGAGGGAGGGTGAAAACCTTCCAGGCCCCGTCCTGGACCATGAGCACGGCCTCGCCGTCGATGAGGTAATGGGTGGTCACCAAACCGAGTTGGTCGCCGTAATCCATCTTTCCCCGCGCGTAGACGGTGGCCCTGGAGCCGTCGTTGGACGTCTCGCGGTACTGCATCTCGTGGAATCTGGTCCGCCCCACGAGGTTGTATATGCTTATCACTCCCCAGGTGACGAAGCTGAGCCCGTAGGAAGTCGTGTACACATAGGAGCAGGCCGCCACGGTATCACCCGCTTCCAGGGCGGCGAAGAAACCCTTCAGCGCTTCCACCGGTCCGGAGATCGCCTGGCGCGGCGCCTGCGGCGCGGACGGGGAAGGTCGCGCTTTCAGGGCGGCCGTGTTTCCGGAAGGGGAAAGGTAGTACTCGTCCACCATCTGGGAGCTGGCCACGGAGATGACCAGGCCCAGGGCACCGGCGCACAGGTTGACCGCTCCGGCCACCTTGTGGTAGGTCCCCACGGCGGGCACCACCTCCCCCACGATGAGGGAGACCAGCTTGGCCATGGTGTCCGCGGTCACCTCGTAGGCGGCGCATACCAGGTTCTGGAAGTCGGGGTCCTGCATAAGTTCGACCATGAAGAGGCTCCAGCGATAGGCGGCCTCCTCCTCGTCCTGGGAGGAGAGGTCGACAAGTTCCCGCAGGCTCCTCTCCATCTTCCCGGCCAGCCTCATGAGGGAGGGGGTTTCCCGCAGGACGGGGCTCACGTCCGGGACGTCGATGAAGACACCGATGAGAGGCAGGCAGAGCTCGGTGATCCCCGTATAGAGGGTGGGGAGGTGGTCACGCAGGCCCCCTTCTTGGGTACCCTTTATCCCCGGTCCGTGGGTAGTGACCAGGTAATCCCTTCCGCTCGCGGCTTCGATCCGGAACTCGCCCTCGGTGGGCATCCAGTTCTCGATCATGGTCTCCAGCACCACGTCCCAGAGCTCCTTGCCGTAGTCCTCCGGGGTGGGGAGGTCCTCCGGCAGGGTGCCCTCGCTTAAAATCTCCTTGAGCACGTCCTTGTAGCCGTCGACCAGGAGGGCCCTGAGTAGGTCGCTCAGGGTCGGGAGCAGGGAGAAGTTGCGCGGCTCGAGCATGGCCACGGGGGTCATGAAGGCCTCCGAGTCCTGGGGGAGCTCGGCCTTCCCGTCCGGACCGAGGGGGTCACAGTATACGGCCACCCAGCGCATGTAGCGGTTGATCCCCTTGAAGTCCGCATTTCCTTGTCCCTGCCAGGAGGTGATCATGTCCACGCCGTCGCCGTCGACCCCGTCCGCGTCGGAGAAATAAGCGTTCGCCGTGTCCCCGGGCGTCTCTCCCCATATGCCGGGTATGCCGCAAGAAGCCTTGACGTCACGCGGTCGGGGAGCGGCGAACCCGGCTCCCTTGACCCTCACAGCGGCCCCCGTGGCGGCCAGATTTCCGGCGCCGGCCTTCTCCGCGTCTTCTACCACTTTTTGGCATATTTTGGACAACAGGGCGAAGACCTCCTCGTCGGGGTTCCGGATTATGGAGGGATTTTCCTTGGCTTTGTCTTCCAGGAGGGCGGCCAGCTCCTGCGTCTCGGGGATGGTCTCTATATATCTGGTGAGCACGGCCGCGGCCACCGGGTTGGCGGTGGCGAAGCCGGGGCGGTTGAAGACCATGGCCACGGCCGTGGACAGGTAGTCCAGCCGCGCCGGTCGCTGGGGCAGATGATCGGTCTTGGGATATATCGACTGGAGCACCACGTTGCCCTCCTCGTCCGTGGCCGTGAGCAGGGCGGCGCTCTCCGTCCTGCCGTTTATCCGGAAACCCCCATTGGCGTCGACGGGCGAGGATTGACCCCGGCCGTAGTTGACGGTCAGGGCCTTTCCCGATCCCAGCACGGAGCCGGCGGTGATCCTTCCCTCGTAGGTGCGGTATTGGGCCCTGGCCTCGTAACCTTCTCCGCCGCGACGGCACCCGAGGGGGACGGGTAGAAGCGCCAGCAGAAGCAGCGCGGCCGCCGCAGCTACCACGGGTTTCCCCTTTCCCACCATCCTTACCTCCTTAAGCCGGTTCGCGTCTGGGCGTTCTCGGCAAGAACGGGAGACGGCGCGCTTCCCACAATATGAGACCTCTTTTTACCTCATAGATATTGCATGCGCCATTTTTGCGCAAGAATGCGATTGGTAAGGGCGGGCACAGCAGTGGCTAATGGTAAAATGGACCAGTAGGGTCCAGGAGGAGCCCCCAAGTTTCAGGGTGGATGGGATGCGGTGTGGGAATCCTGAGGTTTAGAACCCAAGATCTCACATATTCGCATGCCGATCGGTCGTTTCGGTAAACCATGCGGATTTGACACGGGTCGTATCCGGTCAGTGGACGATGCCGTGCAAACCACGCGGCGGAGGACGAGGTCAGAGGGACGATGCCGTGCAAACCACGCGGCGGAGGACGAGGTCAGAGGATGGAAGGGAGGATTTTTGACCATGCCCGGAAGATCCCGCGCTCAGGACGATAAACCGCGAAAGGAGGCTCCCACCCTCCTCTCCTTCTCCCTACTCATGACCGGGAGCATGAGGCAGGGGGAGGAGGCCGCCTCCTTCGCCTGGCGCGCCCTCCAGGGGGAGGCGGAGAGGGGAGCCCCGCCACAGGACCGGGAGCTCTTCCTTTTGCGGGCGGCGGCCCGGAGGGCCTGGGAGCTGGAGCGGGAGAGGGGAGGAAGGCCACCCTCCCCGGAACCCCTCCCCCAAGCCCTCCTCTCGAGGAAGGGGAGGAAGCTCCTCTCCACCCATCCCGGGCTGCCATACGCCCTGGCCTCCCTCCCCTTCGAGGAGAGGGCCGCCCTCCTCCTCCGCGACTTCCTCCGCAAGGACTACCCCCGCGCGGCGGAGATACTGGGGTGGGACGAGTGGACCACCATCCTCCTCCTCTCCCGGGCCCGCCTGCGCCTCCTCTCCCTCCTGGGGGAGCCCCTCCCCTCTCCGGAGGGACTCCCCCCGGCCTGCGCCTCCCTGCTCCCCCTACTCTCCCTCCGCTCCGAGGGAGCCCTTCCCCGGGAACAGGAGGCCTACCTCAAAGCCCATCTCTCCTCCTGCCCCACCTGCGCTTATCTCGAGTCCCGCCTGCGGGAAAGGGGCCGACTCCTGCGGGGACTTCCCGCCCTCACCCTGGCCCCCGCCCTCCTGGGAGGGGCCGGCGGGGCCCTCCTGGCCCTCCAGTCCGGCGCTTCCACCGGGGCCGTGGGGGGCGCCGCGGCCGGGGCGGGCCTTTCCACCGGGGCCGTCTCCGCCTCGGCGGGTGCGGGGATCTCCACCGGGGCCGTGGCCTCTGCCACGGCGGGCGCGGCCTCCCCCTCGGGGGGT
>JACVJF010000168.1 GCA_015711855.1 Candidatus Solincola quzhuomuensis | reverse complement strand
AGGGGTCCTCGGGATCCATAGGCTCCCAGGTGGCGTGGGTGTATTCCTCGCACACCAGGCGGGCGCCGTGTCTTTCCATGACCTGGAAGATGGATTGGGCATACCAGGGCTTGAGGTGCATCCACATAAGACGCAGGGACCGGGGACCTCGGCAACCACGCTCCTCCAGCTCCTCGGCCAGAAGGCGGTAAAAATCCACCCCGGCTTCCGTGCCCAGGCACCCGGAGAGCACGCTGATGTTGCCCATGGCGTCCAAGCCGTCCAGGATACAGTCCTCCCTCTTGCGCAGCTCTTCCACCCGGCGGAGTTGCTGCAGGGCACGGTTGGAGAGGTCTATCGCTTGTCGAAGCCCCTGAATCGTCGCCCTTCCGTCCAGCCGAGTGAGGCCGGCGAGCAGGCGCGCGGCCTCCTCCAGCTGACCGGCCAAGTGTCGCCTCCCTTCGTCGCTACCCGGCAGCGGAACGTCCACCACGTAGTGCGGGGCTCCGTAGAGCTCGGAGATATAGGCGAAGGAGAGCACGGCGGAATCGCACGGGTAGTTGATGGTCAGGAGCAGGTCCGGCTCTGGCAGGTACCCTTCCAGGGCGCATCCCAGGAGGCAGCGGTGGAAGGAGCAGGCGTCCGTGGAGAACTCCTCTGCGGCGGCACGGTCGATGAAGCGGGAGGCCAGTCCAGCGGAGGAGACCACCGCGGCGGCCATCTCCGGGTAGAAAGGGATACATCCCAGACCGTGAACCAGCTCGCTCGGCACAAGGAGGTTGCACCACACCACCGGGGCGCGTCGGAGGTAGGCGTCTCGCGTGGAGCGGATGAAGTGGGCGAGGGAAACACGATCCGCCTTCCACTGCGGCCTATTGAGGGGAGACAAGGCCAGGCCTTCCAGTGTTTTCCAGAAAAGTCGGGAGCGGAAGAGTTCCGGAGAAAGCCTCTCCAGGTAGCGCTTTTTTATCTCCTCCAGCAGTTCCATTTGCCCTTCCAGATCCTTCAGGAAATCATTTCCAGAAAAGCCTCCACCCGGGTCATGAGCTGCCCGGCGTGACCGTCGGCGTAGTCGCTCTCCAGGCGCAGGACGGGGATGCCCTCACGCCGCAAAATCTCCCGCACCCGGGGAAAGTCGTAGAGGTAGGAATCGCAGAACTTGAGGGTGGCGTAGATCACTCCCCGCGCGCCGGTGGAGCGCACCGCTTCTACCAGGAGGTCGTAGCGCTTACCTCGGTCGGACATCCGGGCGCAGGGGTGCCGCTCCAGGTACTTGGCGGCCAGGGAGAGGAGCAGATCCGGCAGTTCCTTTCCCTGAGGAGGGGCGGAGAAGGAGTAGGCGCGATCCCCGTTGCAGAGGTCCGCCCATACCACCCTTGCTCCAGCGCTCTCCAGGAGGGATATCAAGCCGTCGGGATTGAGCAGGTTGCCGGAGACGACCACGGGAACCCCCTCATCCGGCGAGCTCGTGCGCTCGTCGCCGGAAAGAAAGCCCGGACGTAGCGCTTCCTCCCTGCCCCGTTGCAGGTTCTGCGCCAGCTCCAGCCTAAGCCGTCCGGAGAGTGCGCCGGCGTCACGAAGATAGGCGAGGCGCCTGGCTTCCACCCTACGGCAGGCCTCTTGCAGGTCCTCCGCGGTTACGGCCCTCCCCCGGAAGGAGGAGAGGGCCTCCAGCAGCCGCCGGTATTCCCGGCAAAGCATTTCCCGGGCCCTTTCGTCCATCTTTCGCGGGAGGTCTAGGAGCAGGGAGAAGGAGTGGGGATGGAGGTCGCGCCAGGCGTCGTAAAGGCGCCGCATCCCGTCGCAGGAGTTGACGAAGACGGCGTTCGATGGGGCCTCTCCCCGCATGGCCTGTGCCAGGCAAGCGCGCACGTAGGGGCATATAGCGGGATGCAGCATGGCGTCCGCGGATTCAAGCTCCCGGGGATTGCCCAGGAGGCGAAAGGGGCGGAATCCGGCCGCCTCCAGTATTTCCAGCGGCGTATAGGCGCAAAACCAGGCTATTTCCTCTTCCCTCACCATTTCGTTCCCTTCACGTGCCCCGTTTTCCTCCTATGAGGCCCTGCCGATGCGGTGCAAAAGCTTTCTTCTCACCATCTCGTTCCCTTCACGTGCCCCGTTTTCCTCCCGCTACCGCGGGAGCGCACACGTCCCATGTCCGTCGACCGGCGGTCAACCAAAAGGATACCACGCCTGGAGCCCGGTTTACCCCCATTGCCGTTAAAAACCGTCACCGGACGGGTATATTATTCCTGGCGACCTCCCCGAGGCGCGGCCGTGGATGTCTTCCTGGGAGGACGCTGAACGAACTGCGGTTCCCAGTTAAGACGGAGGTAACGGAGAGGAGGAGGAGAATGGACAAGTACGAATGCACGGTATGTGGTTACGTTTACGATCCGGACAAGGGAGACCCCGACGGGGGAATAGAGCCGGGAACCCCCTTCGAGGACCTTCCCGATGACTGGGTATGCCCTCAGTGCGGGGCGGACAAGGACATGTTCGAGAAGATCTGAGGAGGAACTTCATGCGGCCGGTGGAGATAGCCGAGGACGTGCACTGGGTAGGGGCCCTCGATCCGCAGCTGAGGATCTTTGACATCATCATGAAGGCTGACCACGGCACCACTTACAATTCCTACCTGCTCACGGCAGGGGATAAGATAGCCGTGGTGGACACCGTGAAGGCCCCTTTTTACGAGGAATTCCTGGAGAACGTGAGGTCTTTGGTGGACCCACGCGACATATCTTATGTCGTCGTCAATCACACCGAGCCGGACCATTCCGGTTCGCTGGCGCGCTTCCTGGAAGATGCACCCAACGCCAGGGTGGTCTGCGACCGCAATTGCCGGAACTTCGTCAGGAACATCCTCAACCGCGACGTGGACCCCATCCTGGTTCAGGATGGAGATGCCTTGGATCTCGGTAAAGGGTTTGTCCTGCGCTTCATCCACGCACCCTTCCTGCACTGGCCGGACACCATGTTCACCTATGCGGAAAAGCGCGGTGTACTTTTCACCTGCGATTTCCTGGGGGCCCACTACTGCGACGACCGCCTCTTCGACGATTTGGTGGACGACCATTCTCGCGCTTTCGAATATTATTACCTGGTCATCTTCCGCCCCTTCAAGAAGTACGTTCTGGAGGCCCTGGATAAGATACATGACCTCGACCTGCGTGTCGTGGCCCCCAGCCACGGTCCGATCCTGCGCTCCGATCCGCGCGCCTACATGGAAAAGTACCGGCAGTGGAGCACGCGGCCCGAGCCGGGAGGGAAGAAGAATCTCCTGGTGTTTTATGCCAGCGCTTACGGGAATACCGCCCTGCTGGCGGAGAAGATCGCCGAGGGCGCACGAGCCGAAGGGGCCGGGGTGGCGGTCATGGACGTGACGGCCACGGAGCTCGGGTTGATGATCGATCGTATAGAGGCCGCGGACGGCATAGCCGTCGGATCGGCGACCATAAACGGAGATGCGGTCGAGCCTGTATGGTACCTCCTCTCCCACTTGGCCACTCTCGATCTCAAGGGCAAGGTGGGAGCGGCCTTCGGTTCGTACGGGTGGAGCGGGGAGGCGCCCAAGCTCATAGCCGAGAGGCTGAAGGGCCTGAAGTTCAAGGTCACCGAGGAGCCCTTCCGGGTCAACCTGGTTCCCACCGAGGAGGACCTGCGGGAGGCGACGGAACTGGGCAGGAGACTGGCCCGTTCCCTGTGAAACCTGGTGGGGGAAAGCGGACTTCCGATCTTCGCCCAAAGGAACCCG
>JACVJF010000167.1 GCA_015711855.1 Candidatus Solincola quzhuomuensis | reverse complement strand
ACGGAAGACGAAGAACCAGATGAAGGCGATGAGAGCCAGCGGGAGTATCCAAGTGTAGAGGAAGTCGCGCCAGAAGGTGTTCTCCACCTTGCCCGAGAAATCCACGCCCTTTTCCTGCAATAGGACCACCAGGTCTTTGATGTCCGTATCCGGTATACGGCTGGCGGTGAAGTTCTTCTCGCCCTCCTGCGTCCTAAGAAGGCCCTCGATTCGGGTGTCGGTGATGGTCACCCTCACGACCTCGCCGGCGTTCAGGTGGTTGAGGAACTGGCTGTAGGATATCTCGCTCGGCTGGAAGGGATTGGCAAGCTGTATGATGAGGATGACGGCCAAGGCCACCAGCCCGTAGACCAGGTATAGCCAGATCTTTCTCCTACTTCTTTCCTCCATGACACCATTATACCCGCCGTACGCGGACGGTATTACTTTGAGCGCCAACCGGTGTTGTCCGAAAAGCGGGCCGGCTTTCCTGAACTCTGACTCACGGGAAAGCCCAGACCCAGCGAGCGGGACCTCCTCGCCCGGATGGGCGACCTACGTTGCGACGCGGCCTACTCCCCGACCTGCAAGGAACGGGTTTTGCCCGGGGAGACGAGGTGGTGATGGAGGTTGTCCCTATGCTGAGAGGGACCAGGGGAAGGTCGCCCAGGAAAAGCCGGATCTTTTGGGCGGCTTCTCCCCGGGGCGGGCCGCGGCTGCATTCCTCCGGCCGTCGCCCGGTCAACTGGCAAAGTCGCGGGTGCGGATCGAAACCGTGATCCATGAGGCAGGAGAAGCAATCTTCCTCCCTGCCCCCCCTTGATGCGCAGGATAACCGCTTCCGAAGGCACGTAGTTCTCGAGATCCGACCATCCGGCTTTCACCCTCAGAAGAGTGAAAGGGCACGGAGGTTAGGAAAGCAACAGGGAAGGGAAAAATATCGAGCAAAGGGATGATTTAATTATCGGAAGGAGGTCAAGATGCTTTCGGAGATCCCCAAGGATCTGAGCCGCATGAGCGGCAAGGAGCTGGACAGGGAGATATGCCGGGTAGGCATGATCGCCGAGCTGGACGCCGTGAATCTCTACGAGCAACTGGCGGCCATGACCGAGAACCGGCTTATCAAGAAAGTCCTCCTGGACATAGCCAGGGAGGAGAAGACCCACGTGGGCGAGTTCCAGACCCTCCTCCTCATGGAGGACGAGGAACAGGCCAAGGAACTCGAGGAGGGCAAGGAGGAGGTGGAGGAGCTCAAGGGCTGATGGCGGGAGTGCCTCCGCTCTTGGCGGCGGTGGCTCGCGTAATACGTCGGAGGAAAAACTCCTTGTCGGAGATGGGGTCGGACTCTTGGATTGCTGGGCGATCCGTTGCTGCAGGGCGTGAGGGGTGATCCGGGAACGGTTGACGGATTCGACACGGGAGGAGAAGGGGGTGCAAGCATGACTCCTAAAACGAAACCCGAGGATAAATGCGTGACACCGGCCAGGGGGCCGATCACGGGGGGAATTGAGGCCGGAAAAGGCGCGGTACCGGCAAGCGGCCAGGCGGGGATGCGGGGAGGAATGGAGATGAGGGCTCAGGTGGGAAAACCCGCTCCGGACTTCGAGGCCAGCGGTTACCTGAACGGCGGGTTCAAGAATTTCAGGTTGTCTGATTATAAGGGCAAGTGGGTGGTCCTCTGTTTCTATCCCGGCGATTTCACCTTCGTATGACCCACCGAGCTGGCGGCGGTCGCCGCCAAGTACAAGGAGCTCAAGAAACTCGGGGTGGAGGTCCTGGCCATGAGCGTGGACAGCAGGTTCACCCACAAGATTTGGCAGGAGCAGGAGCTTTCCCGAATGGTGAAGGGTGGGATCCCGTTTCCCATGCTCACCGACGCCGGAGGCCGTATCGGTAAGGTTTACGGGGTCTATGACGAAGATTCCGGCGTAAACATAAGGGGTCGCTTTCTCATCGATCCGGAGGGCGTAATCCAGGCCATGGAGGTGATGACCCCGCCGGTGGGCCGCAACGTTGCCGAGCTGATCCGCCAGGTGAAGGCATTCCAGCATACGGCCAAGACCGGCGAGGTCATGCCCTCGGGTTGGCAGCCCGGCAAGCCCACCCTAAGGCCGGGACCGGATCTGGTGGGAAGGGTCTGGGAAATCTGGAATCCCGACCTCGCCTTCTGAGGGGCCGCGGATGGTTCCCGATAGGTGGACCAATGCGGCGGGGAGAACGGCGCGACCTTCCCTGATTATTGCGTACGCGGGCGGATCCGCTTGCGGGGAATCGACGAACGCCGGAAGAGAAGGCAGATACGAGCGAGTGAGGAAGGCTATCAAGGGCGCTCTAAGGCGCCCTTGATCGATTCACTTGGCTTTTCAGGCCTCTTCCCGATCCGCCTCCGGGACGGCCTTTCCGTGTCCGGTTCCGCGTTCCTTTCAGATACGACTTTCCGTTCGGGGCCACCCGCTCAGGCGGACTTCCAGAGGCCGTGGAGGTTGCAGTACTCGCGGGCAGTTATCCCCTCTCGGGGGACGGCGAACTTGCCCTGGGGGTCGATGCCCGGCTTGAGGAAGATGCGGTAGCTCGTGTCGCCGACGATTATCTGCACCCATTCGATGTAGTGCTCCTCGGTCATGGGATGGGCCACCTCGCCCACCTTGACCAGCACCCCATCCTCCTGCACCTCCACTACGGGGACGTGCTTCTCCACCGCGGCGTCCACGGTGTTCTCCGTCTGGAGTGCCATGGGCTGCCCGCAGCACACGAGTTCTCCCTTGCCCGCGTGCATGACTTCCACGATGTTCCCACATATCTCGCACTTGTAGATCTGGAGTCTTTCCGTCATCTTCTACCTCCCTCCAACGCGACGTTTCCTCGTTTTTTCGGCGTATTGCCGTCCTTTCGATCCGGTCCTCTCAGAACCGCACGAACTTGTCCTTGGAGGCTCCGCAGATGGGACACTTGTCCGGGGCCTCGCCCTCCCGGGTATGCCCGCAGACGCTGCAGATCTGGATGGTCCCGATCATTACGTCCTCACCCCGGTCTACAGCTTCCTTGGCTTTCTTGTACCATTCGGCGTGTATCTTCTCCGCCTCCAGGGCGTAATAGGTGCTGCGCACGGCGCCTTCCTCGTCCTGCAGCTTGGCGGCTGCGTTGAAGACCGGGTACATCTCCTCTATCTCGTAAGTCTCCCCTTTGATGCAGGACTGGATGTTGTCGGGGGCGGCCCCTATCCCACCCAGTACCTGCAGATGATTCCCGGCGTGTACCTTCTCGGCGTAGGCTATAGCCCTGAACATCCTGGCCAGCTCGGTTAGCCCATCGGCTTCGGCGCGGTCCGCGAAGAGCTGGTATTTCATGTGGGCCATGCTCTCACCCGCGAAGGCTTCGTTCAAGAACTTGCCGGTCATTTCCCGCATCACGCTCACCTCCTTTTAGCGTTACTTGGATACCCGACCGGGGAGGATGTCCCTCCCGCCACATGACCTGCTTTTCCCTTTCTCCACTTGAGGTTTGACCGTTCTAAAACAAGCTCCGGTCGACCTCCGTAATTCAACTATCTATGTTTCCCTCGGAGCTGACGGGTAAAACGTGGTCCCCGATTCGGGGTTGATATATCTCATAAATCATAAATCTCAAAAGCGGTCTTCCCCAAGGCACCGTCATCGGAGGAAGGGTAGGTTTGTGGACATCTGAGTCGCCGGTCATGAAAGGGAGTCGACTATGGGTATAGTATTTATGGAAGAAGCGGGATTTTGATCCGAAGGGAGTCGAGGACCGCAAAGGG
>JACVJF010000166.1 GCA_015711855.1 Candidatus Solincola quzhuomuensis | reverse complement strand
CTCCCGTCGTGCCATGCGCTCCCTCATCCATTCGGGTCCACCTCGCCTCGGCAGGAGCTCGACAACAGGTCAGCTCTTCTGGCGAATAAGGGCCATGGCCTCGGCACGGGAGGCGGCATTGGTGTGAAAGGTTCCTCTCACCGCCGAGGTTATGGTGAGCGTCCCCGGCTTCTTCACCCCCCTCATGGACATGCACAGGTGCTCGGCCTCTATGACCACCAGTACGCCCCGGGGGCGGAGGGCCTTGACCAGGGTATCGGCGATGGTGGTGGTCAGGCGCTCCTGGACCTGGAGCCGCTTGGAGAGAACGTCCACCACGCGGGCCAGCTTGCTGATGCCGGTGATTTGGCCCTCGGGTCCAGGGATGTAGGCCACGTGGGCCTTTCCCAGGAAGGGCATGAGGTGATGCTCGCAGATGGAATAGAGGGGGATGTCCTTGACCACGATCATCTCCTCGTGTTCCTCGGTGAACATGGCCTGGATGACGCTGGCCGGATCCACGTTCATGCCGCAGAGGATTTCCTCGTACATCTTGGCCACACGTTCCGGGGTATCCAGAAGTCCCTCCCGGCCCAGGTCCTCCCCTATCCCTTCCAGGATCAGGCGCACGCCCTGCTTAATCTTCTCCTTGTCCACGTGTCCTCCTTAGGCGTTTTCCCGCCTATTATACATGAAAAAAAGGAGAAACCGGGGGTCCGTGTCGACGAGGCGAAGGCAAGCTCGCCCGCTTTTCCCGCCATACTCCCGCTTGCTGTTCGACCGTCTCGGGGTTCGCAACCTCACTCCGGCTGCACCAGGGGCTTCCCCTTGATGGGCTTGAGGGAGCGCAGCCTCTCCCTCTCCTCTCCCTCTTCCACCGCGGGCGCGGCGGGAGCGACGGAGGTCTCCTCCAGAGCTCGCCCCTCGAGGAGAGCCAGGAGCTCCTCCTTCTCCAGTGTTTCCCGCTCGATGAGCGTGTGGGCGATGAGATCGAGCTTGCTCCGATTTTCCGTGAGTATGGACCTGGCCCGTTCGTAGGCCTCGTCCACCAGCCTCCTAACCTCGCGGTCTATCTCGTAAGCGATCTGATCGCTGTAATCCTGGTGGGTCACCAGGTCCCTCCCCAGGAACACCTCCCCTTGTTTCTGGCCCAGGGTAAGGGGTCCCAGCTTCTCGCTCATCCCGAACTCGCACACCATCTTGCGGGCCAGGCGGGTGGCCTTTTCGATGTCGTTCTGGTCCCCCGTGGTCAGCTCGCCGAAGACCATTTCCTCGGCCACGCGGCCTCCCAGGAGCATGGCCAGCTCGTCCACCAGCTCGGACTTGGTCACCAGGTACTTGTCCTCGGTGGGTAGGGTGAGGGTATATCCGAGGGCTTGACCCCTGGGTATAATGGAGATCTTGTGCACCGGGTCGGCGTTGGGAAGTTCGTGGGCCACCAGGGCATGCCCCGTCTCGTGGTAGGCGATGATCTCCTTCTCCTTGTCGCTTATGAGGCGGGTGCGCCTCTCCGGACCGGCCACCACCCGATCGATGGCCTCTTCCAGCTCCTCCATGTCCAGCTTCTTCTTTCCATGGCGCGCCGCCAGGAGGGCGGCCTCGTTCACCAAGTTGGCCAGGTCGGCACCGGTGAACCCCGGGGTTCGTCGGGCCAGGACCTCCAGGTCCACGTCGTCGGCCAATGGCTTGTCCCTGGTGTGTACCTTGAGGATGGCCACCCGCCCTTGCAGATCCGGCCGGTCCACCACTATCTGGCGGTCGAAACGCCCCGGACGGAGGAGGGCCGGGTCCAGGATGTCCGGCCTGTTGGTGGCGGCGATGAGGATGACCCCGGTCTTGGTGTCGAATCCGTCCATCTCCACGAGCAGCTGGTTGAGGGTCTGCTCCCGCTCGTCGTGACCGCCGCCCAGGCCCGCTCCCCGGTGCCTGCCCACGGCGTCGATCTCGTCCACGAAGATTATGGCCGGAGCGTTGGCCTTGGCCTGTTCGAAGAGGTCCCGCACCCGCGAGGCGCCCACTCCCACGAACATCTCCACGAAATCCGACCCGGAGATGGAGAAGAAGGGCACGCCTGCTTCACCGGCCACCGCCTTGGCCAGAAGTGTCTTTCCGGAGCCCGGAGGCCCGTAGAGGAGCACCCCTTTGGGGATCTTGGCTCCCAGGGCCTGGAACTTTGCCGGGTTGGCCAAGAAGTCGCGGATCTCGCGTAGCTCCTCCACCGCCTCGTCCACGCCGGCTACGTCCTTGAAGGTGACCTTGGGTTGGTCCTTGGAGACCAGCTTGGCCCGGCTCTTGCCGAAGGACATCACCTTACTGCCCCCTCCCTGCACCTGTTGGAAGAGGAAGAAAAATAGGACCACTATGAGCAGGAAGGGAAGCCAGTTGATGATCGTTCCCAGGAAGTCGAACCCCCTCTGGGCGTCCACCTTTATCTCCAGGTTGCGGTAAGCGGCGTATTTGCCGGCTTCCTCGGGATTGTCCGAAGAGGCTTTGGCGCGGTATTCGCTCACCTCCTTCACCAGTTCGCTGGTATAGTCGGCGGGGATGCTCACCTCGAACTCCTCCCCGTTCCTGAGGGTTCCCGCCACCACGTGATCCTTGTCCCTTATGGTCAGGCCGGCTATCTCCCCCTCTGCCAGTCGGTCCTGGAACCAGGACAGGTCATGGGCCTTCTTTTCCCCGAACATGCTGGGCGCCCTGGTCCACACCAGGAGGATCACGAAGGCGATTATCATGTAGAAGATCACCGTTCGCCACAATCTCCTGTTGCCGGTGTTCAACCGTCCTTCACTCCTTGGCCTACATCTCTCGTCTCGCCGTCAACAACCGTCCTCCAGCACCCCCACGTAGGGCAGTTGCCGGTACCGTTCCGCGTAGTCCAGACCGTATCCCACCACGAAGACGGGAGGCACGTCGAACCCGCAGTACCTGATCTCTATGTCCACCTTACGCGCCTCCGGCTTGTTGAGCAAGGCACATATCTCCAGGGAAGCGGGCTCCCTCTGGCGCAACATCTCCGCGATGTACTTCAGGGTGAGGCCGGTGTCCACGATGTCCTCCACCAGGAGGACGTCCCGTCCCCTGATGTCCAGGTCCAGGTCCTTTACTATGCGCACCACTCCCGAGGACTCAGTGTCTTTCCCGTAGCTGGAAACGGCAACGAAATCCACTTCCAAGGGTAAGTCCACCCGCCGAACCAGGTCGGCCAGGAAGACGAAGGCGCCTTTCAGGATCCCCACCACCACCAGGTCTCGTCCCCGGTAGTCCTCGGTGATCCTCCGGGCCATCTCCGCCACCTTGGCGGCTATCTCCTCGGGACCGATAAGGCTCCGACCGGGCCTCTTTTCCATGTCCTTTTCCTTTTCCTGCCGACGGTGACCCCCGATCGACCTCCCCAGGAAACGTTATCCGGTCCGCCATCCGCCAACATTCTATAATATATTCTTGAACGTCTCCTCGAAGGCGGACCCGACGCTCACAGGAGCTGTAGGAAGGCCCCCCGTCTGGTCTCCTCGGTGACCTTGTAACGCTCGTCGATGCGCAGCCCCACCACCCAGGCGATTTCCCCCGCCGACTCCAGCACCACCACTCCCTTCCTCTCCGGCCACGGGATTTTGAGATCCACCAGAAAGTCCTGTAGCTTCCTCTTCCCGGGGGCCCCCAGCGGATGGAAACGATCCCCCGGTCGATGTCTCCGCAGAAGGAGGGGAAAGGTCAGGCGGTCGGCGTCGAGCCAGGCCGTCCGAGGACCGCTTTCTCGCAAGGGAAGGTCCCTTTCCCGTATGGGAACTATTTCCAATCGAAGTTTCCCTCCTCCTCCGGGCAGGGGATAGTCTCCC
>JACVJF010000165.1 GCA_015711855.1 Candidatus Solincola quzhuomuensis | reverse complement strand
GGAGGCAGCCCTCGCCTCCTTCGAGGAACGCTTAAAGAAGCGCTATCCGGGCCTGGTGCGCTACTGGCGGGAGGACTTTTCCTGCCTCACCGCTCATCTCCGCTATCCCGAGGAGGTACGCCCTTACCTCTACACCATAAACCAGCTTAAGAGGATCAACAAGGAGGTGAAGAGGAGGACTAAGACCATCGAGGTCTTCTCCTCGGAGGAAAGCCTCCTCTCCGTCCTCTACCTTGTCTTCAAGAACGAGAACGAGAGGCTCGGCCAGAGAAGGCTTCGGGGTTTTGTAAAACTGAAGCCAGGGGAGGAAGGCTAAATGGTGGACACAAATTCCTTGACGCTATCCGAGGACGTCTTCGAGAGCCGTGACCGCACGACTGGGGAGCTCAAGTGGACCGCCACCCGTGTGGACCTAATCTTCGGCGCCAACTCCCAGCTCCGGGCCATAGCGGAGGTCTACGCCTGCGACGACGCCCAGGAGAAGTTCGTGCACGACTTCATCAAGGCGTGGAACAAGGTGATGAACGCAGACCGCTTCGACCTCGCCTGGCGCTGACAGGAACCTGTACCGGAACACCAGGAGACGAGAGAAGGGACGACCGCAAGCTTGCCAAAGCCGCCTTCGGAACCCCGGAAAGGCTCATGCCGGCATGCTATGGTAAGCTTGTAAACACATGAGAAGTTATTAAAGGCACAAGTATGGGGCCTCGGTTTTCTATGAAATGGGAACGGCCTGTTATGGGGATACTGGCGCCATCAGTAGACATTTAATGTTAATTTTTCACGCCTGCCGACGCGCATCCCCATGTTTGAGCTAGGGGCTCCCGTGCTTGCTGCACGTTATTCTCGGCCTGGTCATCGAGTCACCGTAATACACGGTTATCACGCCTCCACCCGGGCAGACCGGCGCCCCGTTCCTCAACTCACCGTCATAAAAATCTTGCGGCCACTTATAAGGAGTGGTCCCAGCCGAGGAGGACGTCGGGTAACCATCATAATAACTAGCGTAGATGTCCGCGGCAGAAAGGAAACACTTCATATTGCTGAGACAGGTCTTCTTCTCCGCCTGCCTCTGCCCGCGTATGTTGCTTGTATTAAATTTTTCCAAAACGGTTTCTGCTTCGGCGGTCTTCTTCTCCGCCTGCCTCTGCGCGCGTATGTTGCCGCACGAGCAGAGGAAAAACGGCAACAAGAAAGTCAGCAATAACAAGCCAATAATCGACCTTCTCACCTTCTTCGACCTCCTTTTTCCCCATAATCCGTTGTTTACAGGTCCAACCGTCGATGCCGCATGCCCACGACTAACCGAGCGCCCCCACGACGGCCAAAATCTTCGTAGAATGAGCCGCGGCGCGGCCGAACAGTCAAGGAGCTTATCCACACAAGACCTATACCACGCTTCCAACCCCCGTATTTTCTCCCTAGTTTGCATACCACCCCGCCTTGGGCCTTCGCCCGCCCTTTCGCAGAGGACGGCCAAAAAGAAGGCTTCTCATATAAACTCCGGTCCTGGATAGGAAACGAGCAGCCCTCTCTGAATAAAGGGCCGGAAATTCAGGTTCAAAGGCAAGAAACTCCGTGGCGGCGGAAATAAACGATTCATGCGTGCTCCCGGCGGAAGACGGGAGCTGGGGCGTAAAGCGGAGATGCCGGGGCCGGGACCGCACCAGCATGCCTCCGTGGGTCAGAGCCTGTACCTGTGCACGGAGGCCAGCATGAGGAAAGTGATTTCCTCGTCCCTCTTCCCGCCGCCTGGGGTTCAGAGCCTGTACCTGTGCACGGAGGCCAGCATGGCCTTCACGTTCTCCGGTCTGGCGTCCACGGGGATGGTGCAGCCGGAGCTCAAGATGAAGCCTCCGTCGGAGCCGAGCTCGGTGATCAGCCGGCGGCAGTACTCGTCCACCTCCTCGGGCTCGCCCAGCTTGAGCAGGGTGGCGGGCACGTCCCCCATGAGGCACATGTGATCCCCCAGCTGCTCTTTGGCGGCGAAGATGTCCGAGGTGCCGTCCAGGTTCAGGACGCACTTCCCCCGCGGCAGTTCCCTCAGGTAGGGGAAGAAAGGCGTCCAGTCGCTGTCGTAGTGGAGGACGGGCGTGACTCCCCTGGCCACCCAGAACTCGCACATCTCCTTCCACTCCGGGAGGGCGAACTCCTCGAACTGCCGGGGGCTGAGGAAGGAAGCGCTGGTCCGGGTGCCTCCCATGAAGACGCGCCTGATCCCGCTTAACCGGATCATCAGGGCGCCCTGTCTCTGCATGAAGGGCATGAGCGCTCGGCTGGCCGCCTTCACCTCCTCCGGACGGCGGAAAAGGTCGAGGATGAAATCGTTGAAGGAGCGCATGAAGAGGGAGATGTATTCCAGGGGGGTGAAGACAATGTTGAAGGCCACCAGCGATTCCACTCCCCTACGCCGCCAGCCGCTGACCGACCGTTTGATCTTGGAGATGTCCGCGAAGGCCCTTCCGAAAGCGCCCAGGAGGCCCATGGGCTTGCCCAGTTCCGGGCTGCTCAACATCATCTTGTCCAGAACCCAGCGCACAGGACCCTTTTTCTCTATCTCCAGGTATTCCTCCGGCCCCATAACCGGCCTCTCCACAAACTGAAACTGGCCGTCCGGGGGCTCTCCTCCCACACCGGGCATAACGGGTGGGTTGGGAAAGATTAGCTGCATTATCCGGCCCAGGCCGGCGTAGGAGAGGTGCTGCCCGTCGATGGGTCCCAGGTCGCGGAGGGTCCTCTCCAGGGCCTCGTCGGCCTTCCTCACGTCGAAGAGCATGTCGTGCTGGGAAATTCCCCCATATCGCGCGGAGAAGAAATCGATGATGGGGACCACCGGAACCCGATCCGGCTTGCCCAGCCGTATGGCGGTCTCGATGCGCTCCCGGGAATCCATAGTAAAGCTCCCTTCATCCGGCGAGGAACGCGTTGGCCAGTTTCACGCCTTGGGCGGCATCCTTTCCGAAGGCGTCGGCCCCCACGTATTCGACGACCTTGTCATCCACCGGGCCCCCTCCGATGATCACCTTCACCCTCTCGCGCAAGCCGGCTTCGACCACCGCCCGCACCGTATCCCGCATGGAGTCGAAGGCCAGGGTGAGCAGGCCCGAGAGGGCCAGCAGGGGGGCGCCGGTCTCCCGGAGCTTGTTTACGAAGTCCGACGGCGAGACGTCCACTCCCAGATCGTGAACCCGAAAGCCGTCGCAGCGCAGCAGAGTGACCACCAGGTTCTTGCCAATGTCGTGGATGTCGCCTTTGACCGTACCGATGATCACGCTCCCCTTGTCGCCACCGGAACTGCCTCCAAGGCGGGGTTCTATCAGGGCCATGGCCTCCTTGAAGATCTCCGCGGACATGATCAGCTCGGAAAGGTAGTACTCCTTTCTCTCGAAGCGCCCGCCGATCTCCTCCATGCCCTCCCGCAGGCTTTCCACCAGGGACAGCGGGTCTTCCCCCCTTTCCAGGGATTCGCGAACCGCCGTCAGCACCTCCCCTTCCTTGAGCTCCACCAGCAAGGAGGACAAACCCTCGCTCATAACGACCTCCCTCCTCCATTCCCCTACCGCAGATCGCGCCCTTCTTTTATCGCAGAGTGAAACGACCTTATACCCGCCCTTACTCCTTAAACGCTGCCCTTTGTCTCTTTAGATTAATCCGGCGCTCCCGCTCCCTTTCGCACACCCGCTTCCCCGGGCGACGGCACGCCCGCGAGCGTTAATCCGCGCAGTAGAAGCTCCCGTCGGCTGTGCCCTCCGGGTCGAGTATCTCCTTGACCCTCCTCTGCCAGGAAGGGTAATCCCAGGTGTGGGATCCGAAGATACGGTCCCTCTCCG
>JACVJF010000164.1 GCA_015711855.1 Candidatus Solincola quzhuomuensis | reverse complement strand
TCCAGCCCCACGAACTCTCTCGGGCCATCGGTATAGAAAGTCCACATCTTTTACCTGACGATCCCAGGTCCGGATTGGATTTCGCCGAGCTCGGCCACCTACCCCGGCCGGAGTCCCATCTGGGCAAAGCGGTGGCCGATTTGACGGGATCCATGGGAATAGAGGCACGGAAAAAAGTGAGCCGAGAAACCGGCTCTTGTAATTCCACCTTTGGCGGAAAAAGACGGCTTCTGCTGGGCAGGAGGTGAGATCTTGAACCTGTATGCCGCCATCAAGGACAAGGTGCGGGACCGCTTGACCGGTATGGAGCCTATTTTTGACCCCCGCATAAACCTCGAAGACAAGCGACGATTCCTACTTCGTCTAGCTCGGGAAGTGGCCTGGGAAGAAGGTTACGTCCTTCGCCCTCCCGACATGCAAAACATGCTGGAAAAACTCCTGGACGATATTCTTGGGTTAGGCCCGCTGGAAAGCCTCATCAGGGACGAGGAGATAACGGAGATAATGGTTAACGGGCCCAACCGTGTATATGTGGAAAGGAACGGGGTTATCCGTCCCAGCGACGTGGTCCTCGACGGCGAGGAGGAAATCTACCGTATCATCGACCGCATCATCGGCCCACTGGGCCTCCACGTAGACGAGGCCTCCCCTTACGTTGACGCACGTCTTCCGGACGGCTCTCGAGTAAACGTGATTCTCCCACCCCTATCACTGCTGGGCCCGGTGCTCACTATTCGTAAATTCCGCCGCACTCCCTTCACCCTGGAGGAACTGGTGGCACAGGGAGCGCTCTCTGAACGGGAAGCGGACTTTCTGGCCACATCCGTTCGGGAAAAGAAGAACGTGATCATCTCCGGAGGAGCCGGTAGCGGAAAGACCACGCTTCTGAACGCTCTTTCCGCCTTCATCCATCACCGGGAAAGGGTGATAACCCTTGAGGACGCCGCCGAACTCCGCCTCCAACAACCTCATGTTATTCCCCTTGAAACCAGGCCGCCCAATCTGGAAGGCAAGGGCGAGGTCACGCTGCGCGACCTGCTGCGTAACGCTCTGCGCATGCGCCCCGACCGCATTATCATCGGGGAGGTCAGAGGACCAGAAGCCCTGGATCTGCTCCAAGCTTTAAATACGGGGCACCGCGGCTCCATCACCACGGTGCATGCCAATTCCCCCCGCGATGCCCTCTCACGCTTGGAGACCATGGCCCTGACCGCCGGGGTAGGCCTGCCCGCAGAGACCGTAAGACGCCAGATAGAACAGGCAGTGGACGTTATGGTGCACATGGAAAGAGACCGGGAGGGAAGAAGAACCGTCCGCCAGATCTCGGTGATGGAAAGGACGGAAAGCGGGACGGCTTTTCTCCAAACAATCGCCGAAAAGGGGGCCGCGCTTTACGAACAGGTGACCTTGAGATCCATTCCCGGTATCGATGACAACGGCCATCCAAAGGAGGTGAAGGCGGCCGCCCCCGGCATGCCCCGCTGATGATCGCCGCCGCTTGCGTATTGTTCCTTATAAGCCTTCTCTTGCTGACTTTTTATTCGCGCCAATCCCGGCGGGAAGCTGTGCGCCGCGCGCTGGAGGACGGGTCTTCTTCATCGGTCTTTGGTCACGGGTTTTCCGCCCGGGCGCTGCGGACTTTCCCGAAAGCGTTAACCGGCCGGAGGCGGCTCCTGCTTTACGCCATCCCGGGATCCGTTCTTTTAGCCTTCACCGGCAATCCGTTGCTGGCCGTGCTGGCGTCCTCCGCTCCTTTTTTGGTCTCGCGTATCCGCAGTCGGCTGGAGACACGAAAGTCGGAGCAGAAAATGGAGGAGCAGATACTGGACTTTATCGACTCCCTCAACCAGTCCCTACGCTCCGGGCTATCGCTTCAACAATCGCTGGAGGCCAGCGTCGAAGGGTTGGGGGGAGAGCTGGGCGGCGAAATAGAATCCGTGCTCAAGGAAATCCAGACAGGCGGGGGATTGGAGGAATCTCTTCTAAAGTCAGCCGCCGCCTCTTCGTCGCCTTCCATGCGCCTTACCCTAACCGTACTCGGGTTGCTCCATGGAAAAGGGGGAGATCTGCCCCGCTTGCTGGACAGGATGCGGAAGCGGGTGGCCGACATAGTGGAGATGAGGCGCGAGACGCGCATGTTGACCTCTCAGAGTCGGGCTTCTGGGTACCTGGTCTCCGCCCTACCTTTAGGTTTTCTCCTCATTCAGGCGGTCCTTAATCCCTCCTCTTTGCGCCCCCTGTTTTCGACGACGACGGGCAGTTTGGTCACAGTTCTTGCCCTCCTACTGAACGGAGCGGGCTTTTACATAATCCAAAGATTGGCGAATCCGGTGATTTAAGCGAGGTTCCAAAAATTGGAGATTATCATTTCCATACTCGTCGCCCTCAGCGTTTTCAGCTCTCTTGCGCTCGGCGCACGGACAAGGCTTAGAAGGTTAGCGGCCCTGTACATGTTGCAACTAGATAACCCCACGGAAAGGTCTGTCACCCCTAGACCGCGTATTGACGACCTTTTCCGGAAACTCCTGACCAGGCTAGGGCAATTCTTTCGCTCCACTCAGGAGGAGAAATGGGCTTCCCTTCTTCGGGAGACGGTGCCGGAATGGACACCCTCCTTTCTACAGGGATTGAGGATGGCGGCGGGCTTTGCCCTCGTTCTGCTTGTCCTTCCCTTGGGGTTCGTCTCCCTCCTCATCGCACCCCTGGCCTTCGCCCTGGGTTATCGGCTTCCCGCCTTCATGATCCAAAGAAAAAGACGCCGAGCCTTGGAAGCCGTAGCCGCCGACCTTCCGGAGATAATCGACTTGACAGCCGTGCTCTGTTATTCGGGTGAAAGCCTCCATCGCGCATTGCAACATTCGTTGACCGTGAGCGGCCAACCCCTTACCCGTCGAGAACTGGCGAGGCTCGCGGAGCGCATGCGATTGGGAGAGAGCGTTCAGGAGGTCTTCAGTCGCTTGGCCGGCCATCCCAGCCCTGAATTGCGCAGGTTCGCCCGCACCATCCTCCGTGCGGATGAAAGCGGCGCACCAACTGCCGACATACTGGAGGGTCTGGCCAGCGAACTGAGGGCCAGTCGCCGGGAACGGAACCGGATCAAGGCCGCACGGGCATCCATACTGGTCCTCTTCCCCCTGGTGTTCCTAATACTGCCGTCCTTCCTGTTGCTTACCGTGGGAAGCATGATACTGGGTCACGTCCTATGAGATCGGGAAGAGGGGGTGAGCTATGGATCAGGCGAGTTATTGAAGGAAAGAAAAGGTGGAAATTTCCAGTAAGGAGGTGGTAGTATTGCGTAGTCCCATGGAGTTGGTCGTCGACGAGTCGGCTCAGGCTACCGCCGAATATGCCCTAGTCATCCTGGGCGCCGCAGCCATCGCCGGAGCCCTCATCGCTTGGGCGGGGGGAACCGACGTCATCAAGAGCTTCTTCAACAAGATATTCCATCAACTTATGAACGGTCTGGGCTGATCCTCGACCATCAAGCTCTCGAAGCCGCGTTGCAGGAATTCCGCATAGGAAAAGGAGGTAATTGCGGAAATGGGGCCGGCAAAGGCCGTAGTCTTCTGGGTCATCGCCATAGCCGCTTCCTTCTTCGACATACGCCAACGGAAGGTGCCCAACCTTCTGATACTAGCAGGGATGATCGCGGGAACGGCGTTTTCCGCTCTTAGGGGATGGCCCGGCTTCCTTCGGGGAACGGCTGGCTATCTCCTGGGAACTGCTCTGCTCTTCCCCTTCTTCCTCCTGGGAGGAGTGGGGGGCGGCGATGTAAAATCCCTCGCCCTTATAGGCCTTTTTGCCGGTCCCAACCTCCTTCTCCCCACCTTTTTCTGCGGAGCATGCCTGGGCGGTTGCATCTCCACCGTAGCCATCGTTTGCAAAAGGATCCGCTTCTCGAGAAGCGCTCCAG
>JACVJF010000163.1 GCA_015711855.1 Candidatus Solincola quzhuomuensis | reverse complement strand
CCGTCGGGGATATCGGCATGAAGTACGACGCAGTTAAAGAGATCGACATGAACCCGGTCATCCTGGACGGTCCGCGCCCGGTGGTGGTCGATGCCCTGGTGGTCCTGGGAGAGGACTCCGGCAAATGAAGGGGATTCTCTCGAGCCGAACCTCGCATTAAAGGATCCCCGGATCGGCGAGAGGAGGGTCAAGGATTCCTGGATTTCATGGAATTCGATCTGGCCTTGGCCCTTCATTCCATTATTTGCCAATAAAATCTACCTTTACCGATGCCGGGGCAGAGAATCGGCGACATACCTTTTATGTTGTTGTTTTCCTGAGATTCACCATCTGGCGGGGTATGGTGAGGCGGAAGACGGAATCCCCGCCCTCCCGGGGTTAGTGCCAATCCTTACGCTGTGCCGCTCGATTATTTCCCGGGCTATGTACAAACCCATCCCCATGCCGGGTTTGGAGTGATAGCGCGCCTTTTCCACCTGGTAGATGCGGTCGAAGAAGTGTTCCCTGTCCTCCTCGGGAAACCCGATGCCGCGGTCCGTCACCGAGACCATGTATTCGAATTCTTGATCCTCGACCTCCGCATCCACCGGGCTGTCGGAGGGGGGATTTAACCGCGTTTTCCGGCAGGATGCAAACGACCTCCAGAGACGGTCGGGGTCCAGGAGGCAGGGTTCCGGATCCCCCTTGACGTTAAGCGCGATGTTTTTCCCCGCTGCGCACATCTCGTTCACCCCGCGGCGCAGGAGAGGAAGCGGCTCGGCGGGGCGCAGGTCGAGCTCCAGTTGGCCGTGCTCGATCCTTAAGATGTACAAGAGCTTCTCCACCGGCCGGGTAAGGCGGTCCGCACCCTGGTCGACGAAGGTGAGCAGGTCCTGCTTTTCGCGGTCACTCGGCATCTCAAAGCGCTCCTTGAGGCTGAGGGCGAAGCCCTTATCAAGGTGACCGGATGACCAAGCTCATGGGAGGCCGCGTCTATGAAGCCCTTCAGGTTTGCTACTGAGCAAGCGCTTTTCCTCGATGGAGAGGGTGTGGGCCAAAACGTCCAGGGTTTCCAGGTTTTCTTCGCAAAGCGTCCGCCCTCGGCGGTATTGCGCTCGCAACCCTCGAAGCCAAAGATCGTGAACGATACTTACGCCGGGAGCTTTCTCGAGGAGGGTATGTCCCGCCGGTGTTCCTCCGGCCCGGAAAGCGGCTTTCCTTACCTCTCCCTGGTAAACCCGAAGGTGCGTCGAAGGTCTATGTCGCCGGCCATTACCCGCTGGATCGGTCATGCCTCGGATAGACATGACGCGCATCTCCTCTCCAGGCGGCCAGGGAGATGGCGGGAAGGAAGACCCTCTTGGGAGATGGAAGTCCTAAATCAAGCGAAGAATCAGCTTAAATCGTTCCGCATATTCGCGTGTGCTCAACCACTGTGGGGGAAAGTGGGCGCAGTACTTTCCCACCGGAGAAAGCGAAGAGGGACGCGGCCGCGCCCCTCCTCATACCTAGATCGCCTTTTCGGTCTTCCCGCCTACCTCCCGATGATGTAGCGGTTGGGGTCCACCTCCTCGCGAAGGATGCGCAGTTCCTCCTGGGTGGGCTCCGGCGTCTCCACGACCTCGGGGGCCTTGAGGAGCTCGAACCCCGTGTTGGCCTGCACTTCCTCGAAGGTGAAGCCCTTATGTATTGACTCTACCCGCATACGCTTGGTCTCCGGGTCGTAACCCATCACCGCCATATTGGTGATTACCTTGTAGGGACCGGTGTTGGCCGGTAGGCCGGCCCTCTCCCTGGCTCCCGGGCCGTCCAGGTAGCCGGGGGTGGTGATGAAGTCCACCCTCTCCACGAAGCGCCTGGAGTCCTGGGGGGTGATGACCATTATCCTCCAGGCCAGGGACCCGAAGTCGTTGGCCCCTCCCGAGCCGGGGAAGCGTACCTTGGGCTTCTCCCAGGCCCCGATGACCGTGGAGTTGAGGTTTCCGTACATGTCGATCTGTGCCCCGCCCAAGAAACAGTAATCCACCATGCCTCGCTGGATGGTCTCCATGACCTCGCACATGCCGCTGGCCATGACCGCTTTGTAGAAAGTGCGCGAATCGCCCACGGAGATGGGCATGGTGGGCAGGAGCGGGGCTACGCCTCCGGCCTCAAAGATTATCACCAGGTTGGGAGCATGGGCCTTCTGGGCCAGCATGGCCGCGGCACAGGGGGCGCCGGTGCCCACGGCCACCGCCTTGCCGTCCTCCAGGTTACGGGCGGCGGCGCAGATCATCATCTCCATGGTGTTGTAATCCGCCATCCCCATCACCCCCTCCCTCCCAGGTCGATCAGGTGTTCCACGGCACGCAGCTGGTTGATGCGCTCCAGGCCCCCGCAGAGCTCCAGGTACTGGTTGAAGTCGCGTGTCTTATAGATGTATTTGTCCAGGAACTTCTTGAACTCCTCGGGATCCTTCTCCACCGTCAGCCAAAGCCGCAGGTGGTCCTCATCGGAGAAGTACTCGTAGGGCATGTTACCCGGATAGCTGCCGTAAGGGACCTCACAGACCGCATCCACCAGATAATAGGGGATGACCGTGGCCGTCGGGTCGGAACGTATCTCGTCGTTAGGGATCAACCTCTCCGTGGTTATGATCAGGCGCTTGGAGGCACGGGCCAGCTCCAGGTCGGCGATGGAGATGCCCTTGATGCGGGCGTTGCCGTAGATGTCCGCCTCGTGCACGTGGATGGCCGAGACGTCAGGCCAAAGGGCGGGGTAGAGCACGTACTGCTCCCCGGTGAAGGGGCACCTCACTATCTTGGCCGCACTGCGCTTGAAGGTGTCCGTGCCCATGAGGTTGCGCGCCGGCAGAAAGGAAACTCCCATAGCCGCCGCCTTCAACCGACAGGCCATGGCATAGTTTGTCCACTCGCAGCATTCCACTTTGCCGCTCTCCATGTAGCGGCGGGCGTTGGGGGATAGCCCGCGCGCCTCCAGGCCGATTATGTAGGCGATGTCGCAGCGGTTGAACACCTCGCCGGCTGCCAGTATCTGAAAGTCATGGGTGGAGGTGTGTCCGGCGAAGATTAGGTTCTTCTTGCGCTGGCGCACTATCTCGTGGCACACCGCGGTGGGGATACGGTTGGCTCCGAAACCTCCGATGGCCAGGTAGTCCCCGTCATGGACAAACTTGCCCACCGCCTCACTGACGGTCATCACCTTGCTCACCATGGCCCGGTTCTTTTGGCGAAAGAACTCGCGGGCCTTATCGGCGTCGGGATCCATGAAAAGGGGTCCCTCGCCCTGGGCGACCACTTCGAACATTTCCTTCCCTCCCTCGCACGAAACGGTCTGCGTATCGCCGATGCGGATCGATATGTAGGATAACATCAAGCCCCATGTCGTGCAATCTGTTAAGTTGTACTTGTTATTCTCGTGAGTCCATGCCCTCACGACCGGAGACTTGACAGGTTCAATCATTTGGTAAAGATATTATTTTACAAAGACGAACCAGGATACGGCATTCCTCCGAAATCCTCGACACAGCACTTCACGCAATATCTTTTCCAAACGAACGACCCAGGGATCGGTCAAGCGCCCGGTATTCCGCGAAAGAGGAGGGAGCGAGATGAGCGAGATCGTCTGGAGGCCTTACGGGGACTATGTGGAGAAGGCCAACATCACCCGCTTCATGCGCAAGCACGGCATCGCCGACTACCAGGAGCTGCTGCGGAGGTCCTGCGAGGACCTGGAATGGTTCTGGGACGCCATCATGGAGGATCTGGACATCCGCTGGTACCGGCCCTACGAGAAGGTCCTGGACGACTCGCGGGGCATCCAGTGGTGCAAATGGTACATCGGTGGGAAGACCAACATCGTCCTCAACTGCTTGGACAAACACATGGACACCCCGGTCAAGAACAAGCTGGCCTTCATCTGGGAGGGGGACGACGGGGCCGTCCGCCG
>JACVJF010000162.1 GCA_015711855.1 Candidatus Solincola quzhuomuensis | reverse complement strand
GTTGGTTACCCCTTAAACTATCACCGTGACTTAGGACTTTCAAATTTAAAATGATCTAGAGAGCTCGGCGCTCTCTTGGAGGACCTGGCCTTTTCAGACCCGATTCTTTATATTACTAAGGGAGGTTGTTCGAGGCACGGGCCGTCATATGGTCAATAGCGAACGGTATGAAGTCATCCGCCGCATAGGCCGGGGGGCTATGGGGGAAGTCTTCCTAGCCGAGGACAGGATCCTCAAGCGCAAGGTGGCCCTCAAGTTCCTGATTCTTCCCGAAGGCCTGGACTTGGTGGAGAAAAGCGAGGCCGAAGCACGTTTCTACCGCGAGGCCCAGGCGGCGGCAAGGCTCAACCATCCCAACATAGTTGTTGTTCACGACATCGACGAGATTGACGGTCGCCCCTATATCTCCATGGAATACCTGGAGGGAGAGACCCTGGACCGGGTTTTGTCCCGCGGTCCCCTCTCGGCTGAGGTGGCGGTCGAAATAATATTCCAGATCCTGGAAGCGCTTGATTACGCCCACGAAAAGGGAGTCATACACCGAGACATCAAGCCCGACAACATCTTCCTGACCCGTAAAGGCTCCGTGAAGATCACCGATTTCGGCATCGCCAGAATCGTAGACTCGCCCATCACCACCCAGACCAGGCTGGTCGTGGGCACCCCGGGATACATGAGCCCGGAACAGGTGAAGGGAGAGCCCGTGGACAGGCGGACGGACATCTTCTCCTGCGGGGTCTTGCTGTTCGAACTCTTGACCGGGCATAAGGCCTTTTCCGGCCCCTCCCTGACGGCGATCATCTACAAGGTGGTCAACGAGAACCTCCCCCCGCTGCGGGAACTGGATCCCTCTCTCCCACCTCACCTGGACGCGGTGATCGTTAAGGCCACGGCCAAGGACCCCGAGGAGCGATATCCCACCGCCGCCCATATGGCGGAGGCGCTGCGTGCCGGAGCCGTTCCCGCGCCCGAGGCGTACAAGGCCGGGGGCGCGTTGAGCCGTGAGTCGACCTTTCGAGGCACTTTCCATCCCTTGGAGACGCCCTTGGACACGAAGGACGCCCCGAATGCGGTTCCGGTCACCGCCGGTACGCCGTCGGATGCGGAGATGCCCTTCGCTCACTACCAGATCCTGGAATATAGGAGCGCGAGAAAAAGAAGGCGCTTGTTCCTGGCGGGGCTTCTTATGGGAGGACTGGCAATTTGCGGTATTTTTATCTGGCTACTCCTTTTCGTATGGGGATTGAAAGGCGTAAGCGAGGAACGTAAGGTGGTGACTCAGGCCTATCACGACCTTCTGGCGAGGGAGCCAAGCGACGAGGAGCTGGCTTACTACGAGAAACTCCTGCGGGAAGGATGGATCCCGGAAAGGGTGCGGGAAGCCGTAATGGAAACCGACGAGTATAAACAGAGGCAGGTCATCCTGGCCTACCGGGACCTTCTGGGGAGGGACCCTGAGCCCATCGGCCTCCGGCACTTCACGGAGCTCATGAAGGGCGGGTGGACCATCGAGCAGGTGCGGGAAGCCATAAAGACCACCGACGAGTACAAAACGAGGCTCATCACCCAGGCCTACCGCGATCTCTTGGACAGGGACCCCGACCCCGAGGGCTTACGGCATTATCTTGAGCTCATGAAGGGCGGGTGGACCATCGAGCAGGTGCGGGAAACCATAAAGACCACCGACGAGTACAAGATGGTGCTGGTCACCCAAGCATATCGCGAACTGCTGGGGAGGGATCCAGACCCCATCGGCCTCCGGCACTTCGCGGAGCTCATGAAGGGCGGGTGGACCATCGAGCAGGTGCGGGAATCGCTGAAGAACAGCGAGGAATACCAGGATAAACATGGCGAATAAAATCCCCGGGGGTATTAAGAAGATGGCGAATAAAACCTCTGGGGTTTAGAAGAGATAGCGATATATACCCCCATGGGTATCAAATTTCAAGACCTGACCCCTTTAGGGATTGTATCCCATCGAGTCGTGGGCCCAGGCCATCCCCGCTCCGTACATGGCCCGCTCGCAGATGACCGGCCGGTCCGAGGTGACCTTGGTGGAGACGTCGGTGTTTCCGGGGACGTAGGTGTTGGCGAGGAAAGTGGTCCTCCTTCCTCCGGGTAAGTCCACCTCGGGTCCTTGCACCTCACCCGTTTTCGTCTGGAAGGTGAGCTTTACGTGGGCACTGTCGGATCCCGGGTTCTGGACCAGGATATAGGTCTGCATGCCCGCTGCCGTGCAGCCCTCGGCCAAATACCAAGTCTTCTCCGGGGCCTCGAGGAGGAAGCCTCTAGCGGGTATCTGGGAGATCTTCATGTCTCGGGCGAGGACCGTCCTTTCCCCCCGCACGCGAGCTATGAGGGTGAAGGTGTCCTCCGGGGAGGCTCCCTGCTCGGGGATCACTGTCACCCGGTAATCGCCAAGGAGGCGTTTCTCCAGGAGGATGAGGTCCTCGGATTCCCCGTCCCCGTCTACGTCCATCTCCAGGTAGTGGGCGGGAATAGCCCCCAGGCTCTCCTTGGAGCATATCCTCCCCCGGGGGTCGCGGAGGGAGAGATCCACGGGGGAGTCCGCGCGGAGGAAGATTCCCGGCCAGATGGAGGTGGGGTTCTCCTCGTGGTGGTAGATTACCCGGGCAAGGTCTCCATCCTCCTTCTCCTGCTTGGCCAAATCGTCCGGGGAGACGGGGCCGAGGGCCTGGGTGGGGCCGAGAGCGCCCACCTCCTTCAGGTCGATCCCCTGGTTCCGGTAGGAGGCCCACACCAGCTCCGAACAGTACCAGGCGGAGGAATTCGCTGAAGCGTCGCGCATGTACCATCCCCAGTCGTAGGTGGGGCGGGGAACTCGTTCCGTCTGGGCCCGGGCCCAGGCGGCCGCCGCCTCCCGCTTGGCCTGGGTGGCGTTCACCCGGTAGAGGCTCACGTAGGTGTCCTTGGGGAAGTCCCAGTCCTCCACGGGGTATAGGGACACGCCCCCGTCCCCTTCGCTCCTGGCCTCGGCCACCAGGCCCCCTCCCACGTAGATGCCCGCATGGGTGTAGGTGAGGACGTTGGAGAGGCCCCATTTCCCGGAGCGGTGCAGGAGGATGTCGCCTTTCTGGATGCCGGCGCGCCAGGTCGGCGGGGGGCGCCAGTCGTACTCATCGTTAACAATAAACCCGTCCCGATCTATGTCCAGGGATATGGTGGAAACATTTCCCGGATTCTCGATCTCCACATAGAACAGCGAGTCACTGCCTTCCTCGTAATAGGTCAAGAAATCGTCGTGGGAGGAGAACTGGATAAGATCGGGCCGAACCAACAGTTGTTTGACCTTCTGGCCGTTCAGGTTATATATGCTGACTCCCGTTGGGGTGCTGTCTGAGCTGCTGACGACATCCACTACGGCTAACCTTTCTCCCTTTCGCGAGAACGCAAAGTCTCCGGCTGCTGTCCATTCACGCACAAAACCTTCTTTTGCCGGATCGTCATCCAGGTAAACCGGGTAATCATACCAACCCGTCCTTTCGTTGAACTCACGGCCTCTGAGCAAAAATAAGTCGTCCCCGCTGACCTCGAACTCGTAGGTAAGGGTGAGGTTTCCCAAGACCCTCGCCCTAGCGAGGTCGTATTTGCAAAGCGGGATGCCGCCGCTTCCGCTCCACATACCAAGGTAGTAGAAGTACCTGTCATCTTTCGACCAGCGCGCGTTTCGAAAATAGATTTTTTCTTTAGGCACCTCAGGACTGTAACTGGAACCGTAAAATTCTACTTCCTTCTCCACGATTCCGTGCAGGTAATCGTAAACGACTATGCCCCACATATCGTTCCCCTTGTCCCTTTCCCACAGGAGTTTCGACCCGTCGTGGGACCACCGGGGATTGGAGGACGCCCCGTCCTGGGTCAACCTCTTCCTTTCCTTGACGGCTCCTCCCACAATCTGCGCCGCCCATATGTCGCCTCCGCTGGCATAGGCGATGATACCGCTCGGCCCGACCGGAGTCGCGCACTGCGCTCTCTTTCCCGGGAAGCCGCCAGAGAGGGTCGAGACGAGGAGGAGCACAGAAAAGAAGGCCGCTACTTTCACGTTCCTTAACGCCAATCCCTCCACACCCTGAGGGTTCAACTCACCATCTTGTTCCTCTTGCCGCCTGGCAAACTAGAGGGCTTTCCCAATGATTAGATCATGTTTCTAAATATTGACATTCGGACATTGACAGCTTTTACCTTATC
>JACVJF010000161.1 GCA_015711855.1 Candidatus Solincola quzhuomuensis | reverse complement strand
GAATATTATCCGCTTACGACCAGCTTTTCTGCGGCCTGCAGTGTTCGGCTTTTTTCAAAGCGAAGCCGACCGGCCTATGCGGCATGAGGATAAAGAATTTTTTCCGGCTCCGTATAGGGACGGGTTTTTCCTGTTGTGGCATAATGTCAGCGGGGACGGGAGGGGGTCGCTTAAAGGCCGGGTGATCGTGGAGAGGTAGAAATGCCGGTTGAAGGCCTTGACCCGCGGGAGGAGCTGGTGGAGCGGCTCGCGGAATGTCTGGCTGTCATCATGCGCTCGCGAGGGAACGCACTGCGCAGGGTGGCTGGAAAGTACGGAATAACCCCGCCCCAGTTTTTCCTTTTGAAGATGTTGAACGCTCACGGCGAGATGACCGTCACCGGGATCTCTGAGATCATGATGGTGACACCCCCCACTGCCAGCCGCATGATAACCAGCCTGTGCGAGAAGGGGTGGCTGCAGCGCCGCAAGGACTCCACCAACCGTCGCGTGACGCTGGTCCGCCTCACCGGCAAAGGTAAAGGGCTCTTGCGGCGACTTGGCGAGATGCAGAAGCGACAGCTCCTGGAGCTCATGGAGCGGGAAGACGTGCGGGAGATACAGGCCTTCATAACCTGGCTGGAGAGGTTCACCGCTAAACTTTCCACGGGAAAGGTCTCGGAAAATGCTGATACCGAGGAAAAGGCGGGGCGACACCAGGCATCGCCGTTTAAGAGCGCAAACCGAGATCGGCGTTGAAGAGCACGTAATGAGGGAGGCTTTTTCCCTGGATGCGATTCCCGGTCATTGACAGCGGGGAAGAAGGCTCATAATTTATTTATATTTAGCAAAGCTAAATTAATTGGAGACGAAATACCGGGAGCGTCGCGGGCCGACCTCTTTCCGGGCCTGCAGGGCGGCTCCGAAAAGCGGGAATCGTGTCTACGCTTAACGGAGAGTACGAGGATAGATCTGGAGAGATCATGGGAGAACATGCCGTTGAAGTAGAGGGACTGGTCAGGAAGTTCGGCGACCTGGTGGCCGTGGACGGAGTGACCTTCGAGGTGCGGCGTGGGGAGGTCTTCGGATTTTTGGGCCCCAACGGGGCGGGCAAGACCACCACCATCAACATGCTGTGCACCTTACTCACCCCCACCGCCGGTAGGGCCACGGTGGACGGGTTCGACGTGGTGAGGCAGAAGAGGGAGGTCCGACAGCGCATAGGCCTGGTCTTCCAGGATCCCAGCCTGGACGACCGCCTCACCGCCAACGAGAACCTGGACTTTCATGCCGTGGTCTACGCCGTACCTCAAGCGGTGAGGGAGAAGCGTAAGCGGGAGCTCCTGGAGATGGTGGACCTCCTGGACCGCGCCGACGACCTGGTGATTACCTTTTCCGGGGGCATGAAAAGGAGACTGGAAATCGCCCGCGGGCTTTTGCACCATCCCCGGGTGCTCTTCCTCGACGAGCCCACCATCGGGTTGGATCCCCAGACCCGGAAGTACATATGGGATTACGTCGCGGACCTGAAGAAACGCGAGGACATCACCATCTTCCTCACCACTCACTACATGGAGGAAGCGGAACACTGCGACCGCATCGCCATCATCGACCATGGGAGGATAATCGCCCTGGACACCTCGGAGAACCTCAAGAACATGGTTGGAGGGGACATCATCCGCATCAAGACCGACGACGATGCCCGAGCCGAGGAGCTTTTAAGGGAAAAGTATCGAGTCAACATCCTGGAGGACAAGGACTGTCTGTGTTTCGAAGTGGAACGCGGAGAGGAGTTCATCCCCCGCCTCTTTCAGGACTTCGACGTGTCCATACAGTCCATCAATCTCCACCGTCCGACACTGGACGACGTCTTCCTCAAGCTGACCGGTAGGGAGATCCGGGACGAGGAGGCCGACGGGTTCATGGCGGACATGAGGCGGATGGTGACCAGAGTGAGGCCACCCTTCGCTCGATAAGGCGCAGAATTGCTTGGGAAATAGAAAGCGCCGTTCATCCGCAGGGATAGGAAGACAAGCGTTGACGGAGGATTATCGGAAGATGGGAGCGCTGGAGAAAGAGATAGTCGCCATCGAGGGCGGGAAGGCGGTTAAGCCGGTAGAGAGGAAGTCGTCCGCCATGCGCTGGGCCATGCGCGGCATATATATCATATGGCTTAGGGAGTTCAAGCGCTTCTGGAGGGACCGGGCGCGCCGCATCGGGGGATTCGCTCAGCCCATCATGTACCTTGCTCTGCTCGGCGTGGGCATGCAGAGCGCCTTCAAGGTCTTCGGGGGAGGGGACGTTCCCTACATCAAGTTCATGTTCCCCGGCATCCTGGGCCTTACCGTGCTCTTCACTTCGGTTTTTTCGGCCATTTCCATAATATGGGATCGTGAATTCGGCTTTCTGAAAGAAGTACTGGTCTCCCCAGTACCCCGCTCCAGTGTGGCGTTGGGCAAGATCATCGGGGGATCCACCACCGCCCTTATACAGGGGGCCATCTTCCTCATCTTGGCTTTCACCCCCTGGGTGTACGGTTTCAGCCTGGACACCCTGTGGAAGGTCCTGGCGGTCATGCCCCTTATAATACTCTTGTCCTTGAGCCTCACCTCCCTCGGGGTGGCCGTGGCCGCGCGCATGACCTCCATGGAAGGATTTCCCATCATTATGAACTTCCTGCTCATGCCCATGTTCTTCCTCTCCGGGGCGTTCTTTCCCCTGCAGGGGCTTCCCCGGTGGATGGACGTATTGACCAAGATCGACCCCCTTACCTACGGAGTGGACGCGCTGCGGGGAATCATGCTCAAGGGACTGGACTTGGCGGCGGGCATGCCCGGAAACATAGCCCAATTCGCCGCCTGGTTCAAGGATCCGGAGATACTGAGGATCGGACTTGAAAAGGGTTACCCAAACCCCTCTGCCCTGTCTTCCATGGCCCGGCAGGCGACTCTTCCGGTCCAGGCCCACCCGCTGTGGCTAGACGTGCTGGTCATGGCGGGTTTCGGCGCATTCCTCTTCGCCCTGGCCCTCTGGCAGTTCAACCGCGCGGAATGAAGAGGGGAGAGGACGCGGGTAAGTCCTACTTCATCAGGGATCGAAAACCTACCGCCACCACGCCTCGGAGGCCATGATCGTTCGCCTTCGACCTCTTCGCCCTCAGGCACGTTTAAGCCCGAGTGTTGCCATTGCATATCGGAGGCACGGCCATTCTTTTTATGCCTTTCTCCTCCCGTACGTTCTCCGGCTACCCGCGTACAATTCCCGCAGAGATTCGCCCGGAGGATAGGGGCTCGTGTAAGCATCATGTCCTGCCGCGGAACGAAGTTATTTCCCCCCGCTCGAGGGAATAATGGGGACAAGGCGGAGAGATATCCGCCTAGAGAGAAAGGCTGCACCTGGGAAGACCGCCTTCCTAACCGGATTGATGATCGCCGGGTCGGTTAACCCTCACGCGCCTCGATTGATGGAGGGGGCATAGAAAAAGATGAAAAGAGATGTCAAGAGGATGGTCTTCTGCGCTTTTTTGCGCTCATGCTCTTCATGGGCATGATAGCAACGGGTGGGGTAAGCTCCGCCGGCGCAGGCGTCCGTGGCGGAGCACCCACGGATGGTGAAAAGGGCGGCGCTCCATCCGTAGCCGACGCCTATGCGGGGCGAGGAGAAGGAGAGCTCGCCTCTCGTGGTAATCCTGCGCCAGGGGATGGGCGCGTTAGCCCTGAGGAGAGGGAAGCCGCGGCGGAGAGGGCCAAGGCGTTGGGAATGACCTTCCCGGCGGGACGAGGGAGCGATTTCTCTGCGGCTCAGATGCCCATGCCCGATCCTTCCGCGACACCACATTATTTCGGCCCCTACCCGAATTACGCCACCAGTCCGTTGCCGGTGATCGATAACTCGCTTCCCACCCCAGCCTTCTATTTCGCCGAAGGCACTACCCGCCCCAACTTCGACACCTACTTCTGCCTCCAGAACCCAGGGAGCTCGGTGGCGACGGTGAGCATAACCTACATGAAGGGCGACGGCACCACCCAACTGCAGACCTTGACCGTCGACCCTCATTCCCGGTTGACGATAAGCGCCGCCGACGTCTTGGGTGTGGGCGACGACCCGGCCCACGACTTCTCGGCCAAGGTGGAGTGCACCAACGGGCAACAGATCGTGGCCGAACGCCCCATGTACTTCAACTACCTGGGGAAGTGGACGGGAGGGCACGTCTCCGCCGGGACCACCTCACCGGCCACTTTCCTTTACTTCGCCGAGGGCACTACCCGCCCCAACTTCGACCCTTACCTGTGCATTCAGAACCCGGGAGAC
>JACVJF010000160.1 GCA_015711855.1 Candidatus Solincola quzhuomuensis | reverse complement strand
GCAAGTATAGGGGGTGTCCACCATGTTTCTGAACCTGGGCAGCGAGACGAGGCGCCTAAGACTACCCTCGCGGACGGCGGCGCGGGTTCCCTAAAGCCCCCGCTCGACGCGAGGACTCGTCCGGCGAGGGCGATGGGAAAGCGCTTCCCGCACGGACGGTAGGAGGGTAAAGCGTCTCTGCTTCCAGGACAGATCGGTAAATAGTGTTGGGAGTCCCGAGCGAACACGTCGTCAGGGCCACGACGATTTTAAAGATGGGGCGGAAAGGTGCCGATTAAAATCAAGACAGATAAAGGCTGCCGGAGAAAGACGGCGAGCTCCACCGTTAGGGGTAAGCGGAAGGAGAGGGAACCCTAAAGGACGATCGCGGCGGAGAGAGGAGAGGGGAAGTTCGGCCGTCGGCGAAGCGGCGTTTGCGCTCGAGGTGGTCTGTTGGCGAGGATAGGCAAGTTCATCGTCCGGGATTCGGATATAAACCGCGTCAAGCTGGAGCTCATCACCTTCTTCAAGGACAACCCGGGGACCGTGGACAGCGCGGAGAGGATAGGAATGCGGCTGGGGCGTTCGCGAGAGGAGGTGGAGAAGTCCCTGGAGGAACTCGCCGAACACGGTATATGTTATAAGATACAGGCCAGGCCGCAGCCTATCTACGTCTATTACGCCACGGCCCGCATCCTGAAGCGACTGGCGGAGCTGGCGCCGGACCTGGACTACGCCACCCAGCTGGAGCTGGTGGAGAAACTCCTGGCCAGGCGGGCCTGAAGCCCGCCCGGCGTGACCCGCGGAAAGGACTTGAAAGGAAGGCTTTTCCTGGTAGGGACCCCCATCGGCAACCTGGAGGACATCACCCTGCGTGCCCTGCGGGTGTTGCGCGAGGCCGATCTCATCGCCGCCGAGGACACCCGACGCACGCGCAAGTTGCTCACCCAATACGACGTCCATACCCCCATGGTCTCCTACCACGGGCACAACGAGAGGGAGAGGGCGGAGGCCATAGCGCGGGAGGTGGAAGCGGGAAAGAAGGTGGCCTTGGTGAGCGACGCCGGAATGCCCGGGGTGTCCGACCCCGGCTTCCGGGCCGTGGAGGAGTGTTTCCGTCGGGGCCTGGAAGTGGAGGTGGTCCCGGGTCCCAGCTCCTTGACCGCGGCTCTGGCCGTCTCCGGCCTTCCCCTGCCGCGTTTCCGTTACGAGGGATTCCTGCCGCCGGCCAGGACGAGTAGACGCACGCGGCTGGCGAACCTTTTGGCTGAGGGGGAGGCTTTTGTGTTCTTCGAGGCGCCCCACCGCATCCTGGAAACCCTGCGCGACATCTCGGAACTGGCCCCGCGGAGGCCGGTGGTCCTGGCGCGAGAGCTCACCAAGCTCCACGAGGAGGTGATGCGGGGGACGGCGGGGGAGCTTCTGGATATCCTGGGCGGCAGGAAGCCCCGAGGCGAGTTCGTCCTGGTGGTGGCTCCGGGCGGCGAGCGGGAGGAGCCGCCACTGGCACATGTGGCCGAGGAGGTGGAAATCCTGGTACGCTCCGGGGAACCGACCCGCGAGGCGGTACGGGCGGTGGCCCAAGGGCACGGCGTGTCCCAGAAGGAGGTCTACCGGGCCTGGCTGGAACGCAGGGAGAAAGAACGAAGAACCCGGTAGAGGGCCCGCGACCGATCTTGCTGCCACCCCCCGTTGGGATGTCGCTGCACACTATTTATCCGATGTGGCGGTCGCCTCTTTCCTCGCCAAAGGCTTACGCACGCTTTCCGTTTAGGCCGATCCTTCGAGAAGGGGTTACCCGCATGGCGAAAGACCAGTCTCTCCCCGGGAAACACCCCGCTCCTATACGCTCCCCGCATGCGGACGGAAGAACGGCCCCGTTTGCCAGCGGTCACCGGCGGAAATATTTCTTGGGAAGGGGTCTGGGAGCGGTCGGCCGACGTTATCCTTCCTAAACACCGCTTCCTTTCCGGCCATGCGGAGGGTGCCGAACCGGGGATCTCGTTTGCCGGTGGGGGGCCTTAAGAGACAGCCGGCCCCGTTCTCCATTAATGGTAAGTTATTCCATTATCCGGTGGGGGATGCACATTCCTGTTCCTGCTCGGCTCGGGGATGTTCGGCATCTTCTTTCCCGGCTCGGTCAAGGTAATCGGATCATTCTTGAGCCGGAGGGCGGCCGGAGGAAAGGAAAGGGCGCCGGACCTCGTGGCCTTCCTCACCCGGCGGGTTCTATTCCTCTCCTCGGGATGGAACTAAAGTGGAGTGGGGTTTTTCAGGGCCGGATGTTCCCTCCGGGAACATCCGGCCGGGGTACGTCGGGCGACGAGGTGCCGGAGATCCTCTTTTTAGAAGGTCGCATCCGAAAACAACGTTAAGCAGGACCCAAAGGATGACTTAGGGCCGGAACCCTCCTCGCTTGCGCACCATTTTCCGAACAGTCATACTGCCGGGAGCACGAATCCCAAATATGCTCGGGAACCTCTCGTTGGCGGCACTTCCCGAGCAAATTCCGTGGAACGGAGCTTGCTCGGAGACGTGGTCCGCTGCCCGGCCTCAATCCCGGGTGAAGGGGTCGGGCAGGCGCAGTTCCCCGAGGCACAATCCCTTGAGTTCGGCCACCCTGGAGGCGACGAGCACCAGCCTGGCCGGGGAGTTGGGCTTACCCCGATAGGGGTGAGGAGAGAGAAAGGGACAATCGGTCTCGATGAGCAGGCGGTCCAGGGGGAGTCGCCGCACGATGTCCTGCAGCCTCCGCGCGTTGGGGAAAGTGACCGGCCCAGCCACGGAGATGTAACCCCCCATGTCCAAGACGGCGCGGGCCGTATCCAGATCCCCGGAGAAGCAGTGCATGATCAGGCGTCCTCCGAAGGGCGCGTATTCCTCGAGGATGCGCAGGGTCTCCGCGTGAGCCTCTCGGTCGTGAACCACCACGGGCAGGTCGAGCTCACGGGCCAGCTCGAGCTGGGAGCGGAAGGCGCGCTCCTGGTCGGTACGGGGAGAGAGATTGCGGTAGAAGTCCAGACCCGTCTCGCCGATACCCACCACGAAGGGATCCGTGGCCAGGCGCCTCAACTCCCTCAAGGTCTGGCGGTCCAAGTCCTTGGCGTCGTGAGGATGCACGCCGACCACCGCCCGCACGCCGGAATGGGTGCGGGCCATCTCCACGGCCTTCCGGCTGGAATCCAGGCTTATACCCACGGTGACCACGCCAGTCACCCCCGCTTCGCGGGCTTCGCGCAGGACCGCGACCACGTCCTCTTTCAGGAGGTCGAGATGGGCGTGGGTGTCCACCAGGGAAAGGTTCCCGTGCCCGCCTTTCTCTTCCGGGAGGACGTACGCGTCCGCCGCTTTCCGTCCGGGCTCTTTCATTTCTTGCGGGGGAAGAGAGGATCACCCTTGGAGACCCTCTGCCCGGCCGGGTAAAGTCCCCAGGCGGCGGCCTCCGGGAGATGGTGGGTGTGGATGGAGTCGGTGAAGCCCAGGCGCCGCCAGATGCCCTCTCCCGTGGCCGGCAGGAAGGGCAACACCAAATAGGCAGTGATCCTCACCGCTTCCACCATGTTGTAGAGGACGGTGTCCAGTCGGTCGGACAGGGAGGGGTCCTTGGCCAGGTCCCAGGCGGCGGTCTCGTCCACGTAGCGGTTGATCGCTGCCAGATAGTTCCAGACGGCCTGCAAGGCCTCGTTGAAGGCCAGGCGGTCCATGCACCGGTCGACCTCCGGGAAGACCCGGGCCGCGCTCTTTCGGAGGGCGGCGTCCGAATCCTCCTCCCGGCCCGAGGGCTCCGGCACCTCCCCGCCACGGTAGCGCTCCACCATGGCCAGCACGCGGCTGACCATGTTTCCCAGGGAATTGGCCAGGTCGGCGTTGTAGCGCACGGTCATGTTCTCGCGGGAGAAGTTGCCGTCGTATCCGAAGGAGAACTCGCGCAAGAAGTAGTAACGGTAGGCATCCACCCCGTACTCGTCGACCAGCTCGTGGGGGCTTATGACGTTACCCTTGGACTTGGACATCTTCTCACCCTCGACGGTTAGCCAGCCGTGGGCGAAGACCTGGCGGGGAAGGGGCAGGTCGGCGGCCATGAGCATGGCTGGCCAGACGATGGCGTGGAAGCGCAGGATCTCCTTGCCGATGAGGTGCACGTCGGCGGGCCAGATACGCCGGAAACGCGCTTCGTCCAGTCCATAGTCGATGGCACTGACGTAGTTCAGGAGGGCGTCGAACCACACGTACATGACCTGGCTCTCGTCGAAGGGTAGGGGTATGCCCCAGGTGATGGTCTTGCGGCTGATGCTCTGGTCGGTGAGGCCCT
>JACVJF010000159.1 GCA_015711855.1 Candidatus Solincola quzhuomuensis | reverse complement strand
GGACCACGGGATGGAAGAGGTGGAGATAAAGCGCCTAGCCCGGAGACTCTGCGAGGAGTCGCGGTGCCTCGCTTTCCGAGACGTGCTGCCCTGCCTTTTCATCTGGGGGAGAAAGCCGGGAGGGCATGTCTCCTCCGGTCCCATGCGAACGACATGACCGCGGGGAAAGCGATGCGCGATGCGGTACGTTGTCCGTGATACGGCTGTCGCCGTAGAGTATGCCAGCTAGCCTTTGTTGTCGTTACCGAGGGGAGGAAACGGGATGGCAGAGATGGAGAGGAAGGAAATAAGGGGTTTCAGCGGCCGCTACCTGCTCGTCGACTTGGGGGAAGCAAGGATCGAGGAGAGGGACATCGGAGAGGCGGTATTCCGTAAATACCTGGGTGGGAGCGGGCTCGGGGCCTACCTCATGATGAAGGCCTTTGACCCTTTGGTGGAACCCCTCTCTCCCGCTGCGCCTCTCATGTTCCTAAACGGTCCCCTTACCGGGACCAACTTCCCGGGAAGCGGACGGTCCTCGGTGGTGGCCCTGTCCCCCCTGACCGGCCTTTGGGGGGAGTGTAACGTCGGGGGTTTCTTCGGGGCAACCTTGAAACGGGCCGGCTGGGACGGCGTGGTCTTTACCGGTAGGGCGGAGAGGCCCACATATCTCCTCATCGACGACGAAAAGGTGGAATTGTGCGACGCCGCACATCTCTGGGGGAGGGATGCCTATGCCACCAACCTCGTCCTCCAAAACGAGTTGGGCGGAACAAGTGGTTCGCTGCGCACCATGCAGATAGGCCCGGCAGGGGAGAAAGGGGTGCTCTTCGCCAACATAGTCAACGACACGGGAAGCGTGGCCGGACGTTGTGGTCTGGGTGCGGTCATGGGCTCCAAGAACCTCAAGGCGGTGGCCGTGCGGGGCGGGGGAAGGGCGGCCTACGCGGACGCCCAGAAGGCCAGGGAACTGAGCAAGTCGGCGACGGAAAAACTCAAAAGGCATCTTTTGGCCCAAACCCTCCACGAGATGGGGACCAATGGGGCCCTGGACACGGGCATGCTCTCCGGGGACGTGCCGGTGAAGAACTGGAGCGTGGGAGAGTGGATGGAGGCCCTGGACACCCTGAACTCCTTCTATTACAACGACCATATCCTGGTGAGGATCGTGGGATGCCACGCCTGTCCCGTACGCTGCAAGCGGGTGGTCCGAGTGGAGGAAGGACCCTTCGCCATGGAGGAACACGCTGGGCCGGAGTACGAGACGGTGTGCATGATGGGGACCAACCTCCTCAATCCCAGCCTGGAGGCGGTGGCCAAGGCCAACGATCTTTGCAACCGTCTGGGCATGGACACCATAGCCATGGGTTCGGTCATCGCCCTGCTCATGGAGGCGCAGGAGAAGGGGCTCGTCTCCCCCCGGGATACCGGCCTCGACTTCACCTGGGGAAACATGGAAGCGGCCCTAGAAGCCATAAGAATGACCGCCGCCATGGAGGGGTTCGGCGCTCGCATGGCCCAGGGGACGCGCCGTCTGGCGGAAGAGCTGAGGGCGCCGGAACTAGCGGTCACCGTGCGCGGACTGGATTTCCCCGCCCACGATCCACGCGGTTATCACGGGTACGGTCTGGCCTACGCTATGGGTACCCGCGGCGCCTGTCACCTGAATTGCACCAATCTGTTGGTGGAGGGAGGCATGGCCTCCTGGCCGGAGATCGGGTTGAAGGGACCCTACAAGGGCATGACCAGCAAGGGCAAGGCTGAACTGACGTGGAAGTGCATGGCGGTGGGTCAGATCTTCAACTCCCTATGCATGTGCGAGTTCATCGGGGCCTTCCTCTCTCTCTCGGACCAGGTGGACATCCTCCGCGCCGTGACCGGTTTCGAATGGACCCTGGACGAGCTCATGGAATGCGGGTGGCGTATATGGTATCTGAAGAGACATATCCTCAACCTGCGGGGTTCGGGGCGCGACGACGACGTCCTCCCGCCCAAGGCCCTTACGCCCACCGAGGAGGGCTCCAACGCCGGGTCCGTCCCCGACATGGAACTCATGTTGGAAGAGTTTTACAGGCTGTCCGGGCTGGACGCCGAGGGAAGGGTACCTCCGGACAAGCTGGAACTCCAGGTTTAAGGGGCGCCGCTAGGCCTTCCATTGGTGGGTAAGGTGAAACTTCAAAACCTTCGGCCCGACCCGACGTTTGAGCGACGACTCTCCCGCCTCCATCCAGGCGCGGGAAACCGGCTCGCGCTCAACTACTGCAAGACGGCGGCGAGGCCGGTGCCGCGTCGAGACGCTTACTTCTCGATGTCCAGTATTACCCGCATAGGCCCGGTCACGTAATGGAGGTAGTGGCGCGAAGGCTCGTTGGTGACGACGGCGAATGTGGTCTCCAGGGTGCTGGCGCCCATCTGCCTCCTTAGGGCCGTCACGCGTGAGTCCCCCAGGAAGACTTCCTCCTCGAGCTCGTCGAACTGGCTGTCGGATACGTCGGTCCCCAGGAAGAAGATGAGGAGTCTGCGCTGGTCCGCGGAACCATACCAGCTCTGGGTGGTCGGTAGAGTGGTCGTGTCGGTCCCGTCCGTCCTGTGGATCTCGAACACGATGCGATAATAATCTCCGTGGTCCGACCAGCGGACGTCGTTGATTACCAGCCCGGGCACTCCTCCGGATCCTATGGATTGCGCGTCGAAGGTGAAAGGCATGCTCTCGCCTTCCGTTTCCCGACTAGGCGCCTCCTCCGCTTCCTCGGTCTCCTCGACCTTCCCCGTTTTCGCGGGTTCTTCGGTTCCCGCCTGCTCCTCCGCCTCGGAAACGGCTTTCTCCTCGCCGCTCGCCTCGCCCTTTTCGGATCTCCCGCATCCTGACGGGAAGACCGCGGCGATGAGAAGAAGCGTGACGAGAAGCGTTGACAACACGAGGAACTTTCTCATAGCCATCACCCCTTTGACTTGGCGATTGGCTGGTTGGCGCCCGAGCGGATGGCCTATGGACGCGGCCGCCATAACGGTCACCACCGGCCGTCCTGCGACGACAAGACGCATTGCCTTGGCTACCCGCTTCTTGTGGTTCAAATACAGTTTATGGGAGATTGGGGGGAAATGGAAGCACGTCTTTCACAGGAAACTTTTTATCGGTCCCGCCGGTCGCGGAGGGGACGCGGCGCTCGCAGGAACTGCGCGGAGAGACGGAGAGATTATCCCCGCGCCTCCAGCGTTACGCGTGACGGGCGCCGGCCACGTCTTCAACCGAGGAGATTGGCCACGTAAAGCGCGCTCCCTGCCGCCTGTTCCGTGCCCACGCCGCGGGCCCCGGCATCGGTTCCCACCAACCAGAGATCCCGCACCGGGGTCCAGGGAGTGGGCTTATGCACCCCCGTCTGTCCCACGCACTGAGCAAGGCCGATGCATTCCCCCGTGGGTTTTCCGGTGATGGACGCGGTATGCGCGATATGGGTGCGCATTTTCCACTGGATGTGGTCCTCGATTTGCGGGAATAACTCCAAGAGCCGCTCCTCGGCGCGATCCAGGATGGCCTCGCACCAAAGCACGTTCTCCCTGGTCACCTCGATGGGACCGGGCACGCCCACGATGACCAGCTGCTTCCCCGGTGGGGCCGCATAGGGATCCCACTCGGAGGGAAGGGGGGTGAAGAGGAAGGGATCCTCCGGCACCCCACCCTCTTCCAGGTAGTCGAACATGTGGTGGGGGTCCATGTTCGGGATGTTGAAGAAACTGGGAGCGGGAATGTCGATAACCCTCCGGTCCAGACCCAACTTGACGGTGATGAAGGCGTAGGAATACTTGAGGCCGCGCACGTAGGACACGTATTCCTCGGGGAAGTTCTCCTCTCCGGCCATCTCCAGGGTGCGCTTTATCCCCGCGTTGGAGATGACCACGTCGGCGGGAATCTCCTCGCCGTCTGCGGTGATCACGCCACGGGCCTTGCCCTCCTTCACCACGATGCTCTTCACCTCGCAGTTTAGGCGAAGCTCCCCCCCGTCGCGCCGGAAGGCCCGCAGGAAGGACCCCGGTATCTCGCGCGACCCTCCTCGAGGAACCCCGAGGGTCTTTTTTTGGAATATATTGGTAACACACCACAGAAACTCCCCGGCGCTGACCAGATGGTAAGGGACCACGGTGAGAAGCATGGAAAGGGCGGCCATGCCCTGCAGGATTACCCGCTCCTCGGTGATGCGGTGCAGGAACTCCTGAAGGCTGATCTCGTCCAGTTCCGCGAGATAGGAGGGGTTCAGGCGAGCGATCTTCGCCGCCACCCGGAAGGATTCCAGGAAGGTGCTCCTCTTGGAAATGCGATAGACCTCGTTCTGCAGGGCGGTGACGCCGGGGCCCACGCCTTTCCGGCACAACGACCTGTCCCGGAGCATCTTGATCT
>JACVJF010000158.1 GCA_015711855.1 Candidatus Solincola quzhuomuensis | reverse complement strand
TATCGCATGCTCATCCCCTACTCCCTGGAGGAGCTGGTGGAGGCCACCAAGATGGTCATCCGGGCCAACGGACTCAAGAGCTGCTACATACGCCCCATCGCCTTCCGCGGCTACGGGGAGATGGGACTTCATCCCTTGGGGGCGCCGGTGAACGTGGCCATAGCCGTGTGGCCCTGGGGTGCCTACCTGGGGGAGGAGGGGATCAAGAACGGCGTGCGGGCCAAGATCTCCTCCTTCCGCCGCAACGATCCCAACGCCATACCTCCGGCAGCCAAGGCCACCGGGCAGTACCTGAACTCCATCCTGGCCAAAATGGAGGTCACCGAGGCTGGCTACGACGAGGCCATCCTCCTAAACCAACACGGTTTCGTGGCCGACGGGGCGGGGGAGAACGTCTTCGTGGTGCGCAACGGCTTCCTTTACACCCCGCCCACCTCCTCGGGAGCTCTGGAGGGGATCACCCGGGACTCGGTCATCCGCATCGCCGAGGAGTTCCAGATCCCCTTCCGGGAGAAGGAGTTGGTGAGGACGGACCTTTACCACGCCGACGAGGCCTTTTTCACCGGGACGGCGGCGGAGATCGTCCCCATCCGCGAGGTGGACGACCGGCTCATCGGGGAACCGGGGCCGGTCACCCGTCGTATCCAGGAGAAGTTCTTCGCCATCGTCAGGGGAGAGGACGAGGATTACGATCACTGGCTGGAGTACGTGGATTGAGGGTTTAGGACGAGGGGTATCATGGCGGATTCCGCGGTCAAGCTTTACGACACCACCCTGCGGGACGGGGCCCAGATGGAGGGGGTCTCCCTTTCCGTGGAGGACAAGCTCAAGATCCTCCACCGCCTGGACGAGTTCGGGGTGCACTACGTGGAATGCGGCTATCCGGCCTCCAACCCCAAGGACGAAGAGCTCTTCCGACGCCTCCGGGAAGTGAACCTGCGCCAGGCCGTCCCGGTGGCCTTCGGCTCCACCCGCAAGGCCATGATCGGCGCGGAAAAGGACCGCCAACTGGAGGAGCTCCTGCGGGCCGAGACCCCAGCGGTGTGCATCGTGGGGAAGACCTGGGAGCTACACGTACGTACCGCCCTGCGCACGGGGCTGGACGAGAACCTCTTCATGATCGCCGACTCCGTGGAATACGCCAAGCGCCATGGCCGGGAGGTGATATACGACGCCGAACACTTCTTCGACGCCTACAAGAACAACCCCCGTTACGCCATGGACACCGTGCGGGCGGCGGTGGAAGCAGGCGCCGACTGGGTTTGCCTTTGCGACACCAACGGCGGAACCCTCCCCTGGGAGGTGCAGCGGATATTCTCCGAGATCAGGGAGAAGATCCCGGTGCCTATCGGCATCCACGCCCACAACGACAGCGAGTGCGCCGTGGCCGTGAGCCTCACCGCGGTCATGGAGGGGGCCACCATGGTCCAGGGCACCGTGAACGGCTACGGGGAGCGATGCGGTAACGCCAACCTGTGCTCCATTATCCCCGCCCTGGTCCTCAAGATGGGTATCCCCGTGGTCTCCATGGAGAGTTTAGCCGGGCTGACCGAGCTCTCCCACTACGTGAGCGAGATAGCCAACATCAAACCCGATTCGCACCAGCCATACGTGGGTCAGAAGGCCTTTGCCCACAAGGGAGGACTGCACGTGAGCGCGGTGACGCGGGATCCCGAGACCTATGAGCACATCCGCCCGGAACTGGTGGGGAACATGCAGCGCATCGAGGTCTCCGAGCTCTCCGGGAAGTCCACCATCATCGTCAAGGGGAAGGAGCTGGGACAGGACCTCAGCCGCCACCCGGAGAAGGTGCAGGAGATATTGGATATGGTCAAGGAGATGGAGCACCGGGGCTACCATTTTGAGGCCGCCGACGGCTCTTTCGAGCTTCTTATGCGCCGGGCCCTGGGCATGCACAAGGTCTTCTTCCGCCTGGAGAGCTTCCGGGTGATCATGGAGAAGCGGGAGGACGGGAAGGTGGTCACCGAGGCCACCATAAAGGTGCACGTGCGGGGCAAGCGCGTCATCGCCACTGCGGAGGGGAACGGCCCGGTCAACGCTCTGGACAACGCCCTGCGCCTGGCCATCGGCCGCGCCTACCCGGAACTCGCGGACATCGACCTCCAGGACTACAAGGTCATCATCCTCAACCCGGAGAAGGCCACCGCCGCCGTCACCCGGGTGCTCATCGAGACCGGGGACGGGGAGAAGACCTGGGGCACCATCGGGGTCTCTGAGAACATCATCGAGGCTTCCTGGCAAGCCTTGGTCGACTCCGTGGAATACGGCTTGCTGCACAAGAAAGCCCAACCATGAAGATAGCCCGGTATCTGCACAAGGGACACTTGCGCTACGGGATCCTGGAGGACGGCCTCCTGTACGAGCTGGAACGCACTCCCTTCACCGGCATCAGGAGGCAGGGAAGGACCTGCCACCTGGAGGAGGTGGAGCTGCTCACGCCCGTCTTCCCCCAGAAGATAATCGCCGTAGGCCTCAATTACCGGGATCACGCCGAGGAATTCGGTCTACCCATACCCGAGGAGCCGGTGCTCTTCATGAAACCCCCTTCCTCGCTTCTCCCCCACGGTAGGGAGATAGTCTATCCCTCCATGAGCAGGAGGGTGGATTACGAGGCGGAGCTGGTGCTGGTATGCGGCAAGGAATGCCGCGACGTGAGCGTTAGGGAAGCCGCGTCCTGCATACTCGGCTATACCTGCGGGAACGACGTGACCGCCCGCGACCTGCAGGCCAGAGACGGACAGTGGACGCGGGCCAAGAGCTTCGACACCTTCTGTCCGCTGGGGCCCTTCATCGAGACGGAGGTGGATCCCCTTCGATTGACCGTGGAATTGCGCCTCAACGGGGAAGTGCGCCAGTCCTCGCCGGCCTCCAACATGATCTTCTCCCCGGCGGAGCTCCTCAGTTTCACCTCCCGTGTCATGACCCTCTACCCCGGAGATGTGATCATGACCGGCACCCCCTCCGGGGTGGGCGAGATGCGCCCCGGAGACGTGGTGGAGGTGGTCATCGAGGGCGTGGGCACCCTGCGGAACGAGGTTGTCGCCTCCTCCTGACGCCGGGCGTCGACCGCGCAACGGCCCCGCCGGAACGACCCGTATACCCCGTTTACCCGTTATTGGGCCCGGACGATAAGTAAAGCGGGCGTATTGTCGGCGCAGGAGTAGTCTTGGAAGGCGAACGGGTTGCCTGGAGGGAAGCCCTATCCCTGGCGCTGAGGAAGCGTCGTTTATGGCCTGCCGCGTTGCTCGTGGCCGTGGGCCTCTCCGAGAGCTGGCGCATCGTCTTCGGGTGGGGGCCGCAGTGGGTTGGGGAGGAAGCGGCCGAATGGGCTCGGGGAGGGGGAGGGAAGGGTTTTCCGGAGGCGACGGTCCTCTTGCTCGTCGGTATGGCCGTCTTCCTACTCCTGCGGATGGTGGGCTACTTGGGGGAGTTGGTCCTGATAATCCAGGTCGCGGGCTCGGCAGGGCGGAGAGGGAAAAGCTGGACCACCCGCCCGGTTCGCGCCGTAGAGCCGGGAGCCGTCCAGGGAGTGGGAGCGCCCGCGGGGGAGGAAAGCCATCAGGAGACGATCTTTTACGGGGAAGGTCCCGGCCGGGTTCCCTCCTTCGCCGAGGCCTGCATGGCCGGACGGTCCAGATACGCCGCCTTGTTCCTGACCTTGCTTCCCTGGGACGCGGCCAAGTTGGCCGTCATGTCCCTTCCCTCCCTGATGGTCCTGCTGTGGGGGAAATGGGACCCCCGGCTTCGCCTTCTCTTCCCATACCTGTTGGCCTTCCTCTCGTGGTTCCTTCTGCTCCTAGCAGTCTACTTGTATTTGGGAATCTCCGCTACCTTGGCCGCACGGGAGGTGGTAATAAATGGAATTAATTGCCAAGAGGCTTGGAATAGAGGTTGGGACCTTTACCGCAAAAGGATGGGGGCTTGCTTTTTGGTGTGGCTGCAGGCTACCGTAGCCGAGTTGCTCTTCCTCGCCCCGGCCTGGTTGCTCTCGTTGCTTTTCTCCTGGGCGGCCGGAGAAGCGGGTAAGTCGGTGGGTGCCCCCCTCCCCGGATGGCTGGTCCGGACTTTCATCTACTTTCCGCTAGCCGTCGGGATGCTCATCGGGGGGTCGCTGGTCCAGTCCTTCAAATGCTCCCTATGGACCCTGGCTTTTCTGAGCATGAGGGGCGAAGAGGGCGCTCTTTCCGGCTCGATCGCCCGTCCGGCCGGGGCGGAGGACGAGGAGACGGTTTATCCGCCCCCGGGAGCCCCTCCCGGAACCGTCCCTCCCCGCCCGCGGGCTTCCCCTTTCCGGCGCCCCTTTCCGTAAACGCCGGAAAGGCGAGTTGTGCCCGCCCCCGCCGGGTAAACGATCGCCTTTGTGGTATCATAATCTTCACCGCTTTCAAGAAGATGCTTGCATGGAAAGAGGATCCTACCGGAGAGGGGGAAACGGTATTGCGCCTGCGTTTCGCGCCCAGCCCAACCGGTTACCTGCACGTGGGAGGGGCCCGCACGGCCCTCTACAACTGGCTCCTGGCCCGCAGA
>JACVJF010000157.1 GCA_015711855.1 Candidatus Solincola quzhuomuensis | reverse complement strand
TGAGGCTGGACAACTACGAGGTCTTCCTGGCCTCCGACGGGGAGGAAGGGCTCAGGATGGTCGAGGAAATCGGCCCGGACCTGATCATCCTCGACGTGATGATGCCCAAGCTCGACGGGTGGCAGGTGCTCATGAGCTTAAAGTCCCAGGAGCGGACCAGGGACATTCCGGTGATCATGCTCACTGCCCTGGACGACGAGCGCTCCAAGGTGATCGGCTTGCGCGGAGGCGCGGACGACTACGTCCCCAAACCCTTCAGCCCCCTGGAGCTTGTGGCCCGGGTTAAAGTCATCCTGGAACGGGTGGAGAGAGCCCGACGCCTGTCGGCGCCCGCCAAGGCGGAAGGGCCCCGGCTGGATCAGATCCCCGTGCAGAGAGGCGAGACCATAAAGCTCATCCCCATGGAGGAAATATACTACGTGGACACCAAGCACGAATACGCCAACCTCCATACCTACAACGAGTCCTTCATGACCACCTACAGCCTGACCGAGTTGGAGAGGATGTTGGACGGAAGGACTTTCTTCCGTACCCATCGCAGCTACATAGTCAACCTGCAGAAGGTGAAGGAGATAATAAGGCTCTCCCGGAACGCCCTGGTGCTTTCCCTTAAGGACGAAAAGGAGAGCCGGGTACCGGTCTCCCGGCGACAAGCGGCCCTTCTTCGGGAAATGTTGGGTTTTTAAAGAGCCGGCAATTTGGTGCTAAAGTCATCGCCGGTTTTTCCGATATATATAGCGGTAGCTAGGGTATCCCCCATGAGTTTACCGGCAATTCCCTCAAAGGGTGCAAGCAAACGAACTAGCTGCCACCTGCAAGACCCCGTCCCCCCCAACGGGGTCTTCCCCTTTTACGGCACCTTAAGGCGGCCCGGCGCCCTCTTCACTGAAGGGGAATGACCTCTTCGGTGACCTCGTCGCCCTCCACGAAAACCCGCAGGAAGTGATGGAATCCTCCGCTCTCCTCCGAGAGGTGGGGCCTGGCCCCGGCGCCGCCGCTGACCACTACCCGCGGAGGACCGTAACTGTAAACCATGTAGGCGTGGATGTGCCCGCAGTAGATCACCGGAGCCCCGGCGGCGGCCAGGAGATCCCTCATCTCCCGGTTGCTGGCCGTCTCCTCCTCCAGAAAACCGCTGTCCCCGATGTCCACCGGCGCCCCCGGGGGCACGTGAGCGAAGGCGATAACCAGACGCCCTTCCGCTCCGCCCAGATCGTCCCGCAGCCAGGAAAGGACCTCGGGCGGGCAACCCGTCCCCTGCACCGCGTTGTTCAGGAACACCAAGTGAGAACCCTGCACGTCCAGGGAGTAATAGTCGGAGCCGAAGACCTCCCGGTACGCGGAGCGGTCCCCTCGGGGCATGTCGTTGTCTCCCGGGACGACGTGATAGGGAATCCCACAGGCATCCAGAAAATCCTTCACTCCTCGCAATTCCTCCACGCCCTTCCCGGTGGACAGATCGCCCAGGACGACGAGGAACTCCCCCTCGCGGGCCTGGCGCACTATCCTCGCCAAAAGATCGGTACGACCGTGGGGATCCCCGCACAGCAGAAAGCTGTAACGATTCTCGGGGCTCGCCTCCGACCCTCCGGGAATCCCGTCAACAGAAGGCTCCGGTCCGGAACGCCCGCAGGAAACCGGGAAAAGGGAGGCCGCCATCAGACAAACCCCCACGAAAAGGGCCGCTGTTGCCCGCAGATGACGTCTCCCTTTTGCCAATCCTGCTCTCGTCTTCACCCTTTATCGGCCCCCTTTCCGATCCTCTCCAAGTGCGTCCGGACGGAACCACCAACAAAGTACATCATCGTTCGCCCTGGGGACGCCCGCCCGCCTTACCCCGGGAGAAGGAATCCATCCCGCCCTCGTAAGACGCGTGTCCACAGACGAGGTTCCGTCCTTGGTGCCTTACGGTCGGCGGGTCTGGTAGAATAATGAAGTCACGGGGCCGTAGCTCAGCGGGAGAGCGCTGCCTTCGCACGGCAGAGGTCGTGGGTTCAAATCCCATCGGCTCCACCAGCTCCCAGCCGGGAAAGCAGGCGGTCATGCCTTTCCCGGCTTTTCTTCGCGTATAAAGGGGAGCCACTCTCCAGGGGCAGTAATCGGATGAGGTGGAGGTCGTAAATAAGCAGTCCCATTTCAACTTACTAAATATCACTTGTTATCCATTTTCCATTATCTCCACGCCCGCGACCCCGCCGCCGAGAACAGGATCACCTACGGCGCCGCTCCGGCGAGCGAGTCTCCGATCACCGTGGCCGGCGAACCGACTCCCACCAGGCCCATTCTCATCGTCCCTCCACCTTCTGGGGGAGGCGGCATTCATCAGGCATCTCCGGAAGGCGCCTCGCCCCACTCGCCGATTCGGGCCAGTCTCCCTGAGGAGTGCGGGAGTCTAGAGCTTTCCGCGTTCCCGGAGGAAGGCCACACCCAGTTCCGCTATGTTCCTCGCGGGCTCCTTCCATCCTTTTCTCGGGACGATCTCCACGGCCTCTCCGGGGCAGTGGCTCGCGCACAGCCCGCATCCGATGCACTTGGTTCCGTCCACCACTGCGCGCTCGTCCTCCAGGCGGATGGCCTTCACCTGACAGACGTCCAGGCAGCTCTCGCAACCGTTGCACAGGTCCACGTCCACCTTGGCCATATAGCGGGAAGCGGCCACGGCTCCGGAGATGTTCAGCCTGGTCATGGTGCCCAGGAAACCGCAGCAGCACCCGCAGCAGTTGCAGATGAAGTTTATCTTCTCCTGTATGTTGTCGGTGACGTGGACCAGACCCGCCCTCTCCGCACGCTCCAGGGCTTCCAGCATCTCTTCCCGGCTGGCCCTGCGGGCGAAACCCCTCTGCACCAGGAACTCGGCGAAGGGACCGAAGCACATGCACACGTCCTTGGGCTTCCCGCAGGACTTTCCCAGAAGCTCCGCCTCGTGGCGGCAGAAACAGGTGGTCAGGGCCATATAAGTGGAGTCCTTTATGTACTCGCTGACCTTTTCGTAGGGAAGTACCTCCTGCCCGCGAGGAATCTCCTCCTCCACCAAAAGCACTCTGGCCAAGGCGGTGTTGGAGGTGAAGCTGGTCTTCCCCCATCCTTCGTAGTAGTAACGATCGAAGAGCTCGGCCACCCTGCGCTTCTCCGGAGTCACCTCGCCCTTCATGAACTGCATCTCGAAGATGCCGGGCAAAAGAGGCAGGAGGTTGTAATATCTCTTTCCCTCCTTCACCTTGGCATACACGAGTCCTTTGTCCGCCATCCTCTCCAGGATGCGGTACAGCTCCTCCTCGTCCCTCTCCAGTCTGCGGGCGAGGGCGGAGAGTTCCTCCGGAGCGGACGGTAGATCAACGGCCAGCCGGGCTTCCTCCTCCTCGAATATCATCATGAGTATCTCCAAGAGATAAGGAGACGGTAGGGCCCCCGCCGGAAAATCGTCCAGCCTCCGCATGAGATCATGGTAAACGCTTTCCATCTCCAGCTCCCTCCCTAAAGGCGCTTCCGAAGCCGACCGATTTCTAAACCAGATGATAGCATGAAAAAGGGCGAGCCTGCTCTTTGAAATCGGCGCCCAAACCTATATCATGGTTGACGGGTAAAACCGGTGGAAGGGAAAGCGAGATGGTCGATTTCCTCCAGGTGCTGAACGATTACTACGTCAGGAACCGGAACAAGCGCATCAAGCAGGAATTCCTGGACGTCCTGTCCAAAGACGTGGACCAGCTCTCCGGTCCCCAGAAATACATCTACGAGATCTACATCGAGCCGAACCTCTCCGTGCTGCAAGAGGCGTTGTACGAGGCATTCTGTCAGATAGACCGTCCTCTGGAGGAATGGCGACAAGCCGTGCTGGAAAACCCTCCCAGCATCATAAACAACGTGGCCAAGAAGATGGTGGTGAGGGCCATCCGGGAGACGGAGATGGGCAAGGAATAGGTGGCGGAAAGGCCGACACCGCTCGAGGGCGTCATGCGGCTAGTCCTCCTCCGATCCTTACGGCTTGACGCATAAGGAAAGGAGGTGACCCAATAGATGAAGAAGGCGTTCTTTCTTCTCCTCGCGTCCCTGCTCCTGCTCGTTTTTCTGGCCGGCTGCGGAGGTCAGGAGGCGGAAACCGCGGGAGGCGGAGAGCCGGGGTCCGGTGCCGGGGGTCCGGTCGGGAGGGCGGAGGAGTCCGCCTGCGCCGCCAACCGCAAAATCATCTCCTCCGCTGCTCAGCAGTACAAGACCATGGAGGGAAAGCCCCCCTCTTCTCTGTCCAGCCTGGTGCCCGGCTACCTCCAGTCGGTTCCCTCCTGTCCCGCCGGCGGAACTTACTCCCTTTCCGGGACCCGCGCGATATGTTCCGTTCACGGGGAATGAATTCCCGTGGGTGAAGATCGGAGGCCCGCATTCCCCGCCGAGGTTTCCTCCTGTCCCGCCGGCGGAACGTACTCCCTTTCCGGGACCCGCGCGATATGTTCCGTTCACGGGGAATGAACATGCTTCGGTGAAGATGCGAACCACGCTTTTCTCACCAAGATTCCCTCCTGTCCCGCCGGCGGAACGTACTCCCTTTCCGGGACCCGCGCGATATGTTCCGTTCACGGTGAACGGGTTCCTTTGGGCGA
>JACVJF010000156.1 GCA_015711855.1 Candidatus Solincola quzhuomuensis | reverse complement strand
CACGACCGAGGTCAAGAGATCGTAAGGCACGCTCCTCGCCCTCCAGGTAAAACGCACGGACCGGAGATGCCCGGAGAAGCCGCCATCTCCGCCGACCTTTATGGCAGGGAGCGGCCTCCGTCTTTTTCTCCTCCGGTCGAGGGGGTTGATGATTATGGCCTCTCGTCGACCCTCATCCTGGTCGATCCTAACAAAAGCCTCCAGGGTAAGGGCAAGAGTCGAATGGTCGTCGAAAAGCGGTTTTTCTCTCTACGGCTCTAAGTCTTATCCCCACCTCTCACGGAAAGACCGGTAGGCGTATAGGGCGCCCAGGGCCCGGGCCGCCCTTTCCGGCGAGGTTATGACGGGAATTTCCGGGCCCAAAGAACTATCCAGTTCCTCCAGGAAGCCCCGATCGCCCAGGGAGCAGACCACGAGGGGCTTTTCGGGCGCCAGGGCCCTCAGGTTCGAGGCGCTCCCCAAGAAGTCTCGGACCGAAACTCCCCGGGCCTGAAACTCCCGGAACACGGCATAGGGCATGACCATGATGGAGAGCACCATGTCGATGCCAGGATCTTCCATAAGGGCCTTCATGGCCGCAAGATAAGCCCCGGAGGGTCCCACGTCCAACGGGTTGCGCACGTTCATCCAGCGGGGAGCTATCTTCCTCATCCTGCTCTCTGTTTCCTCTGACAGAAAAGGCAGCATGAGGCCCGCCTCCACCGCGGCGTCGGTGGCCAAAGCTCCCAGGCTGCCGCTGGAGGTGACGATGCCCAGTCTATTACCGCGCGGAAGAGGCTGAGAAGCGAAGACCCGGGCCAGGTCCACGAGCTCTTCGAGGGTCTCGGCGCGGACCGCGCCCGTCTGGCGGAAGACCGCGTCGTAGAGTTCGTCCTCCCCGGACAGGCTCCCGGTATGGGAGGCGGTGGCCTCTCTCCCTTTCTCGGTGCGTCCGCTTTTCAAAACGAGCACCGGCTTATCCGAGGTCACCAAGCGCAAGGTCTCCACCAGTCTCCTGCCATCTGCCGCTCCTTCCAGGTACATCATGATAACCTTGGTGCTTCGGTCGGCATGGAGATACATAAGGACCTCGCATTCATCCACGTCCATGCGGTTTCCCAAGGTCACCGCCTTGGAGATGAAGACTCCCCGCTGGTGCAGTCCGTCCAGGAGGATGTTGCCGAAGACCCCGCTTTGGGCGATGACCCCCACCGTCCCGGGGGTCAATGCCTCCTCCACCACCTCCACGGTGGAGAAGCGGTTCTCCGTGTTCACCACCCCCACGCAGTTTGGTCCGATGACCCGCACCCCTCGGCGACGGGCCACCTCCCGGCAACGCTTTTGGAGCCTTCTACCTTCCTCCCCCAACTCGGCGAAACCGGCGCTCTCCACCACGGCATGCCTTATGCCGCGGTCGGCGACTTCCTCGAGCACTCCGGGTACCGCCTCGGCGGGCACGATCACCACCGCCAGGTCGGGTTCACCGGGGACCTCGGCCAGACTGGGATAGACCGGCATACCGTGCAGTTCCCCCCCGGCGGGGTTGACCAGGTAGAGCCGGTCACCCCAACCCTGCCGCTGCAGGGCCAGGGGAAGGACGAAGCCGAAACCTGGGGAGCGGCGAGCTCCCACCAAGACCACTCCCCTGGGATTGAAGAAGTTTTCCAGCCCGCAACGCTCGGAGGTCACTCGCCACACCCCTCCCTAGAGGGTCCCACGCTCTTCCACTATCCCCCCACCCAGTACCTCGTCCCCCCTGTAGAAGACGAGCGCCTGGCCGGGGGCGACGGCTTGTCGAGGTCGGGAAAACATCATCTCGGCAAGACCCTTTTCTCCCGGCACCAGCACGGCAGGAATCTCCTCTCCATGATATCGGGTAACGACCACGACCTCCATGGAATCCGACGGTGGAGTCGAACGCGTATAACTCACCTCCCGGAGACAGACGCCGTCCATAAGGGGAGGGCGGCGGTCCACGATCAGGAGATTTCGGGTGCGGTCCTTTTCCACCACGAACCAGGGTCCCGGACTATCGACCCTAAACCCCCTTCTCTGGCCCAGAGTATAGAAAGGCAATCCCCGGTGTTGGCCGAGGACTCGCCCGAGGACATCCGACACCGGTCCCGGACGGTGAGCTATTCCGGCGAAGCGGGCCAGGAACGAGTCAAGCCCTTCCCTCCCCACGAAACATATATCCTGACTCTCCTTCTTGTCCCGGACCTTGAGTTTTAATCGTGCGGCCACGGCGCGGGTCCTCTCCTTGGTCATTCCTCCGAGAGGGAACAGGATGCGGGAAAGTTCCTCCTGGCCCAACATGTAGAGGAAATAGGATTGGTCCTTGCGGCGATCCACGCCCTTGAGCAGAATGAATTCCCCGCTCTCCCGATCCGTCTCCACACGTGCGTAATGTCCTGTGGCCAGATAATCGGCTCCCAGGGTCAGGCAAAAGCGAAGGAGGGCATCGAATTTGACGACCCGGTTGCAGGCCAGGCAGGGGTTGGGCGTCTCGCCGTTCAGATAGCCCTCGATGAAGGGTTGGACGACCGCTTTCCTGAAGACATCCTTGAAATTGAGGACGTAGAAGGGTATGGAGAACGCGTGAGCCACCCTCCTCGCATCCTCAAGGTCCCTCAATCCACAACAGGATCCTTCCCGAGCTCCTCCCTCTACCTCGTCATACAGTTTGAGCCCCACGCCAATGACCTTGAATCCGCGATCCTTGAGCAGAGCCGCGGCCACGGAGGAATCCACTCCTCCCGACATGGCCACCACTACCGTCCTTCCTCTCACTCCGAGACCTCGCCTCCAGCAGGGCCTTGGGCATAAACGGGAACGGGGCAAGGCCCCCAGGCCGTTTTGGTCCTCAAGAAACCTCGGAAAGGAGCATCCTCTCCACCGACCTCAAGGCCTTTAGTCGGATCCCTTCCGGGACCCTCACCTGTGGGCGCAGGGTCTCCAGAGAACGCAGGACCTTGGAGAGGGTGGTGAGCTTCATGTTCGGGCATATGGGTTCCACAATCGGGGGATAAAACCGTTTATCGGGCAGAGCCTTCCGCAAGGGGTGGAGTATCCCGCTCTCCGTGGCCACGATGAACTCTCGGGAACGGGAATCGCATGCCGCCTTCACCATCCCCGAAGTGCTGCGTATATGGTCCGCCTGCTCCAGTACTTCTCGCGTGCACTCGGGATGGGCGATAACCTCCGCTTCGGGATGGAGCTCCTTCGCCCTCCGAACATGCTCTCCGCGGATCCCTTGATGAACGGGGCAAAAACCGTTCCAGGGGATGATCCTCTTCTCCGGCACCCGCTCCGCCACATAAGCGGCCAAGTTGCGATCCGGGAGAAAGAGGACCTCCTCGCCCGGGACCCTTATCACCACCTCCACGGCGTTGGAGGAGGTGCAGCAGTAATCGCTCACCGCTTTCACCGCCGCGGTGGTGTTCACGTAGGAGACCACCGTGACCTCCGGGCGTTCCTCCCGGAACCTCTTCACCTCTCGGGCGGCAACCATATCCGCCATGGGACACCCGGCGTTAATGTCGGGTAGGAGGACGACTCGATCCGGACAGAGTATGGAAGCCGTCTCGGCCATGAAATGCACCCCGCAAAAGACGATGACCTCGGCATCGGTCCCCGCCGCCCAGCGGGCCAATCCCAGGGAATCGCCCACGAAATCCCCTATGTCTTGTATTTCGGGCCTCTGGTAATTGTGAACCAGGATCACCGCGTTTCGCTTCTCCTTAAGGTCTAGGATACGTTCGATTAAAACCACTTCCGTCAGGAGGTGCTCGTTCGGAGCGTATTCCGCTTTCATCCGCTCATCAACTCCCGTTATCCTATCGGCGCTCTTCCTTGGAGTTTTTCCCAGGACTTCCCGGCTCAACTTCCGGTCATCGCGGGAGTGCTGCAAGCTCGACCCCGACCGTTCCCGCATTCCATCAAACCTTTTCAGATGTAGTACATAGCCTGCGGTTCATCTTCTAAACTTCTCTGCATCTCCGCCAAATCGGCGAGGGTTCTTCCGGCCAACACTTCCCGCATGGACCTGGTTACTTCCTCCCACACCAGGCGGGCGGCGCAACCGTCGGTCCGCTCACAGAAATCCCTGTTCCTCACGCATTCCACCATGCTCAGGTCCCCCAGACAGGCCTCCACGACCTCCAGGACGGCGATGGCCTCCGGAGGCCTCGATAGCATGAAACCTCCCTTGGCACCGCGAGCGCTGCGCACCAGGCCGGCGTGGCGCAAGAGGATGAAGACCTGTCCCAAGTACCTTTCCGACAGGCCTTGCCGGGAGGCCACGTCCCGCAGGAGCACCGGTTCTCGGTGAGCTCCGTGCATGGCCAGGTCGAGCATGGCCCTCAACCCGTAGCGCGCCTTGGTCGGCATCTGCATTACAATACCCCCTCACCCTCACCGAAGCAGACGGTGCCTTCCGGACACCTTCCTGATCCTCTCCACGATGACCGGGAGAACCTCCAGCACGTAGGCGATGTCCTCCTCAGTGTTCCCCCGGCCCAGAGAAAAGCGGAGGCTGCACTGAGCCAGATTATGCGGAACGCCCATGGCCAACAGCACGTGAGAGGGCTCCACCGAGCCCGAGGTACAGGCCGAACCGGTGGAAACGGCAACCCCCTCCACGTCCAGGCCGAGCAGTAGGGACTCTCCGTCCGCGCC
>JACVJF010000155.1 GCA_015711855.1 Candidatus Solincola quzhuomuensis | reverse complement strand
ACGAGGGCTCACAGTACCGACTTCGGAGGAACAGCTAATTTCGGTCTTGAGGGAGCTTCTGCCCTCTCGGAGGACCATTCGGCCTCTATGCAGTTCCCCGTGATCCGCGACAACGTCGGTAAGCAGGAGAGAGCGGCCATCCTCATGGAAGGAGTCACCGTCCGGTTTCCGGAACGGGAAGACCATCCCGCCCTCGCGAACATAAGCCTCCGAATTGAAGAAGGAGAATTTGTGGTGATAACCGGGCTGAACGGCTCCGGTAAATCCACCCTCTGCAGACTGGTCAACGGGCTGCTGCTCCCCCAGCAAGGCAGGGTTCTGGTAAAGGGAATGGATACTTCCGTGCCTGAGGAGCTTCTCCTGATCCGCCGCGAGGTGGGTTTAATCCTGCAGAACCCGGACCACCAGATAGTGGCCTCCACCGTGGAGGACGACGTGGCTTTCGGGCCGGCGAACCTGGGCCTCTCCGACGAAGAGATCCGAGAGCGTGTGGATGAGGCCCTGAGAAAGGTAAACGTCGCCCATCTTCGCCACCGTCAAGCCCACCTGCTCTCCATGGGCGAAAAGAAACTGGTGGCCTTGGCCGGCGTTCTGGCCGTGCGCCCGCGCGTTCTCCTCGCCGACGAGTTCACCTCCATGCTCGACCCGGCGGCGCAGAGGGAGGCGATGGGGCTTCTCCTCCGCGTGAGGGAGGAGACCGGGATCACCTTACTCCTCGTGACCCACCGACCGGAGGAATTCCTGCTTTCCGATCGCCTCCTCCTCCTGGAGGAGGGCAGACTAGTCTACGACGGTTCGCCTCTCCAATTCCTGGAAGACCCTCTCCTAAGGGAGAGAACGGCGTCGCGACTCCCGGAGACCCTCTCCCTGGCGATGGAGATGAGACGCCGAGGCTGGGCCGTCCCGGAAAGGCCCCGCGACGTGGAGGAGCTCTTGGAGGCGTTATGGGCCTCGCTCTGAGAGACGTCCACTTCGTCTACCAGCCGGGGACGCCCGTGTCCCGGGAGGTCCTTAGGGGTGTGGACTTGGAGATCCGAGAGGGCGAGATCCTTTGCCTTCTGGGGAGGGCCGGATCCGGAAAGTCCACCCTTCTCCTGGTGGCGGCGGGATTGCTGCGTCCTTCCCGCGGCCAGGTGCTTCTGGACGGGAAGCCGGTGGAGAAAGCTTCCGACCTTCTCGCGTTACGGGAAGCGGTCGGGGTTCTCCTGCAGTCCTCCGAGGACCAGCTCTTCGCGGAGACGGTGGAGAGGGACGTCTCCTTCTCCCTACGGAACCTCGACCTCCCTTACCACGAGCTGCGGCTGCGGACGGAGCGGGCCCTTTGGGAAGCGGGCCTGGATCCCGCCCTTTATTCCGAGCTCTCCCCCTTCGGGCTGAGCCAAGGCGAGATGCGGAGGGTGGCCCTGGCCGGGGTGCTGATCCGCAGGACCCGCCTACTCCTTCTTGACGAGCCCTTCTCCGGCCTGGACGGCAAGGGGCGGCGGGACCTTCTACGACTTTTAAAGGAGTTGAGAGAGGACGGGGCGGGCATTCTGGTGATTACCCACGACTGGGAGGAAGTGGAAATGCTTGCCGACCGGGCGGCGGTCCTATCCTCCGGTTGCATCCTCCTCGAGGGGGACAAGCGTCGGGTCCTCTCCGGAGCGGAGGATCTCCTCTCCGCAGGATTGCAGCCGCCTCCCCGCGCGGAACTCCTGCGACGCCTGCGGCGAACCTTCCCCGACCTCCCCGCTTACACAGGCGACCCTCGGGAGACGGTGGAGGCCTTGGCCAGGCACCTTCCGGGAGGTGGGGCATGCTGAACCCGCAGCGCATTAGACTGGGGCAGCATTATCCCCTCCCTTCGCCCGTCCATCGGTTGGACGCCCGGATGAAGCTGCTCTGCACCTTGGCGCTGCTCGTGGGCGCCTTCACGGCCGTGCGCGCCGAGGGGGTGGTCATCCTGTTCGTCTTCGTCCTCGGGGTCGTGTGGCTGGCCAAGCTTCCGCCCCTTCAGGTACTGGCCTCTTTGAGATCGGTTTTCGTCCTGCTTCTCATCACCTCTTTCTTGCAGCTCTTCTTCTCCCCCGGGCGCGTCATATGGCACTGGGGGCCGCTCTCCTTGACCAACACGGGCGTGGAAAACGGAATACTCTACACCCTCCGACTGGTTCTGGGGGTCATGCTACTCTCCGTCTTGACCATGACCACCAGCCCTACGGAAATGCTCCGGGGAATGGAGTCCCTACTCCGACCTCTCAGCCGGGTGGGTTTCCCCGCCCGGGAGACGGCGCTGGTCCTGGCCGCCGCCCTGCGCTTCCTGCCCCATCTTTTGAGCCGCGCCGGCGACATAGCCCTGGCCCAGGAAACGCGGGGAGCCGAATTCTCCAGCGGAAATCCGTTAAGGAGGGCCAGGTCGCTCGTCAACCTCATCGCACCCCTTTTCGCAGCGTGCTTTCGGGACGCGGATGAGCTGGGGGCGGCCCTGGCCGCCCGCGGGTTTGGAATGAGCCGCTCCCCGCTCAGAAGCTCGCGGTTCAAGCTTTCCGACCTGGCGGCCCTTTTCCTGGTTCTTGGAGTGGTGTTGGTTTCCCGCCTGCTCCTAGCCTGATAGTGTGGTGGTCACCTATTCTCATCCGACGGGAAGGGGCGGGATGACCGTAAAGTATCGCACCGCCCGTTCCGAAGGATGTTAACAAGAGGAGGTGGTGGTGAACGGCGGGCGTATCTCCGGGGAAGACGGGTTTTCCCTCCTGGAGCTGTTGACGGTACTTTTGGTCATCTCCATCCTGGTGGGGATTGCCGCTGTGTCCTATTCTTTCTCCGTTAGCCGGGTCCGTTCCACCGCCTGTAGGGGAAACCTCAAGGTCATCCGGGAAGCCTTAGAAGCCTACTATGCCAAAGAAGGACATTATCCTTCATCCCTGGAAGACTTGGTTCCCGGCTACATCGGCGAGGGCTTCCGCTTCACCTGCCCCAACTCGAACCAGGTGTACGAGTACAATCCCACGGAAGGCAAAGTACACTGCCCCGAACACGAGGGTTTCTGAGCCGGAGAGGAGACGATGAGATACGCGCAGTTCGAGCGGTTTATCCTCCTGGTCATGAGCGTAGCCATACTGGCCATGGCGGTGGCCATGGTGGTGCAGAAGACGGACGGTGTAGAGGTGCTGGGCCATGCCCTCATGTTGGTGGTCATCGTGGCAAGCCTCTATCGTGGGAGGGGCGGCGCTTTGCTCTCCTTCGCGGTTTGCCTGGCGATATACGTGGTTTTCCGCCTTGTCTGGCGAGGCGACCTGACTCCCGGCGTCCTCGCCGAGCTCGTAGGGGGCAAATTCCTCTTCTACGGGGTGCTCGCCCTGCTCTGCACGCACATCCGGGTACAGTTTCGCTACTTCTTCGTGAAGATGGAGCAACAGGACCTCCTTGACGACGAGACCCAACTGGGCAACGAGCGCTTTCTACTTCGGGAGATAACCCGGCAGATACAGGAACACGACCGGTACCGGAACCCCTTCTCCTTGGTGATGTTCTCCTTTGACCCCACCCTGATCTCCAGTTCGCGGGAAAAGGGCGGGAGCGTCCTCCGGGACGTTTCCGTCAACGTCCTCAAGAGGAACACCCGCTCCGTGGACGAGCTCGCCCGGGAAGGAGACCAACTGGTGGTCCTCCTTCCTCACGTGGGGCCGGAAGGGGCACGCTCCTGCGCTTCCCGCCTACAGGAAAGGATGCGCGACCTGCTCTCCTCCCGGGGATGGGTATATGAGAGTGGACTGAAGACGACCGTGCTCGCCTATCCCGAGGATCGAGAGGAGATAGAGGCCTATTTGGCCCGCCTCAAGGAGAAACAGGCACCGCTTGTCTGATCCCGCCCGGACTTGCAGCAATATTGCCTAAGAGGCCGGTCCCCCGGCGGAACCGGTTTCCTCAGGTGGACTTCCTTTTCCCAGGACGTGGGTTATCTCTGGCCGGAGTCCTTTCCTTCCCGCCAGCCTGGCCCCTACCCAGAAGAAGACCGCTCCGGCGACGATGGTCGCCGCCACGGCCGGCCCCTGCGGGACATACCCTCCAACGAGGAGCAACAAGGCCGCCATCAGTCCGTAGGCCGCAACCATGGACGCAAGGGGCAGACCGAAAGCGAGTAGATAGGAGATGAGCAGCTCCCGAGGGGGGATCACCATGAGCACCTCGTCTCCCACCTCCGCATCCGCGCGGTTATGGGCGATGAACTCCACATCCCGTTCGCGTCGAGGCGCGAAGAGACCGCAGGCCCCGCACTCGGAGCAGTGGGTCCGGGCCACCCGCACCAGGGCCCGGTCGCCCTCCCTTCCCAGGACCAGCCCCTTGCATTCCATGCTTTCAGTATAAAAGCCAGCACGAAGGAGTGACGAGGTTCGGCCGGTAAAAGACGGGGAGAACAGGGTGACCGGTGGAAACAGAAACGATTTTTCGGATCCAAAAACTTATTTTTTTGTTTTTTCGAAAAAATGCTGGACATAAAGAGGCGGAAGGATTAAATTACAATACGGTTTTTGTTTGCTCCATTTATTCCTGTTTCCCGGACACGGAGCAATAGATGAAATCGAGAGCGCCAAGGCTTTCCGCAAGAGCCCGCAGGATCCGTGGAGGAGTCCATCCCCCAGAGCACAAACATCTAACCGCAGACCGGCCTATCCGTAG
>JACVJF010000154.1 GCA_015711855.1 Candidatus Solincola quzhuomuensis | reverse complement strand
GGCCCAGGCCATCCCCGCCCCGTACATGGCCCGCTCGCAGACCACCGGCTTGTCCGCCTCCACCCTAGAGGAGACGTCCAGGTTCTCGGGCACGTAGTGGTTGGCCAGGAAGGTGGCCCGGGAGAAGGGGGGGACGACCACCCCCTGGGGCCCGGGGACCAGGCCCTTGCCGGTGAGGAAGTCCAGGTTCACCCTGGCGGGATCGGCTCCCGGGTTCTGGACCAGGATGTAGGTCTGCATGCCCGCCGCCGTGCAGCCCTCGGCCAGGTACCAGGTTCTGGAAGGGGACGGCTCTTCCGGCTCCTCCGGCTCTTCCGGCTCCTCCGGCTCTTCCGGCAGCACCTCGAAACGGGCGACGAGGCTCCGATCCCCGGCAGCGATGAAGGAGTAGGTCTCGCCCCAGGCCACCTCCACCCCTCCCTCCTCCCAACAGGAGAAGCGGTAGCCGGCGGAGGGAGAGGCGTGGAGGACGACCGTCTCCCCGTGATCGTAATACCCGGTCCCGGTGACCGTCCCCGCGCCCGACGGCTCCACCCGGCAGGAAACGTTGAAAGGAATTATCTGGAAATCTATTCCTGTTGAGGTCCCCCCGGCCGTGGTCACCGCCACCCGTACCGTCCCCGATTCCCTCGGGGGTACCCGACACTTAATCGCCGTCTCCGACCACGAGACGTATTCCGCGGCGGGAACATCCCCGAAGGTGACCACGGAGGAACCGCGCACATCCCCGAATCCCGACCCGTACAGGACCACCTCCTCACCCACCTTGCCCGAGGTGGGTATCAGCATGTCTAATACGGGCGGGGTGCCCGTGGCCGCCAAGGCCCGGTGGGCGTTTACCCGCCCCCAGCCGTAGTGGTCGTCGCGCCCCGGGTCGCCCCGGTCCTCGGCGCTCGCCTGCAGGACCTCCGCGACCCGATCCGGCTCCAGGGAGGGGTTCCGAGCCCTAACCAGGGCGGCCACTCCGGCGGCGGCGGGTGTGGCCATGGAGGTCCCCGTCCCGAAGCTGTAATCCATGGGTACCCCGTAAGCGGTGAAGGCCACCGGGTAGGTGGGGACGGTGGACATCACGTGGACCCCCGGCGCGGAGAGATCGACGCTCTGGTTGTAGGTGGAGAATTCCGCCACCTGGTCCCGGTTGTCCGTGGCCCCCACTCCCAGGACGTGCTCGTACCCCGCCGGGTAGACCGTGGTCGAGTCGCCGGTGTTCCCCGCTGCGGCGCAGAGCACGACCCCACGACTCCAGGCATAATCAACCGCATCCTGTTCCGCCTGGGAATAGGCCGTCCCTCCGAAGCTCATGCTGACGACATGTGCGCCGTTGTCCGCGGCGTAGAGCAAAGCCTCTATCCAGTCGGCGGAATAGAGCATCCCGCTGGAGTCCCCCGCCTTCAAGGCCATGATGCGCGCCCCTGGGCAGATCCCGGCCACACCCACGCCGTTGCCGGTCTCCGCCCCCACTATGCCCGCGCAATGGGTGCCATGGCCGTTATCGTCCCGAGGAACGGAGTTGGGGTTGGTGCGGAAACAGAAGTCGAAGTTTCCTCGCTCCCATCGGGAGCTGGACCGGAAGTAACGCCAGCCGCTGCCGTCCTGATACAGGTCGCGCCATTCCTCGGGGTTCTCCGGGTCCTGGTAGTTCATGTACAGGATGTAATGATTGGAGGCGTCGAGTTGGGCCGTGGAGATGACCAGATAATAGGTGGCCCCCGCCGTGAGCCTCACCGCCCCGGAGAGGGGCTTCTCGACGAGCGTCCCCAGGTAAGGAGAGACCTCCGCGGGCTGGATGACGGCGGTGGCGAGATCCGCCCCTCCGATGCTCCCCCTCACCGAGAGGACTATGGGCTGGACTGGGCTTCCTATCTTCCGCGTCACCACCCCGACGGTGCGCAGATAATCTCCCGTGCCGATTATGGACTGGGCGAAGAGCTGGTGGTCCTGATCGCTTCCCAGCCGGTAGGCCCAATCGTTCTGGTAGAGGTGGGAGATGCCCGCCGTGTTGTAACCGTTGCGGTCGTCCACATATCCGTTGTTGTCGTCGTCCACGCCGTTCCCGGGGACCTCGTCCGCGTTCACCCATAATTTTCCATCCAGGTCGGGATGCCCCAAATCGACGCCCGTGTCGATGACCGCCACCACGGGGGCCCGGGTGAGGCCCCTCTCCAGGTCCCAGGCCTCCACGGCGTCCATGTCCGCGTCCGGCGTCCCCGCCGTCCCGCCTATCACCTGCCCGATGTTGTGAAGCCCCCACTGCTGGTCGAAGCGGGGGTCATCGGGAGTGTAGAGGGCGCGGCGCAGGTAGTTGGGTTCCGCGTATTCCACCCAGGGAAGGGAACGAAGCAGGAAGAGCGCTCCTTCTACGGAAAGTCCCGGCTCAAGACCCAGAAGGAACATCTCCCCACCTATTCCTCCCGTCCCTCTCGAATCTTCAACCAAGTCCGCTACTTTCGTCCCTTGGGGTCCGCCCTCATCCGACCCCCGGGCCGGGTATCCATTCCCTCCGGCGTTTACCACGCCCCCCACGAATTCCTGGGTTGCATATGAACCGCCACCGTCCACGCTGCCATCGACTTCTCCCTCCCTCTCTACCCCCGCTCGCCCGCCCAATTCCTTGATCAATCCGCCTATCCCTATTCCGGAAAGAGCTTCCAGTGCCTCGAGTACCTTCGTTCCCGTGCGGAACTTAACCATGACCTGCCCTGGGGCATAGCCCAATCCTTCCTCAATAGACCTGATGGAAAACCCCAGATCCCCGAGGGCTCCTCCGCAATGCCCCGCATCCGCACACGCCTCACCGGAAGCCCGGTATGAGAACATGAAGGACAGCGCAAGGAACAAAGAAATGGCGAGGATCGTTATTATCCGACCGTTGCCATCCTTACCCGTAAAGATGCCCATAACGTATCGCTTCCGCTGAACCGAGCCCCTACGCGCTGCCGACCAGGGCGTCTTATGCCTCGCAGAACTCAAGTCCCGCTCCCGCCACGTTCAAGACCCAAGCGGAGACCCATCCCCGCCATACGATATCATCTTAATCCCGCTCGACCAGAGGTTGAAACCTATGGAAACCGGCATTGAGAGGTGGCTTGTCGGACGTATGGGGCTGAAGCACGCGCGTCCAACAAATCGGGCCCGCACCTTTGGGGTCGTATCTTCGATCTTCGGTCGCTCTCCTTTTCGTTTCGTTTCAAGAGGCCTCGTCACGCAACTAAACATTATATGCCTTTTATCTTTCGCCCATGAGGCAGACCTCATGCTTAACAAAGGATGCCTACGATCTTTTTCGATGAGCGTTTTTCCATAATACCCGGAAATTCCCAAAACCCTCCCTCTTCTCGCATTCGAGAGGCTAGATGCCAAAGTCCGCTGAACGGAGTAGAATTCTTTCCGTCGATGGCACAAGGCGCCTATACATTGATTATCTCATGGACGTGGAGTTTCCGAGAGCATTCGTAATGGGTGCCTCTCCGGCCTTCTTTGCGGAACTCTTTTAAGCGAGGTGAAACGGCTTGATCATCATCCCCATCTGGTTGGCGGACAGCCTGGAGGAGGAGAAGGTCGGGGCAAAGGAGAGCTTCTGCCCCGTATGCGACCGACCCGTAATCTTTTCCGTTATGCGCCTCCGCCGGAAGAGGATGCTCTTCTCGGTGATCAACCTATCCACAAAAGACGTGGGCACCTTCCTGGTCTGCCCCTCCTGCGGCGGCACCTACCCGTTGCCGTAGAATATTTTCAGCCGATGCCCGCCGACTCTTCCTGCCCGTCCCGGCTGCCTACACCGGCGAATTACGGAATTATGGGGTCGTATCTTCGATCTTCGGTTGCTTTCATTCCCGGTTTATCTCGACGACTCGATAACCGAAGATCGAAGACACGGCCCCGCTATCTTTTCGAGATGATCTCGCTGATGGTCGATGGAGCGAGATCTAGATATTCCGCCACCGCTCTCTGCGTATAGCCGTAGTCGTTGACAGCCTCCCAGATCTTCTCATTTCTCTCCCTTAGATCAGACCAACCATTAAGAATCTGTTCCAGAAGAGGTCGGCCCGCGAACCTCTCACGGCGCGGAATGTCCTTGATCCTACGTTTGCTTTTCGTCATCTCGAACAATTGTGCCTGGAATTCCTTGCCTCCGCATATCTCTCCCGACTCTAACCGTCGTGATATTTTCTCATCTATCCCCCCCTCAACGAATTCGACGTAAAACTTTTGGGCAACGGTCAACTCCTGGGCAAAGCAGAGCAGGATGCTGCTCGTCGTGAGAAAAGGAGGCACTTCCTCCAAACCCGCCGTGGCCCTATAACTGCTCCACCGATATAGTGACGGATGCGCCACAAGACCTTTTCTCACGGGATTCAAGACTATATAGCATGCAGCCGCGAGGAAGTACTCCTCCTTATCAACAAGTGTATATTTATACCTACCCTGAAAAAGATGGCCTACTCGCTCGTGCTTTCGATTATGCGTCTGAGCATACAGACCGTTGAGAAGATGCATGCCTTGTGAGAGATTGGGATCGGGGGTCTCGACAAGAAGGTGATAATGGTTCCCCATCAGACAATAGGCATGTATTAACCAATTATGCCTTTCCACAACCTTTTCGAGTATTTTCAAAAAAGTGGCGCGATCATCGTCCGAATTGAATATCGGTTGCTTGGCAACGCCCCTAGAAAATACGTGGTAAAGAGCACCCGGAAACTCAATCCTTAAGGATCTTGCCATCTCCTACCTCAATTG
>JACVJF010000153.1 GCA_015711855.1 Candidatus Solincola quzhuomuensis | reverse complement strand
CGTCGTCGATATATATGTTCATTCGGCCGCACTGCCAGTACCTGGCGGAGAAGACCTGGACCTGCACGGCCCCCTGCGGGATGAAGCAGGTCACGTAATTCGCCCCGGGGTCGTTCATGACCAGGAGCCAAGTGGTGACCCCGTTGCGGAGGAAGGGCTCCAGGGCCGTGGTGCCGCTCCTCGTCCATGCGCCGGAGTCGGCGTTGATCCGCACCCAACTGTAGCCTGCCGCCGGAGCCAGAGCGGAAGTGCAAAGGATCAAGATGATCGCCAACCCGATCGCCGGAAGCATCCCGGTCTTTACTCTCGCTCCCATTTCCTCGCTCCTTTTCGTCTCGTCAGCCTTAATCTTCGCGTCCTGGAAAAAAATTAACAAAACCGGTGCGCTCGCGCCAGCATGAAGGTCAACCCGCACGTCATCCGCCTTCCGCCGCAGACCGTTCACCATCCTCCAAGCGGCCCTCCACCAGGTCCAGGAGCACCCGCTCCAGGCGTTCCACCCCCTTCTCCCAGGAGAAACGCTCCTCGGCCAACTCCCGAGCGCGTTCCCCCAGACGGCAGCAAAGATCGTCGTCCCGCAGCAAGCGGATCACCGCGGCGGCGAACTCCTCCGGGTCGTCGGCTATGACCATGTCCCTGCCGTCCTCGGCCTCCACGCCCTCCGCCCCCAGGGAGGTGGTGACGATAGGGAGCCCCATGGCCATGGCCTCCAGGAGCTTGCCCCGGAAGCCGCCCCCGATGCGCACCGGGTTGACGAAGACCTTGCTCCGCTCGAAGTAGGGGCGCACGTCCTCCACCGTCCCGGTGACCACCACGGAGGAGTCCTCCCGGGCCAGTTCCCGCAGGTCGGGGGTGGGGTCCTTGCCCACCACGTAGAAACGGGCTCCGGGGACCTCCTTTCTCACCCGCGGCCATATGCGGTCGTGGAAGTAGATGACGGCGTCCCTGTTTGGGTCGTGGGGGTAATTGCCCAGAAACATCACCGCCTGTTCCTTCTCGCACTCCCCGGAGACGCAAAACCGCTCCACGTCCACGCCGTGGGGGACCACCTCGATCCTGAGGTCGGGGCGGATGTCCAGAAGCTCCTGCTTTCCCTCTGGGGTCAGGGTGAGGACCAAATCCGCGTCGGCGTACATGTCGAACTCGAATTTCCGGAGCCCCTTGAGGTTGAATAGGGCGGAGAGGCCCTCCCGCGAGAAGCGCTGCACCCTCCAGGCCTTGCGGCGCGCTAGGTAGTAGCACTCGTGCACGGACATGACCCGCTTCATCCCCGAAAGATCTGGGTTGCGGAAGAGATACTGGGCCACGGCGGAATACTCGGAGACCACCACGTCGTAGCGATGCCTCCTCACCATCTCCCGGAGGGCGGCGAACATCTCCGGGGAACGCGAGTTTAAGAAATATATGGGGACGGGGGAGAAAAGGAAGTCCCAGGCCTTGCGCGGGAAGGGCCCCGGTCGGGGCATGGGGACTCCCCGGTATTCCAGGCAGAAGCGGGCCACGGTGTCCTGGTACTCCCGCTCCTCCTCGGACACGAAGCAGAGCAGGGAAACCTTGTGGCGCCGCGAGAGGATGCGCACCCGGTTATAGACCAGGATGGGTCCCCCGATGACCTTCTCGTGGGGAAGGGTCTTGCACAGGAACAGGACGTCCACCTTACTCCACTACCTCTTACCTTGGCCGAACGACGTTCGCCGATCTGCCCGGCATCCGCGTAGGCGCCGAAGCCCTCCTCCGCGTAAAGGGCTCCGCGGCCGGCGCTCGACTAATTAATCGTCATGCTCCCACCCTTCCCTTTAATCCGTGGCTCGACCCGGAGACCATGTCCATCCTTCACGCCTATCACTACCGACGGGGATCGGCGCCGAAACATCAGGCTTCGGCATCCCTGACCCGCCCGGCTATGGAAGACGCCCAGGCTTCCACTTCTTTCCAGTCGCGGAAATCCCCGGCGGGAGATCCCACCCTCCCGACGATAGCCCTCTCCAGGGGGCTCAGTCTCTCCGGGTCTATCTTTCCCTTGAAGAGGGCGACGCCGTTAGGTTTCACCCGCTCCAATAAGGTCTCGACGGCCTTTGGATAGCGCCATCCCCGGGTCAGGTACTCCGGTTCGCCCTCGCCGGTGGGCCCGCTGGAGAAGATCCATAGCGGGACCCTCTCCAGTTCCGCTCGCCACCTTTTCAAGAACCTCACGGCGGGCTTCAGCCACCGCCCATAGTACACCCCGCTCCCCAGGACCACCGCCGCATAACCGGACATCTCCTCCACTTCGTCCGCCGGAAGCACTTGCACCTCCAAGCCCGCTTCCCGAAGTACGGCCCCTATGCGCTCCGCCAGCTCCGTCGTGGCCCCGTGCTTCGTCCCATAGGCCACCAGAACTTTCCGAGCCATGATCGTCCCTCCTCGGTCATATGCCCATCCGAACTGCGAGCACATTCCTCATTGCGCAGCCTCCGCGATACCCCTACCCCTTCCCTCTGCCCTCCACGAAGGGGCCCAGGGCGGGGCTTGACCGCCTCACCTTTTCCCTTTTCAACTATGGTGCGTCCGGCAATTGCGTTTTAAAGAGGCTTCCCGCGCTCGGCGTCACCAAGGCGCCATCCGTGAACCCGCTTCCTCATGGAAGGAGTTGTCGGCTCCGTGCGGATTTCCGGCCTGCTTCCCATAAAACAGCGGGAAACGGCGTCTCCTTTCAGGCCTGCGGCGGTGGGCGAGGAGCCTCCCTCAGGGGGTCAGGCGGCGCAGCTCGCGCTTGAGTATCTTACCGATGGAGCTCTTAGGGAGGGTCTCCAGGATGCGCACCTCCTTGGGCTGTTTGAAGGTGGGCAGGTTATCCCGGCAGAAGGAGAGTATCTCCTCCGGCGAGGCCTCCGCGCCGAACTTCAGGGCCACGTAAGCCACGATCTCCTCGCCGTAGATGGGATCGGGCACCCCGATTACCGCCGCCTCGGCCACCGCCGGGTGGCGGTAGATGACCTCCTCGATCTGGGTGGGCATGATGTTCTCCCCGCCCTTGATGATGATGTCCTTCTTGCGGTCGGTGATGTAGAGGTAGCCGTCCTCGTCCAAGAAGCCCACGTCCCCAGTGTGCAGCCAGCCGTTGCGCAGGGCCTCCGCCGTCTCCTCGGGGAGCTTGTGGTAACCCTTCATCACCTGGGGGCCGCGGATGACGATCTCCCCTATCTCCCGCGGGCCCAGCGGACGGTCCTCCTCGTCGAAGATGGCCAGCTCCATGTTGTCGTAGGCCTTGCCCACCGCGCCGTCCCGCCATTCCTGGCTGGGGCGGAGGATGGCCCCCATGCCCGTGGATTCCGTGAGGCCGTAGAGTTGACGCATACGGCACTTGAACTTCTCCATGAAGGCCTTCCGGAGTTCCAGGGGGAGCGGAGCGGCGCCGGCGATGGTGTCCTCCAAAGAGCTCAGGTCGTACTTGTCTACGTTGGGATGGTTGAGAATTAAGGAGAACATGGTGGGAACGGCGGGGAAGAAGTTCACCCGGTACTTCTCGATGAGGCGCATGCACTCCTCGGGCTCGTACCAGCGCATGAGTATGGCCCGCGTCTCACGGTGCTCAGAGAGGTTGCCGGCGTTCATGGCCCCCACCCCGTAGATGTGGGCCATGGGCAGGCACACCAGGCTCACCTGGGGCTTTTCCACCTCGTTGGCGTAGTAGGCGCTCTCCGCCGAGGTGATGAGGTTGCGGTGGGTGAGCATGACCCCCTTGGGCTTGCCCGTGGTCCCCGAGGTGTACATGAGCATGGCCAGGTCGTCCGGGTCCCGATCCAGGATATCCAGGTCGGGAGCGTTTTCCGCCAGTAGCCGCTCGTAGGAGAGGGTGCGCTCGGAATCCTCCCCGCCCACCACGATGATGTGGCGCACGCTCTCAAGTCCCGCGGAGGCCTCCAGGACTTTGGGAGCGATGATGTTGTCGGTTATCACCGCCACGGCCCCCGCGTCGTCGAGTATGTAGCGGAACTCCTCCGCGGTGAGGACGAAAAGGATGGGCAGGGCCACCCCACCTATCTTGAAGACGGCGCCGAAGGCCTCGAAGACCTGAGGGCAGTTGGACATGGTCACCGCCACCACGTCCTCCACGCCTATGCCCAGGCGCTTCAGCGCGTTACCCAGGCGGTTGGAATTCTCCCTGACCTCCTTGTTGGTTATCTCCCTGCCCTCGAAGACCATGGATACCGTCTCGCCCAGCCTTCTGTAGTGCTCCTCTCCCAGCATGGCCACATTCATCCTTGACCTCCCCCCTCGTGCTCGCGATTTCGGAAGCGTACTTCACGACGAATATCCCGGCATGAACCGGGAACCGTCCTCCTTACGACGCCGACCGCAACTCGCCGAAGGACGTCGAAACAAGGATCGAAAAATGGGCTGCGATGCTCTCGCGTGGATGGGTGCGTGAAGGCGTCGTCAGGTCCTGCCTCTAAAGCCGCCGGTTTCGATGTCCATGATTTCCCCTCATGAAGGATTATAAACAAAATCCACGTCATCGGGTACCACGGATTACCCTATGGTCCAGTCACGCTTTCCGCTTGTAGCGGGCCGCTCTCCGATCCGCGGGGCACAATGTCTTTCCGTCCCTTCCAGGTAATACATTCACTTTCGCCGTCTTTACCTCCTACGAGCCACCTACGCTCCAGCCATACAACTCCTTCCACCCCATTCTCCATTTGCTCAGCAGAGATTCCTACAGATCAATATCGCCGTTACTCTCCTTCCTTCCGCTCCGAAAATATCTCGGGGTTTTCTCGCTT
>JACVJF010000152.1 GCA_015711855.1 Candidatus Solincola quzhuomuensis | reverse complement strand
GTGGAGCTCATCGCCGAGGCCGTCACCCGCGCCCTGGACGACGCCCAGCTGACCATCAAGGACATCGACGCCATCGTCATCGGCAACATGGACCACTTCGAGAACATCAACTACGTGGACATGTGGGCCGTGGAGGGGCTGGGGGCCTTCATGAAGCCGGTGTTCAAGGTGACCACCGGGGGCACCACGGGGACCACGGTGGGGGCCTGCGGATACTACCACTGCGCCAGCGGCCTCTTCGACGTGGTCATGGCCGTGGGCTGGGAGAAGAACTCGGAGTCGGACACCCAGGCGGCCATCGCCACCTGTTCCAACCCCACCCTGGAGCGGGACTTCTTCGCCGGGGCCATCGGTCCTCTGGCCACAGAGTACTCCATGTACATGAAGGCCTACGGGGCCACCGAGGAGGACGCGGCCATCGTGGCGGCCCGGGACCGCAACAACGCCCTCAACAACCCCTACGCCCACTCTCGCCAGGCGGTCACCGTGGAGGACGTGCTCAACTCCCCCATGCTCTCCTACCCCATCAAGTTCCTGGACATGTGCCCCCGCTCCGACGGGGCCTGCGCGGTGATCTTCGCTGTGGAGGAGAAGGCCAAGAAGCTCTGCCCCAGGCCGGCCTGGGTCCATGCCTCCGTGGTGCGCCACGACTACACCCACTTCGGGGACCTGGAGTGGACATTCATGCCCACCCTGGAGCGGGCCTCGGCGGAGGCCTACAAGCTGGCCGGGATCACCAACCCCTTAAAGGAGTTCGACGTGGCCGAGCTCTACCTCCCAGCCTCCACCTGCGGAGTGAAGTGGATGGATTCCCTGTGGTTCTGCGACCACGGCGAGGCCCCCAAGCTGGTGCGCAAGGGCACCTTCCACATGGACGGGGAGCTGCCCATCAACCCCTCCGGGGGGGTCATCTCCACCAACCCCATCGGGGCCACGGCCCTCATCCGCATCGGGGAGGCCGCTTGGCAGGTGATGGGCCGGGCCGGGGCGCGCCAAGTGGAGAACGTGAAGCTGGCCCTGGCCACCGGTTTCGGCGGCTGCAGCTGGTCGGACGTGATGATCCTGGGCGCGGAGCTCCCCTGAGCAAGGAGGTGAGAGGCATGAATCCCATGGGACTTTACGAGGACAAGCGCAAGCGCACCCACACCCCCGAGGGGTACGAGCTCCTGACCCACGAATCCGGGCATCTGGAATACGACTTCAACTGGCACCTGGGCTACTACTGGAGCAAGTTCCTGGCGGGACTCAAGGAGAAGAAGTTCCTGGCCACCAAGTGCAGCCAGTGCGGCATGGTGTACATGCTCCCCCGCATGGTCTGCGGTCGCTGCTTCCTGGACATGAACGAATGGGTGGAGGTGGGCCCGGAAGGGGTCCTGGAGGGGTTCACCATCGTGCGCTTCCCCTACATCGACCCCAATCACGGAGGTATGAAACAGGTCCCCTTCACCTCTATCTGGGTGACCTTGGATGGGGCCAACACGCGCATGATGCACTACTGCAACGAGACCGACGAGAAGAACCTCGAGGTAGGTATGCGCATGCGCGCCGTATGGTCCGAGGAGCGCACCGGCAGCATACACGACGTGGCCTATTTCGAGGTGATCCGGGACTGAGAGGGCCAGGGGGACAATAACGACCCCAGGTGCGCGTACACCCGGAGGTTTTCGGGTCCGAACGAAAAACGGGGCGGATGACAAAAGTCCGCCCCTTTTTCCCACGCTCGCAAGAAGACCTGGTTACTCCGGCTCGAACATGATCGGCGAGTTCCCAGTAACTCGACCAACGTCACCAGATGCACAAACGCCCCGTACGCGGATGGGGAGGGCCCGGGACGGCGTCAACCGCCTCCGGACTCGCCGGATTAGGCGGGAGAGCGAGCTCCGAAGATACCCGAAAGACCTTCGAGAAGATGCTATATCACACGGACGGCCCCTTGAAATCCACTCCTGTCACTCCGGCTTCCATCGGGCCGAAAGCCTGTCCGCCAGGCGGGCTATCTTCTCGGAGGCTCTGGGCCCGATGACCGTCCCGTGCCCCGGGTAGGCGTATTCCAGGTCCAGTTCCGCCAGGCGGCGCATGGAATCGAGGATGAGCCGCCGGTCGTAGCTGAAGGAGAGGAAGGGTGGGCCGGGCCGGTTGAGGAAGTTGGACACCATGTCCCCGATGAAGGCCAGCCTGTTCTCCCCATGGTAATAGGCCACTCCGCCCTCGGTGTGCCCGGGAAGCTCCAGGACCGCCAGGCCCAGTTCCTCCAGGACATCCCCTTCGTGGAGCGGAAGGTCCACCTCGCAGGTCTCGAAGCGCTGGTATCTTTCCAGCAAGGAAGGGGGGATCCTCCGTAAAAGGCGTCCGGCCGGGCTTATATCTCCCGGCCCGGCATAAGGTCGCCTCCCTGCGATGATCTCCGCGTCCTTTTCCCCCGCCGCCACCCGGGCCCCGCTCATTCTCTTCAGCTCGGCGAGGTTGCCCGTGTGGTCATAGTGGCAGTGGGTGATCAATATGTAGCGTATTTCGCCGGGCTTCACTTCGCTCTTGGCAATCTCTTCCAACAATTTCTTTCGGCTCTTCGGGGTGTTGGTGTCCACGAGATAGGTCGTCTCCCCCCGTACCAGGTAACAGTTGGCAGTGGGTGTCCTGATGGTGATGATGCTCGCTCCGTTCATCCTTCCCCCTTTCCGTCTTTTCCTTTCTTGCCCGGCATGCGTTCGTCCTTTTCGGGCCGAGGTCACGCACCATACGATCGCCGAAGGTGCCCCCACCGCCGTGGGCCACGACCGGCGTCTTTCAAGCCCCACATCAACCTAAATTCTATCCTTTAAGAAAGGGGTTTCAAACGCTTGCAAAACTCGCTGCGGGAGATGAGCACGAAGCGGAGTCCCGTCTCGTGACCCCATGCGAAGTCACGGGCGATCGACTCCGTCCGCGGAAAACGGTAGGATGGAGAAAATAACCCGAAAAGCCCCGTATGGAAGGAGGAGAGCTTGGGGGTCAATACGGTCTTCGTGCTCGGCGCCGGATTCATGGGGAACGGCATCGCTCAAGTGGCCGGCTTCTCCGGCTACCGGGTGATCATGTGCGACGTCGGTGAAGACCGGTTGGAAGCGGGCATGGAGGCCATCAGGTCCTCGCTGGGAAGGTTACTCGCCAAGGGGAAGATAACCGAGCGGCAGGTAGAGGAAACCCTTGCCGGCATCCGCCCGACGACCAACATGCAAGACGCCCGGGAAGCGGACCTGGTGGTGGAAGCGGTGCCCGAGGACCCGGAGCTGAAGAAGCGCGTCTTCGCCGAGCTGGACCGCATATGTCCCCCCCACGCCATCCTGGCCAGCAACACCTCGGCCATCCCCATCTCCTCTCTGGCCTCGGTCACCACCCGCCCGGAGAAAGTGGTGGGGATACACTTCTTCGGTCCCGTCCCCCTCCTGCGCCTGGTGGAGGTTATCTCCGGGGTCCAGACCTCGGAGGAAACCATGGACATCGCCGACGAATGGGCACGCAGTCTGGGCAAGGAGACGGTGCTGGTGCGGAAGGACCACGCCGGTTTCGTGGCCAACCGGGTGAACATCCCCACCAACATCGAGGCCGTGCGCATGATCGAGGAGGGGCTCGCCACCCCGGAGGAGATAGACCGCGCCACCGGGGGGTACGAGGCTGGGGTCGGACCCATGCAGATCATCGACAACGCCGGACTGGACGTGGGATACCGCGCCGCCTTAGCCATCTACGAGGACACCCACGATGCCAAGTTCCTCCCTCCCCCACTGCTGAGACGCATGGTGTCGGCCGGACTCCTGGGCCGGAAGTCCGGGCGCGGGTTCTACGACTACTCCACTGGAAAACGCAAGAGCTGCTTCCCGGCCTTGCACGCGGAGGAATCCGAGGAAGAACGGGCTTTCCGGATGCAGGTCGTGCTCAACCGGCTTCTCATCCCGGCCGTGCTGGAAGCGGTGGCCGTGGTAGAGGCGGGAGTGGCCACGGCGGAGGACGTGGACCGGGCTTCCCGCCTGGGATTCAATCTGCCCTTCGGACAGCTGGAAATGGCGGACGGCCTAGGCCTGGACGCGGTACAGGAGACCGCACTTTCCCTGTACCGGGAAACGGGAGACCGCAAGTTCTTTCCCCCTCACCTCCTCCGGCGTATGGTGGCCGCGGGCTTCCTGGGGCGTAAGTCCGGGCGCGGGTTCCACACGTACGACGATTAAGGAACGGGGACGGCAAGACCCCACACCCGACACCAGCTATAAACGACGGTATAGTGCCCTTGACACATTACCATAAAAGCAGGTATAATTTTCCAAATCTGCACAGCTTTTTTAACGGCAACGGGACGATAGAGCTTCGAGAGTTTAATAGCGAACTTCATGCGGGAAAAATCAGAAGCTGCATAGTGCTTGCATTGGCGTTAAACCATCAGGCGTTAACACAAAATGCGCTTCCAGCAAGAAGCCGCAGGTTGAAAATGAGAAATTTGCCATGCGGACATACCTCAACCGCATAGGACTTATCGGCGATAGGTTCAAAAACTGCCGGGAGCACCTTTGCAAACACCTCGATGGCAACGCGGCATGGGGGTTTCGGGCGGCATAGATAGGCAGGAAATGGGGGGCGGATAGCCGCCCCTGCCTGCGGTAAACACAAAGGAGGATGATACGATGAGCAAAGAAAAAAGAACCATATATCTAGCATACGGAAGCAACCTGAATAAGAAGCAGATGGCATGCCGCTGTCCAACGGCAAAAGAGCTGGGGAGCGCAAAACTCACAGGATACCGGCTGTTATTCAGAGGCAGGAATGGCGACGCAGTAGCAACAATAGAAAAGCAAGAAGGTGAAAGTGTACCTGTACTGCTTTGGAGAATCACGCCTCGTGACGAGGATAGCCTGGACAATTATGAAGGTTACCCGCGTCTATATCGGAAAGAAAC
>JACVJF010000151.1 GCA_015711855.1 Candidatus Solincola quzhuomuensis | reverse complement strand
GGACGTCCCCAGGTAAGGGTCCCCGTCTTATCGAAGACCACCAGGTCTATTCGCCCCGCCCTCTCCAAGACCTCGCCCCCCTTGATGAGGATGCCCATCTCCGCCCCCTTGCCCGTCCCCACCATGATGGCCGTGGGAGTGGCCAGACCCAGGGCGCAGGGACAAGCGATCACCAAGACGGCCACGAAGTTCAGGAGAGCGAAGTTGAACGCGGGTTTCGGTCCCGCCAGGATCCATATAACGAAGGTCGCCAGGGCCACGCCCATTACCGCGGGGACGAAAACGGCGGCCACACGATCGGCAAGGCGTTGTATTGGTGCTTTACTCCCTTGGGCCTCCTCCACCAGCCGGACGATCTGGGCCAGCACGGTATCGCTTCCCACGCGGGTGACGCGGAAGCGGAAATATCCGGTGGTGTTTAGAGTGGCACCGGCGACCTCGTCGCCGGGGCCCTTCTCCACTGGCATGGGCTCACCGGTGAGCATGGACTCGTCGACGCTGCTGCCTCCCTCCACGACAACCCCATCCACGGGTATCTTCTCCCCGGGTCGCACCGCCACCAGGTCGCCCACCCTCACCTCCTCCACGGGTACCTCAACCTCGACCCCGTCCCTCACCACCCTGGCGGTGCTCGCCCAGAGGCCCATGAGCCTGCGTATGGCCTCCGAAGTCCTGCCCCGGGCCCTGGCCTCCAGGAACCTGCCCAGCAGGATGAGGGCGATGATGGTGGCCGAGGCGTCGTAATACGCATCCACCTTGAGCCCCGCTCCGCTGATGAAAGAAGGGAAAAATGTGGCCAGGACGCTGTAGAAGTAGGCGGCGGTGGTCCCTACGGCGATGAGGGTGTTCATGTCCGCCGTGCCGTGACGGGCAGCTTTCAGGGTTGCTCGGTAGAATGTTAGACCCGGCCAGAACTGCACGGGGGTGGCCAGGGCGAAGAGGATGAGGAAGCGGCTTCTCTCGGAAAGGGAGCCTATCCCGGGTAGGTGCATGCCCAGCATGGATAGGAACACGATCACTGCGGCGGAAGCGGCGCTGTAGACTAACTTGATGCGCAGGAGGCGGGTCTCCCTCTCCCTCATCCTGCGTTCGCGGTCCAGCGCTTCTTCTCCTTCCGCAGTGGGCAGAAGACGGTATCCGGCGGCCTCTACGGCTCGGGCCATTTTTCCGAAATCGACCAACTGCGGGTCGAAGATCACCGCGGCCCGCTCCGTGGCCAGGTTTACCTCGGCGCTGACCACCCCCTCCACTCCGGAAAGGGCCTTTTCCACCCGCGCCACGCAGGAGGCGCAGGTCATGCCCTCGACGGGGAACACCGCCCTCTCCAGCCTGGCCCGGTATCCGAGCTTCTCTATGGTCTCCACCAACCTATCCAGATCCACCCGGTCGGGACGGTAGGAGACGTCGGCTTTCTCCGCGGCCAGATTCACCGAAGCCCTGGTCACGCCGGGGGTCTCCAGCAGGCCCTTCTCCACCCGAGAGGCACAGGAGGCGCAGGTCATGCCCTCGATGGCCATAACCACCCGGCGGTCCTCCTTTTTATGGCCGCTTTCCTCGCTCACGCTGAGCACCACTCCCTTTTGCCCGTCCATCTAACACCACTCCGTCAACCAGTTGCCGGGAATACCCGGTGTAACCGCCCCTGTGTAACCCCAGCGGTCGCGATTTCGAAAATCAGCTGCTCCAACGCCCAACCCTCGTTAGGCTTAAGGTAGAGCCGTTGACCTATGCCTCATCCGCGCCGCGGTCCTACGGCAACGGTCCTCATATCTCCGCTCCTACATTCATTATCCTTCCCCAAAACGCAACCGTCCTGACCATGATCATAACGCTTCCTGCCGCCCCGCCCTTCCTTTTGTCTTCTGCCGGATGTTTCCATGTCCGTTCACGGACCGGCACCCGGCTACCTTCCCTTGCGGGCTCGGGACCCGCCACTCCCCCGGCGAGGCGGCGTCCGGCCGATCCACGTCGTATACTGTAACGAGTGAAACGGTTCTTCGGCTGATGCGGCCGGAAAACCTGGAGCGGCCTCGCCGGCGGGAGAGGCCTTTGGCGTGTTGAGGAGCCGCTTTCGGGAGCTTAGGAGAATGAGGGAGGAAGGCGGGGAGACCAAGGGCTGGGCCGTGGACCGCAGTCGACTGCGCCGGGGTCTGGTGCTGGCCTTTTCCTTGTCCACCGCCGCCTTGATGGTCATAATGCTCTCCACCATGCGGAAGGACATCACCTCCGCCCTTAGCCATCCTTCTCCCTTTTACCTTTTTCTGGCCGTGTTCCTGTCCTTGTTCCGTTGGTCGTGGTCGGTGGCCCGCATGCGCCTACTGGTCCGCGCGGTTGGCAGCGACGTTCCCGTTCCGCGACTCTTCAAGACGGTTTTCGCCGGCTCCTTCACCGGCCAGGTGACGCCCTGGAGGGCGGGTGGGATAACCGGTGAGGCCTTCTTTCTCTATTTCTACGGGCTGGGGCCGGGAGAGGCCGCGGCGGTGGTCTCCTTCGGGGCCAGCGTGTCCACCGTCCTGCTCATTCTCACCCTTCCTCCGGCCATATGGCTAGCCGAGCGGTACTTCACCTTCTCCTTCACCGTCCGGGGCTTCCTCTTTTCCGCCCTCACCGTGGGCCTGCTCTTCCTGGGCCTGGTCATCTTCTCGCTGCTTCACCCCGAGAGCGCCTTGGACCGGACCATTCTGCGCTTTTCCCCAGGATTCTTGCGCCGCCGTGACGGTTACCGTCGATTCTTGGCCCGGCTGACGGAGGAGGTACGCACCTTCTCCTACTCCCTGCGCCGCATGGCGGGACTCGGGGCATGCAAGCTGGCGCTGGTGATTCTGCTCTCCTTTCTCTTCTGGGTAACCGGCTTCTTGGCCATGCCCTTCGTCCTGGTGGGCTTGGGATACGGTTCCTTTTTCTGGAAAGCCGTGATAGCCCAGCTGGTGGTGCAGATTCTCTTGCCCTTCATCCCCATACCGGGAGGAAGCGGTCTGGGGGAACTCGGGTTCCTCTACGTGTACAACAGCATTCTTCATAACGGGGTAGTAGCCGGCCTGATGACCCTCATATGGAGATTCCTCGACTTCTACCTGGGTATCCTGGTGGGTGGGACCGCCTTCCTGCTCGTCCTGAGGGACACCAGATCGAGCCCCCGTAGGGCAAGGGAAGAGGGCTCCCACCCCCCTCTCGGCGCGCGGACGGAAGGCCTTGCCGGCAACCCGGAGGCCTTCTCCGAGAAGGAATGCGCGGAGGCGAGCCCCTGCGATGAAGAGCCGGGTTGACGGAGGGGAGGAACGGGTACGCGGAGGGAACGGACGAGGCGGAGGGCGAGCTCCCGACGGCGATCCCATATAATCCAGGTCGAAAGGAGGGTGGCTCCGCTTGGAACCGAACGGGAAGAGGGTAAGCATCACCCTGATGCCCATGCGCGCCGTGCTCGGCGCCGCCTGTGGGGAAGACCTCCTCAGCGTCCTGCGCCGGGGGAAGGTGAACCTAGCGAGCTTTTGCGGGGGAAGGGGTGCCTGCGGGAAATGCCTCCTCCGTGTCCTGGAGGGCAAGGTCTCGCCGCATACCTCCGCCGAGGAGAAGTTCTTGAGCCACGAGGACCTTAAACGGGGCATGCGCCTGGCCTGCCAGACCAAGGTCCAAGGCGACCTGGTCGTCTACCTTCCGCCCACCTCCCTGACCCCCGAACAGCGTCTCCTGGTGAACGGGGATTGGGAGCCCTCGGAGCTTCGCCCCGCGGTGACCGTGGCGGACGTGGACGTGCGCCTGCCCGTGGCCCCAGGCGATGACGGCTCGGACCTGGCCCGCTTGACCCACTCTCTGGCTGGAGGCCTGGTAGGCCCCCATTCCGTGACCATCGACCTGGAAACCCTGCGGGAACTCCCGGTCGTCCTTCGCTCTCAGTCCGGAAAGGTGCGCGCCGTCCTTCGCCGCGGCAAGATCGTGGGAATAATCCCCAGGGAAGGGAGGGTGCTGGGGGTGGCCGTGGACCTGGGAACCACCAAGGTGGCCCTTTTCGCGCATGATCTCCTCACCGGCGAACCCCTGGCCAGCCGCGGTTTCCTGAACCCACAGGTCCCCTACGGGGAGGACGTCATCTCCCGCATGCAGCAGGCCATGCAGGACGAGGCTCTTAAAAGGGAATTGGCGCGTATGGTGGTGGAGGGGATAAACTCCAGCCTGGCGGAGATGCTCTCTCGAGTAGGAGCATCGCTTCGGGACGTCTACGAGATGGTCGTGGTGGGCAACACCGCTATGCACCATCTCTTCCTAAGCCTGCCGGTGGAGCAGCTGGCGAGGAGCCCCTACCTGCCGGCGACCGACCTGCCCCTGGAGGTCCGGGCCGGAGACCTCGGTTTATCCCTGTCCCCCTCTTCGATTGTCTACCTCCCTCCTCCCATTGCCGGATACGTGGGCTCCGATCACCTGGCGGCGGTCTCCGTGACCCACCTCGCGGAAAGGGAAGGTCCCTGCCTCCTACTGGACATCGGCACCAACACCGAGGTGGCCCTGCAGTCGAAAGGCCGCATCCTGTGCTGCTCCTGCGCCTCGGGACCCGCCTTCGAGGGCATGGGGCTGAGCCAGGGAATGCGCGCCGGCGAGGGGGCGGTGGAGAGGGTCTACCTCGACCCCTTGACCGGTAGGCCAGAAGTGAGCGTGATCGGCGACGATCCTCCCGCGGGCATCTGCGGGTCGGGCATCCTCTCCGCCTTGGCCGCTCTCCTGAGAGCAGGAGCCCTGGAAGAGAGCGGTCGCCTGCGGCGCGGATTTCCGGGGGTGGAATCAAGGGACGGGGAAACGCTCTTCCGCCTGGTCCCTCCGGACAGGAGAGGAGGGGGAGGCGTGGCTATCACCCAGTCGGACATAAGGGAGATACAGAAGGCCAAGGGGGCCATACGCGCGGGGGTGGAAGCCCTGCTGCGGGAGGCCGGAGTGTCCGCCGCGGAACTGAAGGAGGTTCTCTTGGCCGGCGC
>JACVJF010000150.1 GCA_015711855.1 Candidatus Solincola quzhuomuensis | reverse complement strand
TTTAAGCATGCGCTGCATCCGCTGGTGCGTGAGGTCGTCCTTGGCCACCACCAATAGACCCGAGGTGTCCTTGTCCAGACGGTGAACGATCCCCGGACGCAGGACTCCTCCTACGCCGGAAAGACCTTCCAGGCGGGCGAGAAGGGCGTTGACCAGGGTACCCTCTGGATGCCCAGCAGCGGGGTGCACCACCATGCCCGCGGGCTTGGACACCACGGCCAAGAAATCGTCCTCGTATAGAACCGCGATCTCTATGTCCTCCGGGCCCGGAGAAGACGGGGCAGGTTGGGGTACCTCCAGCACCACCACTTCGCCCGGCTTCAGGCGATGGTGTTTTCCGGCGGTCGACCCGGAAACGGTGACCATTCCCTTTTCTATGAGGGCCTGGATGCGGGAACGCGTCATCCCGGTGCCTTTCACCAAAAACACGTCGAGGCGTTTTCCGGCGTCCTCCCCGGAGACCTGGAAACGGTAACGGTTCTTCACCTGTCCTCCGCCAGCAGTCTTCTGCGGAACAGAAGTATCACTCCGCCGATGAAAAAGGCGGCCACGCTGAGGAGCTGGAAAAACAGGTTGGCTCGCGGGTCGCTGTGGTAACGGAAAAACTCGTTTAGGAAACGGGCCACGGCGTAGAGCATGACGAAAGCGATCATTATCTCCCCACGGTAGCGGAAACGCCGGTAGACGGCCAGTAGGATGATGAAGATGGCCAAGTCCATGAGAAGTTCGTAAAGTTGGGTGGGATGTACCGGGTTCAAAGGCATATCCATGGCCCTCTGGGTGGCGATCGGGAAGGTTACGGCCCAGGGCAGGCCGGAGCTCTTGCCGAAGCAACAGCCGTTAAGGTAGCATCCCACCCGGGCCACGGCCATGGCCGCAGGAACGGCCAGACCTCCGGAATCCAGCACCTGACCCACGGAGAGTCTTCTCCACCTGACCACCCCGACCGCCGCCAGAAGACCGAGGATGAACCCCCCGTAGAAGACCAGCCCTTGGACGTTCCAGAACCTGAGAGCCTCCCACCAACGGCCGGAGAAGTCCTTCCTGTGGCCGACGACGTAGAAGAGCCGAGCACCGATTATGCCACCCACGGCGGCTGCCAGAACGAGCTCGAAGACCACGTAGGGATCGACGAACTTGCGTCGCAGGTAGAGAAAGCTCACGCCCATGCCCACCATGAAGGCCAAGGCCAGGAAGAACCCGTAGGAGTGCACCGTCAGTGGTCCAACACTGAAAAGCTCCGGGCGCAACTCTTCTCCTTTCTCCTTCCCCCGGCTACACAGGATAGTGCCGTTCTGCAGGCCTCAGTCTCCGATCGGGCGCGCTCTTATCCCCATCCCCTTAATAATGGAAAATAGCGCCATCGCCACGCCTACGACCATGGCTACGTCGGCGAGGTTGAAGACCGGCCAGAAGCGGAAGTCTATGAAGTCCACCACCTCGCCGAGGAAGATCCTGTCGATGATGTTACCCACCGCTCCAGCCATTATCAAGCCCAGGGATACGCGAAAAGCCCTTCCTTGAACGCCCTTCCACCTCCAGAGCACGGCCAGGAAAAGGAAAAGAACGGCCACGCTGGCCAAAAAGAACAGCAGGTTTTGCCCTTTCATCAATCCGAAGGCGCTTCCAGGGTTTCGTACCTGACGGAGCCGAAAAAGATGGAGGTCTACTGATTTCCCCCGGGGTAGCCATGCACGTACCATGGCCTTCGAAGCCTGGTCTGCGGCCAGGACCACGAGCGCGGTGAGGAGGATCAGCGCAACGCCTGCTCTTCTTTCTGCTTGCACGTGATGCACAGGTTGGCGTAGGGGAGCGCTTCCAGGCGTTCCTCGGGAATGGGAAGTCCGCACATCTCGCAGATCCCATAGGTCCCGTTGTCTATGCGTTCCAGGGCCTCATTCACCTTCTGCAGTAGATCCTTCACGTTCTCCGAAAGGGAGAGGTCCCTTTCCCTCTCAAAGGTGCTCGTGCCGCTAGCAGCGTATTCCTCCTCGAAGGGCATGTCGCCCGAGAAGTCGGATTGGGAGGCCATGAGATTCCCCTGCTCGAGGTCCCGATACTGCTTCTCCAATACCGCCTTCTCCTCAAGCAATATCTTTTTAAAAGCAGCCAACTTCCTCTTGTTCATCCGTCTCCGGCCGTCCTTCTTCTCAAGCCCGTCGTTCGTCCATACTATTATGCACAATTTTTCCGACCCGACAACCCCGACATTAAAGGTAATCGACCCTCGACGCAGTGCGCTTAAGGAAGACGCCTCAGGAGGCGCACTCGTTTTCCGCAGCCAAAACCACCGGCAGGCAGCGATCGCAAAGCTCGGGGTGACGGTCGTCGCCTCCCACCGTCACCCGGTAGTTCCAGCACCTCGAACACTTGGTGCCCGGTGCCCGGTCCACCGTGACCATGACCTCCTCAGAACCGGTGTATTCTATTTCCACCCGGGAGACGATAAAAAACGTGGAAAGCAGTTCCTCCTTCCCCTCGGTAAACTCCCTCCAGGACTCGGGGAGGGTCAATCTGATCATGGCTTCCAGGGACGTGCCCAGCTCTTTGGTCGTTCTCTTCTCCTCGATGGCCTTGGTCACCATTTCCCGCACGTCCAGCAATCTCTCGAAATAATCCTCCAGCCGCTCGTCGACCAGTCTTTCCTCCACCTGAGGCCAATCCGCCAGCTGGACGCTCTCGGGCATGTCCCCTTCCCGGAAGGTCTGCCAAACCTCCTCCGCCGTATGGCATAGGATGGGCGACATGAGGACGGTGATGGTCCTCAATATTCGCCATAAAGCCGTCTGCGCGGAGCGCCGGGCCCGGGAATTCTTGGCGAAGGTATACAGGCAGTCCTTGCGCATGTCCAGGTAAAGGGCGCTGAGGTCCACGGCACAGAAGTTGTGCAAGGAGTGGTAGACCACGTGAAGATGGTATTGATCGAAGGCACGGGTACACCTGTCCACCAGCCCTTGCAGGCGGGAAAGTATCCATCGGTCCAGTTCCTCCATGTCCTCGGGGGACACGCCGTCCCGGGAAGGACGGAAATCGTAGAGGTTGCCCAAGAGGAAGCGCAGGGTGTTGCGGATCCGGCGGTAAGCCTCCACAAGGCGGTCGAAGATCTCCTGCGAGGCGGGGATGTCCACCGTATAATCCGCGGCCGCCACCCAAAGACGCAGGATGTCGGCACCGAGGGTTTCACAAATGTCCAGCGGGCTTATAACGTTCCCCAAAGATTTCGACATCTTCCGACCCTCCCCGTCCACCACGAAACCGTGAGTGAGGACGGAACGATAGGGTGGCTCGTCCCGGGTGGCTACGGCGGTGAGAAGGGAGGTCTGGAACCACCCTCGGTGCTGGTCGCTTCCTTCCAGGTACATGTCGCAGGGCCAGGACAAGTCCTTCCACTGGCGGAGCACCGCCTCATGGCTGACTCCCGACTCGAACCACACGTCGAGGATATCCGTCTCCTTGCGCCAACACGAGGAGCCGCAATCCGGGCATGCGAAGTCCGTGCCCAAAATCTCTTCGGCCTCCTTGAGGAACCAGGCATCAGAGCCCTCGGCGGCGACGAGCTCCTCCACGCGGCTAAGAGCCTCCGGGGATATGAGTTCCCGGCCGCACTCCCGGCAGTAGAAGGCGGGGATGGGAACTCCCCAAGCTCTTTGACGGGATATGCACCAGTCGGGGCGACTTTCCAGCATGCCCACCATGCGCCGCACGTTCCAGGCGGGTATCCAATCCACTCGCTCCACCGCCTGAAGGCATCTCTTCCTGAGGGTCGACCCCTCGTATTCGCGGTCTACGCCCACGAACCACTGGGGGGTGGCCCGAAAGATAACCGGACCCTTGCAGCGCCAGCAGTGTGGATAGGGGTGGAGAAGCTCCCCGGATCCGAGGAGCAGCCCCCGCGAGCGCAGGTCCTCGACTATGCGAGGATTGGCGTCCTCGATGAAGAGCCCCTCGAACTCGGGAGCCTCGGCAGTGAAACGGCCCCGATCGTCCACGGGCATGGGCATGGGTAGGTCATATTCCAGGCCCACCTGGTAGTCCTCCTCACCGTGACCCGGCGCGATGTGTACAGCCCCGGTTCCCTGCTCCGTGGTCACGTATTCCGAATTTACCAGTACGCTCGGCCGGTCGCGCCAGGGATGGCGGGCCCGCAGTCCTCGCAGCCGACGTCCCGGAAGTCGCGCCAGCTCTCGGTAACCGTCGATGCCCATCCCTTGGAGTGCCTTTTCCAAAAGCGGTTCACCCACCAGGAGACAATCACCGCCGGCCTCCAGAAGAACATAGACCATATCCGGATGCAGGGCTATGGCCACATTGGCCGGCAAGGTCCAGGGGGTTGTGGTCCATATTATTACCGAGGCCTCGACACCTTCCTGGCCTGGAATCCCGTCTATTAGCGGAAATCTCACGTAGATGCTCGGAGACTTCTTGTCGTGATATTCCAGTTCCGCTTCGGCCAATGCGGTCACGCAACGTGGGCACCAGTGAATGGGTTTCCGGCTGCGGTAGACGAGTCCCCTCCCGACCATCTCGGCCAGAATCCTTATGTTCACCGCCTCGTAAGCGGGTTTCAAGGTAAGATAGGGATTATCGAAGTCACCCCTCACCCCCAGGCGTTGGAACTGCTGCGACTGTCGGTCCACGAAGTGAAGAGCGTAATCCCGACAACGGCGGCGGATCTCCATGACGTCCAATTTGCCCTTATCCTCACCCATCCTCTTTTCCACCTCGTGTTCGATGGGCTGGCCATGGCAGTCCCAGCCGGGGACATAAGGGCAGAAATACCCCCTGGCGCTCTTGTATCTGATGATTATGTCCTTAAGGATCTTGTTGAGGGCCGTTCCCAGATGGATGTCCCCATTGGCGTAGGGAGGACCGTCGTGCAGGATGAAAGACGTGTTCCCCCGGGTCTTCTCCAGCACCCGACTGTAGATGTCCATCTCCTTCCATAGACGCTGGATATCCGGCTCCCGCTGGGGCAGGTTGGCCTTCATGGG
>JACVJF010000149.1 GCA_015711855.1 Candidatus Solincola quzhuomuensis | reverse complement strand
GCAAAGTTATTCATGGGGGATGTAGGTAGCTATTCGTTGGCATACATATTTGCGTCTATTCCATTTCTGTCAAGCAGCATAGAATGTCACAACATAACCATGCTTGTAGGTTTGTCACTGTGGATGTTTCTTAGCGACGCTACGTTTACCCTCATCAGAAGGCTTGTATCTGGAGAGCGTATTTGGGAGGCGCATAGGTCACATTTATATCAGAGGCTCGTTAAAAGTGGTATACCTCATTCCAAAGTATCACTATTGATTGGCGCTTTTTCTATTACAATTTCAATTGTGGCTTTTTATGTATATATGGGAGACTCGGAATATCGATGGTGGGTTGGTTTTCTAATTGCCCTAACATTATTTTTAGTAGAGCTAACGCTGGCTAATTCTTTAGAGAAAAGGAGAGAAGAGTCCTATAAATGATAAGAATAAAATCAGTCTGCAAAGAGGTAATTAAAGCCCGCGATGGCAAGAGCCGATAAAAGGTCAGGTGACGGCGAGAGCGGATCACCAGCGTTGAGCGAGGCCGTTCATCTTGACCATGGATGATATAATCTACATATGTAAAATATCTCCGACCACCACCTTACCGATCGAAGTTAGAGAAGAAGGATAGGGCAAGGGTAGAAGGATAGGGCTCGGCCATGCGGGGGTTCAGGAAAGGCGTCGCGAAAAGCAGGTACGTAAAGATCCTTCTCGATTTCCTTTCCGTCATCGTCGGGTTCTTTGTGGCCCTGGCCCTGCGGTTCGAGTTCTCCATCCCCGGGCACCAAGCCTTGAAGCTCCTTTTGGCTCTTCCCGCCGTCATATTGGTCTTCTACGCCTTGAGCGCCCTGTTCGGGCTCTATGCGGGAAGGTGGAAGTACGCCAGCTTCGACGAGGTGATGAACCTGACGAGCGCTGGAGGACTCTCCACGGCGGTGATCTTCACAGGTGCTTGGGTCATCCCGGGAGTGAGGGCTTACCTGCCTCTGTCCGTCGCGGTAATGGGCGGCGTTCTTTCTTTGCTGCTCATGGCTCTATTCCGCCTGCAGTACCGCCTGCTCGTCGAGCTCCCCCTGCGGCAGGGATCGAACGGCGGAAAAAAGGTCCTCCTCGTGGGGGCCGGGGAGGCCGGGGAGATGGTGGCCCGGGACATGCTGCGCCACCCGGAGCTCGGCTATTCCCCGGCGGGCTTCGTGGACGACGACCCCGCAAAGCGCAACCTGGTCCTGCAGGGGGTGCCGGTGCTGGGCAGGCGGGAGGATATCCCCCGGTTGGTTGCAGAGCTCAAGGCCCAGGAGATATTCGTGACCATCCCCTCCCTCACGGGGGAGAACCTCAAGGACATCCTCTCCTTCTGCGAGAAGGCCGGGGTGAAGACCAAGATACTCCCGGGCATCGTGCGCACCATGTCCGGGGAAGTGGGAGTGGCTGCGGTCCGGGAGGTGGAGCTCGAGGACCTCTTGGGGCGGGAGCCGGTGGAGACCGACCTCGCCTCCATCTCCGCCTACATCACCAACCGGGTGGTGCTGGTCACCGGGGCGGGGGGCTCCATCGGTTCGGAGCTCTCCCTGCAGCTGGCGGGGCTGGGGCCCAGGCTCCTGGTGCTCCTGGACAACGACGAGACCAGTCTCTACGAGCTGGAGATGCGGCTCATCCGAGGGCTGGTCACCTGTCCCTTCCACGCCGTGGTGGCGGACATCCGGGACGAGGCCCGGGTGCGATCCGTCTTCGAGAGGTACCGGCCCCAGGTGGTCTTCCACAGTGCGGCCCTGAAGCACGTGCCCATGATGGAGTACCACCCGGCGGAGGCGGTGAAGAACAACGTCTGGGGGACGCGGATCCTGGCCCAGGCGGCGCTGGAGGGCGGGGCGGAGCGCTTCATCCTCATCTCCACGGACAAGGCGGTGCACCCGGTGAACGTCATGGGCTGCACCAAGCGCGTGGCGGAGATGCTCATCAAGGACTACCAGGGGAGGAACGGGGGGAAGGGCACCCTCTTCACCGCGGTGCGCTTCGGGAACGTGCTGGGCTCGCGGGGGAGCGTAGTCCCCACTTTCAAAAAACAGATAGAGGAAGGTGGGCCGGTGCTCATCACCCATCCGGAGGTCACCCGCTACTTCATGACCATCGAGGAGGCGGCGCAGCTGGTCATCCAAGCGGGTGCCTTCACGCGGGGCGGGGACGTCTTCATCCTGGACATGGGCGAGCCGGTACGGATCATCGACCTGGCGCGGGAGCTCATCCGCCTCATGGGCAAGGAAGGGGAGATAGAGATAAAGGTCACCGGGCTGCGGCCGGGGGAGAAGCTTCACGAGACCCTCACCTTTCCCGAGGAGGAGCTGGCGCGTACTCCCCACCCCAAAATCGACAAGGCCATACACGACCTGGAGCTTCCCAGGGATTTCCAGGCCCGGGTGGAGGAGCTCATCCTGGCCGCGCGCAGGGAGGACGAGGACCGCGTGCGGTTCCTGCTCGCCGAGATGGTTCCCTCCTACAAGCCCTCCACCCCCCGCGTAAGGCTCTGGATAGAGCGCGACGAGGTGGAGGAGGGCGCTGAAGGCGAGCAAGCTCTATAGGGGGTCGTATCTTCGATCTTCGGTCAGTCCGGAGGGGGTCAGGTCTTGAATTTTGATACCCATAGGGGTATCTTCATGCCCAACCTATGCACGAGCCCCATCGATCACCGGAAGGAGGAGGAAAGCCACCACCAGGGAAGGGCCAACACTCTCCGGTGAAGGATCTGCGCGCGGCGCCCAGTGTGAAGGAGCACCCCTCTCACGGCTTGGGGATGTTCCTCGAGGAAGTGGAGGAGGTTACGGATGTCCCCGTATCCTGGTCTTTGGGTGTGCTTGCACTCGAAGGCCAGAAGCCTGTTTCCCCATTCGAGTACGAAGTCCACCTCTTTGCCGGTGGTGCTGCGGAAATAGTGAATAGTTGCCCTAGGGACCATCATGTCGCAGAGGACGGCGAGATGGAGGAAAACGAGGTTCTCGAAGAAGGCACCGAGCTCCCTTGAACCGGACAGTGAGTCCTCGTCGTGGTACCCGGAAAGGTAAACGCTTAGGCCGGGATCGACGAAGTAGACTTTGGGCGACTTGGTGATGCGCTTAGCCCTACTGCGGGAATAAGTAGGAACCCTCCTAATGAGGTTGGAGACTTCCAGGAGTTGTAGATAGCGGAAAACGGTGGGCTGGCTTATCCTGGTATCCCTGGCTATCTCCGTCTGGTTGAGGAGGTTGCCGGTGCGCAGCGATAGAGCCGCCATCACGTTGCGGAAGCCCACTAGGTTATCCACACGGGAGATGTCCCGCAGATCCCTCTCCAAATAGGTCTTTACGTAAGAGTCCCACCAAAGGAGAACCTCCTGACGCTCGTGGAGAAAGACGACCGGGGGCATGAAACCCCGGATCAGTAGGGACAGATAGCTAGGAGCCTTGGCTGGGACGAGTTTGTCATCGAGGACGGAGTCTTTCTTCCACAATTCGAAGAAGACGAGGCTTCGCGGGTCCTCCTGATCCACCTCCCCTTGGGTCATGGGAAGCATCTCTAAATAGGCGGCCCTCCCGGCAAGGCTCTCGCTCACCCCTTTCATGAGGAGGAGGTTGGAGGAGCCGGAGAGGATGAATCTGTGCCGCCTTTTCCCCCTATCCACAGCGGATTTTATGGCCGTTAGGAGTCCCGGCTCCCTCTGTACCTCGTCGATAATGAGGATTTCCCGCCCCTCCCAGAGGGACACGGGGTCTTCCTTCGCCAGCTGCAATGCGTCGTAGTCGTCCAGGCTCAGGTAGGGAAGTTCTGGAAACTCGTTGTGCAGAAAGGTGCTTTTACCCACCTGCCGGGCGCCGGTAATGACCACCACCGGAAAAGACTTAAGGGCTTCCTTGACCCGGAGGCCTATCCACCTTCGTTTATAAATCCATTTATTTGATGAATGATTTTCATTCATATGAAGAATGATAATATGGAATCGGTTCCCGGTCAAGCAAGTGTTAGGGGGTCGTATCTTCGATCTTCGGTCGGCGGGGAGGGGGTCAGGTCTTGAATTTTGATACCCATGGGGGTATAGGCGCATTGAAGCGTTTGGGCCGTGCCCCCAACCTTTGGGCACCGGGGCCGACAATCCGGGAGTAGGCCGGACTTAGCCGGCAGCCGGATGGGCGAGGGCACGGCCCCTTTGGCTTCCGCACCGGAGCAGGGGGTCGTATCTTCGATCTTCGGTCTGGGGCACCGTGATCCAGCGCCGCCGGGGCTAAACGCCGCCTTAGCCCAAGCGGTCAAAACCCTCGGCTCTTGCAAGGCGGGCAAGCACTTCTCAATCCGGGAAAGCACAGGGATGCGCGCTTTTGGAAGGAGTTTACATCGACCCCTTTCTCTTGATATAAATTTATAGGGCACAAAAAGATAGCCGAGGCCGTTTGGCGGGACAAAAGGAAGTTTTTCCCTCCGGGTGGGCAAGTAAAAAAGACTTTTAGGTATTCTTGCTTTGTCGGCTTGCGCTGGAGGTGGATTTCCTAAAAGGAGGGGGTGGAAGGGAGATGTTTCGCGAGAGAGAAGTGAGGATCCCCATTTGCTTAGACGCTTTTCTCTCCTACCGGGCCAAAACGATGTCCTTCCAGGAAAAGGCAATTACCGATGGGACGGGGAAGAAAGAAAGGCCTGCTTCTGAGCGATCCGGCCTCCAAGGCCTTTCTTTCCTCCTACGCCTATCCGGTGGAGAGGGGCCCTTTAGAAAGGAGGCCTCGGGCCGCCGTGCCGCCACTTCCTCGGGAAGTCGCCGATCTTCTACTTTTCTTTGGAAAAGGACGGTGACGGCCCTCCTCCTCTCCTCCCTTCTCCTCCTCTTTATGCCCCTTCCCACCCCGGCCCGGGCGAGCTCGTCTCCTGGGGCGGCCGTCCCACCTCAAGCCCTTTCCGGAGGGACGGAGGCGCCTACCCTTACCTTTACCGCGAGCAAGCCCCAATTCGAGGCCGCTTCCCTTCCCGGGGACGGGACCCTCTGGTACCTCGCCGAGGGCTGCACCGCAGCGGGCATGCAG
>JACVJF010000148.1 GCA_015711855.1 Candidatus Solincola quzhuomuensis | reverse complement strand
CTGCACCGGGTTTGGAGGCTGGTGTATCGATACCTGAACGTCCTGACCTTCAAAACCCAACCCGTCCCCAAGGACTCCGAGGTGCTCAAGCGTCTCTCTCACCTCACCCATCGGACCATCAAGAAGGTGACCGAGGACATCGAGAGGTTCGCCTTCAACACGGCCATAGCGGCCATCATGGAGTTTACCAACGGACTGCATCGGGAGATGGAAGAATTCCCCGATGCCTTCAACACTTACGAGGGACACGAGGCCATCCGCTCCCTCATACTCCTTCTGGCCCCCTTCGCTCCCTTCATCGCCGAGGAATTGTGGGAGGAGATCGGGGGGGAGTTCAGCGTACACCAGCAACCCTGGCCGGAGTTCGATCCGCAACTGGCCCGCTCGGATCGCATCACCCTGGTGGCCCAAGTCAATGGCAAGGTGAGGGACCGCATCGAGGTGGACGCTAACATCTCCCGTGAGGAAATGGAGCGAATAGCATTGGCCTCTCCCAAGATCCGCAAGAACCTGGAAGGCCGCCAGATCGACAAGATCGTGGTGGTCCCCGGCAAACTGGTGAACATAGTTGTCCGCTGATTAACCCGCTACGTCCGAGACGTAGATCGACAAGACAACGCCATGCTCGAGAGGTTCCTCTCCTTCTTGGACAAACTTTCCGGTTTGCCGCGATGGCAACTCCTGGTGATCACCGCCCTCCTGTTGACGGTGACGATCGGCGGTTTCTTCTTGCTCAGGTCGCCCTCTCGTCCCCAGCCTTCTTGGCATGCCGCAGAGGAGGAAGGAAGGGAGGAAAAGTCGCGGATTACCGTTCACGTGGCAGGGGCAGTAGCCAATCCGGGAGTGGTCCTTTTGGACTCGGGAGCCCGTGTTTTAGAGGCCATTCAGAAGGCGGGCGGTCCCCTCCCCGAGGCGGATCTGGATGCCCTGAATCTGGCACAGACCGTCCAGGACGGCCAGAAGATATACGTGCCCCGCCGAGGAGACCCGGCCGCCGGCGGTTTTTCGCCCGGGGGCGGGCACAGGGTAAACATAAACACCGCGGGATTGCGCGAACTTGAGGAGTTGCCCGGCATAGGCCCCACGCTAGCCCAAAGGATCATCGATTATCGGGAGAAGAAGGGTGGTTTCCGGAACGTGGAGGAATTGAAGAAAGTTCCCGGAATAGGGGAGAAAAAGTTCGACGAGCTGAGGGACCTGGTCGAGATATGAAAGCCTGACCCGTCTCCGCCCACCTGCCCATGGAAGTTCAGGCCGCAGCTTCCCCTTCCCGAAAAGAAGTCAACGGTAAAGCGAAGCCGCCCAGGCAAGCCGCGGAGGACCTCTTCTGGCGGGGGAGGCTCCTCGTCATGGCCCTGTCCGCGTGCCTGGGAGGAGTCCTGGGGAACCAGGGCCATTCCGGAGTGCCCTGGCTTATGGCGATGCCGGCGGCCTTCCTCGGGGTAGCTTCCCTTTCTCGGGCCGGAAGACGGGCTCTTCTGTGGACTCTCCTCGCCCTTTTGTGCGTTTATGCGGGTTTCCTGGTGGGATGGCGGGACCATTCCCGGCTTGAGGGGAGGCGAGGACGCACGGAATGGGTGGACCTGGAGGGCGAGGTGGAGGTGGAGAGTCGCGGGGACTCCGAAGTCGGGCTTCCGCTTTTCAGGGTCCGCAACGTGCTGGGCGGCTCCCTGGCTCGGAGCGGCGACGTCTATATCCTCCATGCGGAAGAGGATGGGGGTCAGGGTCTCTGCTGGGGAGATCGAGTCAGGGTGGAAGGGTCCCTGAAGGTGTATCCGGATGCCGGGGGGAAGGTGGTGGGCTCGCTGTGGGCGGAGAGGGTAAAGAGGCTTTCGAGGTCGAAAGACCCCTTTCTTTGCCTGGCCTCGGCCATCCGAAAGAGGGTGGTGGAGGTGGCCGTCTGGCTCCCCGGGGAGGAAGCGGGCCTGGTCACCGGCGTGTTCCTCGGAGATTACCGTCGGCTGGCATTCCATGATCAAGTGGCCCTGCGGACCTCCGGGCTGATCCACCTCTGCGCGGCCTCAGGGCTGCACGTGGGACTCCTGGCCGCCGGGATCCTTTGGCTCCTGGGCAAGGTTTCTCTCAGCCGACGCTTCACGGTTTTCTTGCTGATCCCGGCACTGGCCGTATACGTCCTGGTCGCCGGGAAGTCCGTGCCCGTGATCAGGGCGAGCGTGATCCTGGCGGTCTGGGGAATAGCCCCTCTTTTGGGCCGGCAGTTCGATTTTCTTCCCGCGGCGGGAATGGCCGCCGCCATCCTCTTCTTGCGAGATTCCAACGTCGCCGCCTCTTCCAGCTTCCAGCTCTCCTTCGCCGCCGCCTTGGGAGTCGTTATCTTTAGCCGGCCGCTGGCCGAGGAGACGAAAACGGGTTCATCGCCAGGGGGAAAGCTCCTGTGCGCCTCGGCCGCCGCTCAGCTCTCGGTGGCGCCGCTCCTCCTGCATCATTTCGGAGAGTTCTCGCTCCTGGCTCTCCCGGCCAACCTCCTGGTTCTTCCGGCGCTTCCGGCGCTCATGGGGACCTTCGTCCTGTCACTGGGCTTGAGCTTTCTCTCACCGGCGGCGGCGCGCTTGCCCTTGGCTCTGGTCCTTCACCTGGCCAGGTGGATACTCCGCGTGGCCCGGTTCCTCTCCGCTCATCGTTGGGCAACGGTTCGCCTCTTCCCTTTCGCTCCGGGCTGGATCGTTCTTTATTACCCCTTGCTGTTTCTTGCCCTGTTGGAAAAGGGGAGGAGGAGGGAGTTGGCCAGGGCGGCTTTCCTCGTTGGGCTTTCTTTGATACTGGTAATAGGCCTTCATTTAGGCCCGACCGCGGTTGCCGCTCCGAAAGGCCTTGAGGTGACCTTTTTCGACGTCGGCCAGGGAGACGCCGCGCTCATCCGTACCCCGAAAGGGGTGAACGTCCTGGTGGACGGGGGAAAAGACCCTCGCCTTCTGGAGAAGAAATTGCGCAGCCGAGGCATCGGATATCTCGACGCGGTCTTGTTGAGCCATCCGGAAGAGGATCATGCGGGAGGATTGCCCGCCGCTTTCCGGGTATGTTCGGTGGGGCTCTTGGCTTTCCCCTCGGGGCAAGGAGAGGGTGGGCGCAGCTTGCTGGACCTGGCGGCGCAGATGGGTACATCCGTACGGGAGATGCGGGCGGGTGACGCGCTCCGGCTGGGAGACCTGAGCATCACCGCCCTTGCTCCCTTACCTGGTGGAGGCGAGGAACCCACGGCGAACGACAACTCTTTAGTGGTGATGGTGGACCTGGAGGGATTGCGCTTGCTCTTGACCGGAGACGTGGAGGAGGTCGGCCAGGCAGACCTCATACGGCGAGCCGATCTCTCCTGCGACGTGCTCAAGGTGCCCCATCACGGTGGCTATGCCGAGACCTTCGAGGAGTTTCTGCGCTGCGCCGATCCCGAGGTGGCGGTGATAAGCGTGGGCGAGGACAACCCCTATGGGCATCCGGCGGAGGCGACCCTGCGTTGCCTGTACCGGGCGGGAAGCGCCGTTTATCGCACGGACATGGGCGGTGATATAGTTATCCGTGGGGAGCCGGAGGGGCTGCGGGTGGAGACCCTCGGGAGATAGATGGTTTCGGCCTATAGGTAGGGGGAAATGGCTTCAGGAAAAAGGGAACGGTTCTTGCTCATTCATGGCGACCAGCCTCTCCTCGTGGAGGAGGAGCTGAAGAAGGTCTTGGAGCGGGCTGCCCGGGAGGTGGAGCTGGAGTTCAACCTGGATGTGTTCCGCCTGGGCGAGGATGCGCTGCAGGATGCGCTGATGGCGGCGGAGACCTTGCCCTTCGGTTCGGGCTGGAGATATGTGGTGGTGAGGGAGGCCCAAAAGCTCACTCCGGCGGAGATCAAGGCCTTGGACCGATTCCTGGACGACCCTCCGGAAAACGCCTTCCTTATCCTGGTGGCCGTGGGGTTAAAGAGAAACTCCGCCCTTCTCAAGGTCTTCCGGGACAAGGGCAAAGTAAGGGAAGCGGTCATCTCCCGACGGGAGATCCCCATTTGGATAAAGGGACGTTTTAAGGCGCGGGGACTGAGCATAGACGGAAAAGCCCTCTCTCACCTCCAGGAGATGGTGGGGGAGGACCTTATGGCCTTGGAGTCCGCCGTGGAGAAGATAGCCCTTTTTCATCAGGGGGACAGGAAAGTGGAGCTGGATGAGGTGGTCGCCCTGGTCTCCCCCTCTGCTGAACGGGCGGTATACGAGCTCACGGAGAGGGTCATGGTGGGGGACGCGGATCAGGCCCTGAAGATATTGCGCCGCCTACTCCAGCAGGGCGAGGATCCTAGCCACATCCTATATGCCCTTTCCCGGCACGTACTCCGCCTTCTGCGCTATCGGGCACTTCGTGAGGATGGGAGGACGGACCACGAGATAGCGCGCCTCCTGAATATACCCGCTTCCATGGAGTGGGTGGTGAGTTCCAGGCTACGTCCCCAGTCCGCCGGGTTGGGAGAGGGGTGGTTCCGCGAGGCCATCGGGTACCTGGTGGCGGCGGAGAGGGATCTGAAAACGGGGCTCCTCGAGCCTGTAGACGCTTTGGTGCGGGTGGTGGTGGGACTGACCGAACGTCTCCTGTCCGGCAAGAGGAAAAAAGAGGCGGGCGGATATTGACATTTCTTCATATCTATGCATTATTATGCATATTAATGCATATGAGAAGGAGAGGCTTTTTTCATGACGAGATTGCGAGTGGGAGTAATCGGGGCCTCCGGATACACGGGAGCGGAGATGCTCCGCCTCCTGAGCGTGCATCCCAGAGCGGAGGTGACCTACATTACCGCCCATACCTATGCGGGGATTGAAGTACAGGAACTTTATCCTCACCTGCACTTTTACCGAGGTATGCGGTTCCGGGTCTACGACTCCGAGGAGGCTTTGAGCGAGGCTGACTTTCATGTCGTCGCCCTGCCCCACGGAGAGGCCATGGAAGTGGTGCCCTCCCTCCTGGAAGGCGGAGCCAGGGTGGTGGACCTCTCCGCCGATTACCGGCTTCCGGAACCGGAGCTCTATTCCCGTTGGTACGGAAAGGACCACAGTTCGCCA
>JACVJF010000147.1 GCA_015711855.1 Candidatus Solincola quzhuomuensis | reverse complement strand
GCCCTCCACCGAGCCATCGGCAAGACACCGTCTCCTCGCCCAGCGGCGAATCGCTTGTGGAGCGCAAAGGCGAGCCTCGAGCAAAGCGAGTGCGGACCGCCGGTAAATTGATTTTGGTTTCCTGCTGTATTAGGATTAACAATGCCCCTTTCCGGCAGAGGGGAGAAGGCGAGATCTGTTCGGCGTTTCTTCGGGTCCTAACAGGAGGTGTTGCCATGTCACTCGCGGATAAATGCATCATTACGGCGGCCTTGGCCGGTGCCGCTACCATGAAATCCCAGAACCCGGCCGTTCCCTACACGGTGGAGGAATTCGTGGAAGAGGCCTATAAATGTTACAACGCCGGGGCAGCCATAGTGCACATCCACGCCCGCGATCCCGAGACCGGGCTGCCCACCTCCAGCATCGACGTCCTGCGGGAGATCGTGAAGGGCATCACCGAGAAGTGCCCCATCATCATCAACCTCTCCACAGCCATCGGCATCGGGGCCACTCCCGAGGAGCGCATCAACGTGGTCAAACAACTCAAGCCGGAGATGGCCTCCCTGAACACCAACTCCATGAACTTCGCCCTGGGTGACTGGAAGAACTACCAGATCCTGGGTGAGACGGTGTTTACCAACACCTTCCAGATGCTCATCGAGTTCGCCAAGACCATGAAGGAATGCGGGACCAAACCGGAGCTCGAGGTCTACGACCTGGGCGGCGTGTACAACACCCTGTTCGTGCGCAATCAAGGGATCTTCGTGGAGCCCCTGCACTATCAATTCGTATGGGGGGTCCTGGGCGGCTGCTGGCTGGACCTGGCCAACTTCAAGCGTTTCATGGACCTCATTCCCGAGGACGCCACCTGGAGCACCTGCGGAGTGGGCCCGGCCCAGTTCCGCGGCGCCTTTATCGCCGCCGTGGAGGGCGGCCACATCCGCGTCGGTCTGGAGGACAACATCACCATAAAGAAGGGCGTCCTGGCCCAGGGTTCTTGGGAACAGGTGGAGAAGGCGGTCAAGATCGTGGAGTTGGCCGATCGCGAGCCGGCCACCCCGGACGAAGCGCGCCAGCTGCTCGGCCTCAAGGGAGGCCCGGAGATCTAGGCTTACGGCTCCTCCGCACTAAAAGGGGCCTGCCGCGGCAGGCCCCTTTATACAGTCTCGGAACAATTCCCGCCGATGCCCACCCCGTGAAACTCGCGGTACCGTAACACTTCCCTGGGACATAAAGGTCGGTACCCCGTTGACCTTTGAATTCCCGGTTTCTCCCGCGTCCCCTTCCCTTGGAAGAGGTGGTCCTCACTTTATCCCGTAATCCTTCCCGGTTATCGATGAGGCGCACAGTATTCCGCTGGAACAGGCACAGTCCATGGCCACTCCGTATCCTCGCGCGGTGTCGCCCGCCAGGTATAGGCCTTCCACCCCCGGCACGACGACGTCGGGCTTGAGGCTTCCCGCCTGGGTTACGCTCTTGGCCACGCCTTCCAGTCGAGTGCACACCGTGTACAGCTCCCATTCGATGCACTCCTTGAAACCGGGGTAGACGGTCTCCAGGAAATCGGGGACCGCCCGGACCACCTTCATGACCAACTCGCGGTTCCGCGACTCCTGCTCCGTCAGGGGAAGGTAGGCCGTGAAGAGGTGTTTTCCCTCAGGAGCGCAGGTGGGTTCCACGTAGGACTGGATGTTCCAGGCCATGTACACGTCCCAACTGAATCCCTCGGAACGGGGCACCACGCACGGGGTCTTGATCAGTCGCCGCGCGTGCTCCTCGGGAATCGGGAGGTCGGAGAGCCCTATATAGGGATTGACGCTGCCGTAACCGTAGAGGGACTTGACGCGGCCCATAAAATCCTTGGGGAAGAAGGACTCCTCGGCGAAACGGAAGAGCTCCTGTACGGGGGGGTTGAATATCACCCGTCTCGCCGAGACGACTTCCTCCCCCTCTTCCCTTTTTAGGCGTACCCCGCGGACGGCGTTGCCCTCCATCTCTATCCTCTTCGCCGAGGTCTCCAGGAGGATCTCTCCCCCGAAATCGCGTAGCCTTCCCGCCACCGACTCCGGCCAGGCCATCACCCCTCCTTCGGTGAAACCCCCCACGAACACGTCTCCACCCCTGAGGATGGTGGGGGCCAGCACCTGGGCCGAGTAACGGAGGATGTCGCCTATGGAAATATCGTGGGGATCGTTGATGGTGGTGATGAGGGTTCCGATACAACGGAAATAATCGTAGAGGACTGGACTCTCAGCGAAACCGATATCCACCAGGTGCTGATGTAGGGAGACCCGGTCCAGTTCCTCCAGCTCCTCGGGAGTATAGGCCAGGAGCTTGCCGAAGAAATCCAGGTAGTTCTTGCCCAGTCTATCCAGCTCGGCCTGGATCTTTTGGTCCACGTCGGTGCTCTTGCTCAGGGGCGGTTCCAGGTAAAACTTACCATCTATCCAGGATCCGGTTAGGAAGGGCCTGATCACCACCCGCCTCGAGCCGTAACCCCCGATGAGATCCCGCAAGTGGGCGAAATATCCTTCCCCGGCCACGCTGACCCCGTGATACCCGAGGTCCAGTACGAATCCGTCCAGGGTCCCGGAAGCCGCCATCTCCTCCAATCCGGGACGCGCCTCCGCCAGCCAGCAGTACTGCCCGGCCAGAAGACGCCGGTACCAGGCCGTGCCCCTCTCCCGCAACTCCTCCCCTCGAAAGGAAAGGGCCCGGCCGCCCACCCGGTCCTCCCTCTCCACCACCAAGACCTTCATCCCTTCCTTGGCCAGGAGGACGGCCGCGGAAAGCCCTCCCACCCCGGCGCCTATCACCACCGCGTCATATCTCTCCATAATCTCCACTCCCTCCCTTGTGCCTTTTCCCCTCCCCCGCTACGCGCTCACATTACCCGGTTCCTGTAAACATAGCCTAGCTCGTGAAGTTCGTCGAGCACGCCAGCAATTTCCTGTTCTCCAGGTTCAGGATATCCTTAGGTGTCGTCCGCACGGAACCGGTTTTGAGAAAAGTAGACATGTAAGTCCCGGACGATCACCGCGTGCTCGGCACGGTCGCCCGAATCGAACAGCCAATAAGCCTTAATATCGCCGCCCGTGAACCACTACATTCCCTTAAGGCCACCCTAGATCGGCCGAAGCGCCTCGCGCCCCGATGATACAAACAAGGGATGGTAAAAGCTACGCCGGGCGTCAAGAACCGCTTACCGTACCACGTTCGCGGCGACGGACGCCTAGCCGGAAGTAGACCTCGCAAGCGCCGTTCGCTGCAAGATAGGTTAAAGACACGATCTTTCACCTGGGCGGAAGACGACATGGCTTTACGCCGCCGCATCCTCCTCGATTTCCCGGACCAGATTAATAAGAACGGCATCAACCGCGCAAATCCCGGATGGTGAGCGGCGATACGGTGGGCGGTTCCGTTCTCAAGATATGCCCGCTCTTGAGGGTATCTCGTCCAACGCCTGGGGGTTCTCCACGGAGGACATATCCCCCAGCTCCTCGCCCAGATACTTGGCGCGGATGAGCCGCCGCACGATCTTGGCCGAGCGGGTTTTGGGCAAGGCGGAGACGAAATGCACCTCGTCGGGGCGGCCCACCTTGCCCAGGTATTCCGCGGCCCTGTCCTTGATGGCCTCGGCGAGCTCCACGGAGGGCTTGTACTCCGGGCGCAGGACCACGAAGCAGACCACGGCCTCCCCCTTTATCTCGTGGGGCACCCCGATGGCCGCCGCCTCGGAGACCGCCTCGTGCTCCATGAGGGCGGCCTCTATCTCCGCCGGGCCGGTGCGCCTTCCAGAGACCTTGATGGTGTCGTCGGACCTCCCGTGCAGGAACCAGAAACCGTCCTCGTCAACGGAGGCCCAGTCCCCGTGGTACCAGACGTCGGGCCAGCGTGACCAGTAGGTCTCGAGATAACGTTCCGGGTCCCGCCAAAAGCCCCGGGTCATGGAGGGGGCGGGTTTGTGCGCCACCAGATGGCCTTTTTCCCCCCGGATCGGCTTTCCTTCCTCGTCGAATACGTCTATGCACATACCCAGACCCGGCCCCCTGAGGGTGGTGGGCTTGAGGTCGGTGATGGGCAGGGGGGACAGGAAGCAACCCACGATCTCCGTGCCCCCGGAGATGTTGATGATGGGGAGTTTTTTCTTCCCCACCTTTTCGAAATACCACGTCCAGGACTCCGGATCCCAGGGCTCCCCGGTGGAGCCCAGGATGCGCAGGCTCCCGAGGTCGTGCTTCTCGATCCAGCCCTCCCCGAAACGCATGAGCATGCGGATGGCCGTGGGGGAGATGCCGAAGATGGTTATGGCGTGTTTCTCCACGAGGTCCCACAGCCGGTCAGGCTCCGGGTAATCGGGGACCCCCTCGAATATGACGAAAGTACCCCCGAAGTTCATGACCCCGATGATCATCCAGGGGCCCATCATCCAGCCGATGTCCGTGAGCCAGAAGAAGACGTCCTCCGGCTTGACGTCGAAGTAGTAGCCCACCTCTTTACACATCTGGGCCAGGCATCCCCCGTGGGTGTGCACCGACCCCTTGGGCCTTCCGGTGGTGCCCGAGGTGTAGATGATCATGGCGTAATCCTCGGAGTCCATCTCCTCGGTGGGGCAATCCTCGGGGAGGCACCATACCAGCTGATCCATCCAGATGTCGCGGGTGGCGTGCCAGGGGATGTCCAAACCGGCCCGGCGGTGGACGACCACGTGGTTGATGCTTGGGACCTGGTCCACGGCCTCGTCGGCGTTCTCCTTGATGGGGAAGACCTTCCCCCGTCGGAAGGAGCCGTCGGCGGTGATGAGCACCTTGGCCTCTGCGTCCCGGAGGCGCGCCGCCACCGGAGCGGGGCCGAAGCCGGAGAAGATGGGTATGGGGATGGCCCCAATCTTCAAACAGGCCAGGAGGGAGAAGACTATCTGGGGGCACATGGGCATGTAGATGCCCACCGTGTCCCCCTTTCCCACCCGGAGGTTGCGTAAGGCGCAGGCCATCTTACACGTCTCGCGGTAGACGTCCCCGTAGGTGTAGCGGCGGACGGCCCCGTCGTCCCCCTCCCAGATGAAGGCCAGCTTGTTCTTGACCGGGGTGTCCATGTGTTTGTCCAAGCAGTTGAGGACGATGTTGGTCTTCCCACCGATGTACCATTTGCACCACT
>JACVJF010000146.1 GCA_015711855.1 Candidatus Solincola quzhuomuensis | reverse complement strand
CACAAAGGCACTGAGGCACGTAGTCACTCGCTGGCCTCGGCGTCCAGTTCTCCCCGGAGCTTTTCCAGGATCTTGCGCAGAAGACGGGAGACGTGCATCTGGGATATGTTCAGCTCTCGGGCGATCTGCATCTGGGTCATGCCCCGGAAAAACCGCATGTAGATAACCTTCTGCTCCCGGTCGGAGAGGCGTGAGATGAGCTTGACCAAGGTGTTCCGGTCCTCGGCCAGGGAGAAGTCGTCGTCCTCTCCGCCGAGATAGTCCAGCAGGCTGAACCCCCGGTCCTCACCCTCGTTCATGTAGATGTTGTCCAGGCTCAGATAGTTGGCGGCGTGGGAGCTCTCCATTATCTCCACCACCTCCTCCAAGCTTATCTCCAAGCGTTCGGCGACCTCCCGGAGGGTAGGCGCGCGATGGAGGTCCTGGGTGAGCTGGTCTATAGCCTGGTTCAACTCCAGATCGCGCATCTGAAGGCGACGGGGTATGCGGATGGCCCAACCTTTGTCGCGGAAATAGCGTTTCAGTTCTCCGACGATGGTTGGGGTGGCGTAGGTGCTGAACTCCACGCCCCGGTCCAGGTCGTACCTGTCGATGGCCTTGATCAGGCCTATAAATCCCACTTGGAGGAGGTCCTCCAGGGGTTCGCCGCGGTTGGCGAATTTTTTGGCCAAGTACTCGACCAAGTGGATGTTCAGGGATATGAGTTCGTCCCTTACCCGAGGGTCGCCCGTTCGGCGGAGGAGCTCGAAGAGCTCCCGTACCCTTTCCCTTCTCTCCTGCCGCCTCCTCTCGATATCCCGCACGGACTTGCCCCCGTCGGAGGGCCCATCCGGGTCCGTATCCCCTAATCGTGGCATCTCTTCCTTAAGGATATACGGCAGGTAGATTCCTCCCTGTGCAGGTCCACCTGATCCACCATGGATTCCATGATCATGCGGCTGAAGGACTCGGGAATAACGGTGCGAACCTTGCCGTCTTCAGCCAGCCGGGACTTAAGGACGATTTCAAGGTACTCCTTTCCCGGTTCTATTTCAACCTCCAGGGAGGCATCGGAGGGAGAATGGGCGATGGCGTAATTGCTGGCCTCGTCCACGGCGATGCGCAGGTCCTCCAGCATGGCGAGGTCGAAGTCCATGCGGCTGGCGATAAGGTAAACGGTCAGCCGTATGAGCTGTCGTGAAAAGGGTTCAGCCGGAACCCGCAGGCGCACCACCTCTCCGTTTTCTCCCATCCACCTCACCTCCCGGGAAAAGGCGCGCGGACCGCGCTTCGTCTCAGCCCATGGCGGCTTTTGCCGACCGGTTGGTGTCCGACCCCGGCATGGTATAGTCTTTCCCCTTCGAGCCTCCCTCAAACTCGGGTCGCCGACTTAGGAAAAAGGCTTGAAAAGACCATGTTCAATCAAGAAAATCTTTGATCGCAGCCGGCTTCGGATCGAAACAGAGTGCTCTCGTTTACCGTCGGCCCGACTTGCTAAGCCCTCTTTCCTTCGTGTTAAATTGAGGGTGGGTCGGTTGGGTCGTTCACTCGCAGAGGAAGGGAGCATCGTTGCAAGAAGCAGGGGGAGTATTTTTCCGGACCCAGATCAGGGAAATCCAGGGGATACCCGTGGTGGAGCTGGAGGGTGAGGTGGACCTCTCCACCTCTCCGCAGTTCAAGGAGATCGTGTATCGTCTTATCGATGCCGGCCGCCGGGACATAGTGGTGGACCTTGACGGCCTTGACTTCATGGATTCCACCGGCTTGGGGGTGCTCGTGGCCGTCTTAAAGAAGATGAGCTTGGAAGGGGGGCGCATCCGCCTGGTATGCAGCAAGCGTAGCATTCTCAAGGTTTTCAACATTACCGGTCTGGACAAAGTCTTCGCCATTTACGATAATTTGCAGCGGTGCCTGGACGGTTGAAACCGAAGGCGCCGCCGATATGCCTTAGTGATGAAAGGACGGGGGAGTACCCGAGTGGCCAAAGGGGACGGACTGTAAATCCGTTGGCGCAGCCTTCGGTGGTTCGAATCCACCCTCCCCCACCAGATATAAAAGAGCAGGTCGGAGGCGACAGCCGAAGGCCTTTTTGAAACTTTCGGGCAACATAGGGCCACATGGGCGACGCGCCGCGACTTGGCTTTGGGGCATAAACGGATTTCCGCACTCCGCCGAGCCTCACCTCCGACCCAGGACAGGGTTTCCCGTCCGGCTGGATAGGACGACCTTATTTCCTGGATATCCTCAGGCCGTTCATCAGGAGGTCCACGATGAAGGCGACCGCCTCTCCGGAGTCATAGCGATCGTCATAGCTCAGAAAGATGGCTGTGAACTCCACTATCCCCATCACCGCGCGGGCCAGGAGTTCCGGGTCGAGGTCTCTGATCAACCCTCGCTTGGCGGCATTGCGCAGCTCGCGGACGATGGGGTCTGCGATGCGCTTGTGGAGGGATACGTATTTCCGGCAGGCGTCGGGGTTCTCGGTCACCATCATTCCCCGCAGTTGATTGATGATCACGGAAAACCAGGAATAATTATCCAGGTAAAAGCGCGCCGTGCGGATGGCTTTTCGGAAAGGATCGCTGTCCTGCGAAACGGCTTCCTCTAGGATCTCGACAACGTTCTGCACAAGCGCATCGACGGCATCCATGAACAGTTCCTTCTTATCCCGGTAGTATAGGTAAAAGGTCCCTACCGACACGCCGGCACGGGAGGTGATGTCTTGGATCTTGGTGCCGTCGTAGCCCTTGCGGACGAAAAGCTCCAGGGCGGCTTCCCTGATCTCTCGTCGCCTTCTCTCCTTCACCTCCATCCCCAGGTCCTCTTCTCTCGGACCGGTTCTCGCCTCCTCCCCTTCCCCACTCGTGGAACCGCGCTCCTCCAGCAAACGCTTGAGGTATGGGAGGGGCAGCCGCAGCCCTCCCTTGATCTCCTGAATGGTTTTCAGGCCTTCAAGATGGGCCTCGTTGTAATATGCGGACGTCTTCCCCGTTTTTACCGGCTGGGGGAGGAGGCCATGCCTAATATAGTGGTGGATGGTGTGGCGAGGTACACCGGAAAGCCTTTCCAGGTCGCTGATCCTCAAAACCTTGGTATCCGTTTTCACGAAGACCACCTCGCTCGTCGTTCCATCCCGGAATTATAGAATAAAAATAAACAATATTAATAATGAAAAAATAATAGAAATATTTAAAGTCGTGGAAGTGCAGGGATGGGGGAAGTAATCTACAAACCATCAAACGGGGTCAACTGAATCGATTTCGGCTTGCTTAAATTGCTCCTTGACATCTTCCGTCCATTGTCCTTTTATGATTTCGTCCGATGAATGAATGATAATTCACTCAATTTAATAAAGCGGGGACTCGTTTCCTCCCAGGCCCAGGGGAGGCCGAGGATGGATCGACGTGTGTGGTTCAAACGTGAATGAGGTGGGAATCCGACTCGTCGAAAGCTCAGGCCCACAGGGGGCGGAGCACGGCTTAATCCAGCGGTCAGAGGGGCGAGTCTCAACCGGCGGACGATGCCTCGACCGAAAAAAGGCTACGCAATGACAGGACATTATATCAGGCCTTCGGTCGGTGCCGCATACGGCGCGACCTTTAATCGAGAATGCGGAGATGCGCAAACCTGGTCGTGAATTGGTCGCTTGAGGCACATCGCGAAACCCGGGTCGTTTTCTCGAGGGAAAGGAGGTCGTAATTGAAAGCGAGAACGCTCGCGGCGGCGGGAACGGTGATAGGGAGCGGTGCATGGGCGGCTTACAGCTACCGGATGATGAACAAGCCGGTCCCCTCTGAGGAGGAGGCCAGGGCCTATGCCCGTTCCCTCATGGAGAGGGTGGGGCTGGGGGAGCTCTACGGGACATGGGAAGAGGAACGGCTTGACCTGGGTGACCGCAGGCTAGCCCTCTATCACTTCAAGAGCGATCCCGGCGACCCCGTCATGGTTTTCGTGCCTGGGACCAGCGTCTATGCGCTGCTCTACGTGGAGTACATGTACAAGCTGAGCCGGAGGGGTTTCAACGTGGTGGGGGTGGATCCCCGCGGCCACGGCATGAGTAGCGGCAGACGGGGGGTGTACACCCTGGGACAACTGGTGGAGGACGTCCTGGCCGCCGTGGACCACGCCGTCTCCCTTTACGGAGACAGAGTGGCCGTTTCCGGTTCCAGCCAGGGAGGGATGGTGGCTTTCTACTGCGCGGCGGCCGAACCCCGACTGAAGGCCGCCGTGTGTCATAACGTCATCGCTCCCGACGAGCCGGACAACGAGCGTATGACCCGCTGGCCCGGTCTCTATCGGCCCCTTTTGGCCTTGTCCCGTACACCCCTGGCGCAGGCCGCGCTGCGCACGCCGCTGGGGCGCCTGATGACCCCGGTGAGGGCCTACTTGAACCTCAAGGAAGAACCCTGTCGGCTTTTCCCGGATGTCGTGAAGTTCCTCAGGGAGGACCCTCTGGTGGTAAACGCCGTGAGCCTCTCCGCCCTGGCCTCGTTGGGGACCACACCGCTGGCGGTGAGGGTGGAGGACATCAAAACGCCGATCATGATCATCCATTCCGGAAAGGACAACATCTTCCCCGAGGATTACGTGCGCCGCATATTCGACCGTCTCACCTGCCGGAAGCAATTCCTCTACCTCCCCGAGAGGCCTCATCTGGTGATGATCGATTACGTGGACGAGATCGTACCGCCCATCGCGGATTGGCTCCAGAGAATCATGGAGTGAAAGGTGTCGGGTTGCTTCCCGTCCCGGTAGGAGCGGGGCGATAGGTCACGAAGTGGGGAGAGAGGAGGGTCATGACGTGAGGAGAGAGGAGAGGGGTGAAGCGACGTGTTACAGAGCGACGCAAAACCCCTTCTTCCGTCTTCCTGGACCGCGGCACCCTACTCCTTATGGAGAGGCCGAAGGACGGGAGGCACCTCGGGTCCCACAGGTAGTGCCTTTCAGGGCAGTGAGGAGAGGGTTGTGCGAGGATCCGTTTCCCGGATGTGCGGTTGGGACCCGGCAGGACACGAAGGTCAAATGACGGGGCGCGAGACATGTCGTGTCGGAAGATGCTTCGGCAAAGGAGGCGAGAATGGTTCTTAAGGACCTGTTCACCACGCTGTGTCTGGTCTCGGGGCAGACGGAAAGGGCGGCAAACCGCCTGGGGGTGAGTCCCTTCCTGCCCCGGCTTTTTCGGCTGCGCTATGCCAATATGGGGAACCTCGACCC
>JACVJF010000145.1 GCA_015711855.1 Candidatus Solincola quzhuomuensis | reverse complement strand
TGTATACCGTCACCGGACACGCCTGGGCCATGGGTCCGGACGCGACGCCGATCTCGGCCGGAAGAAGGAGCGCGGTATTCCCCGAGCGTTTGCGGGACCGTGTATACCGTCACCGGACACGCCTGGGCCATGGGTCCGGACGCGACGCCGATCTCGGCCGGAAGAAGGAGCGCGGTATTCCCCGAGCGTTTGCGGGACCGTGTATACCGTCACCGGACACGGGTAAAATTGAGGGATAAGGAGAAGCCGGCCGGGTCGGCCGGGTGGGTGGAGAGAGGAAGGAGGGCGGCCATGCCCTTGGACAGGATCCGCAAGCGTGACGGTTCAGTGGTGCCCTTCGAAAGGGGCAAGATCGCCGCCGCCATCCGCAAGGCCCTGGAGGCCGTGGGTGAGGGCGACCCTTCTCGGGCCGAATCCCTGGCCGACGAGGTCACCGCCAGGCTGGAGGAGCACTACGTCGGCGACATCCCGACCGTGGAAGAGGTACAGGACCTGGTGGAGGAAACCCTCATCGAGAAGGACCTTCCCCGCACGGCAAAGGCCTACATCCTCTACCGGGAAAAGCGGGCGGAGATCCGTCGCACCAAGGACTTCCTCGGCGTCCGTGACGAACTCAAACTGACCGTCAATGCGGTCAACGTGCTTAAAAAGCGCTACCTCCTGAAGGACGAGAAGGGACAGGTAGCGGAAACCCCGGACCAAATGTTCCGTCGCGTGGCTCGCGCCGTGGCCCAAGCGGAGAAACTCTACGACCCGGGAGCAGACGTCGCCGCCTGGGAGGAGGAGTTCTACCGCCTCATGGTCTCCCTGGAATTCCTTCCCAATTCCCCCACCCTGATGAACGCGGGCACCGAGGTGGGGCAGCTCTCCGCCTGCTTCGTGCTCCCCGTGGAGGACTCCATTCCCGGGATCTTCGACGCGGTGAAGAACATGGCCCTGGTGCACAAATCAGGAGGGGGCACCGGATTCTCCTTCTCCCGCCTCCGTCCCAAGGGTGACGTGGTGCAGACCACCATGGGCATCGCCTCCGGCCCGGTCTCCTTCATGCGCATCTTCGACGTGACCACGGAGATCATACGCCAGGGCGGCAGGCGCCGAGGGGCCAACATGGGTATCCTGCGCTGCGACCACCCGGACATACTGGATTTCATAACCGCCAAGGACCAAGAGGGGTTCCTGACCAACTTCAACCTCAGCGTGGGCATCACCGACGAGTTCATGGAGGCCCTGGAAAGGAACGAGGTCTATTTTCTGCGCAACCCGCGAAACGGGGCCGTGGCCGGCAGCCTGCACGCCCGGGATGTCTTCAACCTCATCGTCACTCAGGCCTGGCGCACCGGCGACCCGGGACTGATATTCCTGGACACCATAAACCGCCATAACCCCACCCCTCACCTGGGTGAGATAGAGTCCACCAACCCCTGCGGGGAACAGCCCCTCCTCCCCTGGGAGAGCTGCAACCTGGGCTCCATCAACCTCAAGCTCATGGTGCGCGACGGGAAACTGGACCGGGAGCGTTTCCGCCGGGTCATCCGCACCGCGGTGCGTTTCCTGGACGACGTAATCGACGTAAACCACTGGCCGCTGGAGGAGACGGAACGGGTCACCAAGGGCAACCGCAAGATCGGCCTGGGGGTCATGGGTCTGGCCGACGCCCTGTTCATGATGGGCATCCCCTACGACTCCGAGGAAGGCCTGGCGACGGCCGAGGAGATAGCCTCGATCTTGGAGGAGGAATCCCATCGAGCCAGCTCCGAACTGGCTGCGGAGAGGGGTGACTTCCCCAATTACGCGGGCTCCATCTGGGATAAGCGGGGAATCCCCATGCGCAACGCCACCACGGTCACCATCGCTCCTACTGGGACCATCAGCATCATCGCCGGCTGCTCCTCGGGCATCGAGCCCGTGTTCGCCATCTCCTTCGTGCGCAACGTCATCGAGGGAACCCGGCTCATGGAGATAAACCCCGTCTTCGAGCAGGTAGCCAAGGAACGCGGATTCCACAGGAATGATCTCATGATGGAGATCGCCCGCAGCGGCACTCTCCAATATATGGAAGAAATCCCCCAGGACGTCAAACGCGTCTTCGTGACCGCCTTCGACATCTCTCCCGAGTGGCACGTGCGCATGCAGGCCGTCTTCCAGAAACACTGCGACAACGCGGTCTCCAAGACCATCAACTTCCCCTCCGATGCCTCCATCGACGATATCGAGGACGCCTATCTCTTGGCCTACCGCTTGGGTTGCAAGGGGATAACCGTCTACCGTTACGGGAGCAAGAGGGAACAGGTCCTCTATCTGGGAAGCGACTCCATGATGCGGCTCATGGAGAGGCCGGACTACACCATGGCAGAATCGGAGTACGCCGGAGGTTGCCCCACTCCCCTGTGCTTCTTCTGAGGCAAGGGAACGGTCCAAGAGAGGCCCGGAGGGATGAAGCTTCTGATCATCTACTGCGGGGGTTCCATTCCCCCTCGCCCAGACCCCTTCTCGGTTACCTTCGACGACACCTTCGCCGAGCGTTTCCTCCGCCACTTGATCAACGAGGAGGGTTACTGCAACGGATGCGGAGCCCTATGCGACCACTGCCGGGACACCTACGGCATCGACTTCACCTCGGACATCGCGGACATCATCCAACTACCTTCCGTCCTTCCCTATTATCTGGACGATCCCGTGGAACTCCTGGGGGGCGAACTTCCTCCCCACGAGGCCACAGTGGCCATAAACGTGCACCAGGAGGTGCTGCTGGCCCTCCCCGAGCTGGCTTCCCGAGCCGGTTCGCGCGTGCTCGTGGCCCCCTCGGAGGCACCGGGCTGGGTGAGCCGTTGGGCCAGAGGGGAGGTGCGTAAGGCTTGCCGGAAACTGGAAATGGGGTGCGCCTTCCCCAAACCCTTCTGTTCCCTGCCTTTCGGGATTCACCCCGCCGTGGACGAGTTCATGGAGCACTTCCGCATCGGTTATCCCCGCCTTCATCTGGAGCTGGGCGACGGTTATATCCGGGAGGCCAGGGTACTGCGCAGCGCCCCTTGCGGGAACACCTATTACGTGGCCTTCAACCTCAAGGGAGCTCCGTTAGACGCCTCGGTGGCCGAGGTGGTAGCCAAGTACTGGCACAGTTTCCCCTGCGTGGCCTCTATGGAGGTGGACCGCGAACTGGGGGAGACCGTCCTTCACATGGGCGGTTTCATGCACTACCGTGCCGTCCAGGAAGCCCTTGCCGAGGCGGGCGTAGAGGTGGAGCTTCCCAGCAGCCCCGCCCTGGCACGTCTTTCCTCCTGATCCGGTCAACCCTGCCCTCGGAGGGGCGGGAACGCGGGCACCCGGTTAGCCCGGTTCCGGGGCTAAAGGAGCAACCTTCGCTTCCGAGTATAATAAATGAGAGATTAAACGGTGCGGAAAAGCCGGCTTCGCGGCGGTCGCCGTAATTACGGTAATGCTTTTTGCGCGCGGAAACCGGCAGGAAATCCGGCGGGAAGAGGTGCAGGGATGGCGGAGAAGAAGATCCTCATCGCCGACGACGATCCCCACATCCGCCGGCTCATCTCCGAGCTCCTGGTGGCGGAGGGATACCGGATCCTGACCGCCGAGGACGGCGAGGAGGCCATGCGCGTCTCTAGGGATGAACACCCGGACCTCATAATCCTGGACATCATCATGCCCAAGGTGGACGGGATGGAGGTATGCCGCCGGCTGCGGGACGAGACCGCGGCCCCCATCCTCTTCCTCACCGCCAAGGACGACATCACCGACCTGGTCAGCGGTCTGGCCATCGGCGGAGACGACTATATAACCAAGCCCTTCAAGGGAGCCGAGCTCGTCGCCCGGGTCAAGGCCGCTCTCCGTCGCTCGGAAATGGTCCGCGACTCCACGGAAAAGGAGGAATACGTGTCCATCGGAGGATTGGAGATCGACCGCCGGCGTCGAGAGGTGTCCATCGACGACCGCCCCGTGGAGCTGACCCAGACGGAGTTCGACCTCCTTTGGCTTTTAGCCAGCCACCGGGGAACCGTATTCTCCCGTAAGGAGATCGTTAAGGCTCTCTGGGGTTACGACGACCCGGGCATCTCGCGTACCATCGACACCCATATCGCGCGCCTGCGCAAGAAGATAGAGCGCGACTCGTCCAATCCGGAGTTCATTAAGACGGTCACCGGGGTGGGATACAAGTTCTTCTGACGGCACCCTCCATATCGTGCCGGTCACTTCTATAAACTACCGCGATATGTTAATATCCATTCTGTCCACATAGAAGGGCGCTTAGCTCAGCGGGAGAGCGCTGCCTTCACACGGCAGAGGTCGAGGGTTCAAATCCCCCAGCGCCCACCACCTCCTACCGGGCGAAAAGCCCGGTTTCCTTTTCCGGGTAGGCGGGACGTGAACGAGGGACATCCCCCTGGCTTTCCCTTCTGCCGGACATCGGGCCGCGCCGAGCTCTTCCGACATCAGGCCTTCCCGCATGCGACGGGTTACCCGCTCCGCACCGGCCGATCCGCCTCCATTCTGGACGGGAAAGCTAAGAACTGTAAAGCGTAAGACGGATAGGAACGATAAATCTACCGGTTTTCCGCGAGGGCTGAGGTCAAGCGTCCTGGAGAGCGACTATGGGTATCCGGTGTTCTTCGTGCGGCGTTCCCAGAATAATATCCCGCACCCACAGGTGGGAACACGGATGCATAACCAACAAGGTCGGCGGGAACGCCAATTTCAGCATCTACGAGGCCTCCTTCCACAACCTACTGTTCGCGGAACTCGAGCGCGATATGGGTCCTATCATCAACCATCAACCGCATGGTCTATATCGCCGGCAGGATCGCCGCTGCGGAAATCACCAAGGACCTCTTCACCAAGAGGCCCGTGGTGCGTAGGTTCATATTCGGAAGGCCCCTCTACCGCCGCACGCAAAAGGACCTCCTCCTTTTCACCCGGGCCATAGGCATGGGTAGGATAGAGCTCCTCGGCCACCTTAAGGGCAAAGCGGGGGCGGTGAGGGTCACGGATCCCTTTCACCTGGCGCATTGCACGGCGGTGATACTGGGGGGCCTGGACGTGATGTACGGCTTTCCGGTGTCCTTCACCGCCCGGGTGGAGGGAGAGAGCTACGTGGGCGAGCTGGTCCCCGGAAAGAAAGATTCCCTGGGTGCGGAGGACGCCTACTTTAGACTCGCCGCGGAAAGCACGCTTCCCAACGTCGCGGGGAACGGCCTTCCGCTGCCAGCTTGCCCGAGATGCCGAACCCCCCAAGACCTGGGAAATCTCTTCTCGTTCGACCTGAAGGAAGGCGTGATCCGGGAAAGGGCTACCGGGGACCGGCACATCTTCTACGGTCACCGGTCGCTC
>JACVJF010000144.1 GCA_015711855.1 Candidatus Solincola quzhuomuensis | reverse complement strand
GGTTCCGCTAAGGGTTGGAGGTCGGGGAGTTCCCGGGATGAACGACCGGACCGCTCCATCGGCAGGGAAGGAGGGGTAGGTGGAAGACCTGGAAAGGTACGCCAGGGAACATTGGGAGCGTATAGCGGGCGAGCGCGGTTCGGCTCCCTTCAGGGAGACGGGAAAGGTGGTGGCCGTACGCGGTGATATCGCGGAGGTACGCTTTCCCCGCGGTAGGCGTTGCGAGGGATGTGGCGCCTGCTGCGTGGCGGACGGAGAGGGGGTCATGGTCACCGAGGCGCGCAACCCCCTGGGGGCGGTCGTCGGTCAACTGGTGGTGGTGGAGCTTCCCGCAAGACAATCTATTAAAGCGGCCTATATCCTTTACGGGGTGCCTCTCCTGGCTTTCCTCGCGGGTTTGGGGATCGGGTCCCTCCTGGGGCACCTGCTCTCGGGAGGGCGCCTTACCGTGCCCCTGGGTATCGTCCTGGCCTTCGTCTTCCTGTCCCTTTCCTATCCTGTTCTGGGAAGGATATACTCCTCCCGCTCTCGGGCTTCCGAGCGCTACCGGCCCGTCATCGTCGCCGTGTTGGACCGGACTGATGGGACAGGGGATCGGCTTGAGCCGGGATGAGGGGCTGAGGGGACGGGGGCGACACCCGGCTGCGGAAAGAGCGATGTCCGTCCGCATCGGAGCACTATGGCGAATAGGGAGGAAAGGGGTTTCTGCCCGGCCGAAGAAGCCGGAAACGCGGATCCGGCTCTCGCCGACGAAAGAGCGGTCGGAGAGCCGGTTCTGTTATACTTCGTTTGAAAGGGGGTAAGAAGCTTTGGGAGAAGCTGATCCGGGTGGCTTGGTCGGGGAAATGCCCGTTCCTAGAGGACCCTATTCCCTTTCTGTCTCCGCTGATAACCTGGTTTTCGTCTCCGGTCTGCTGGCGGTGAAGGCGAACGGGGAAGAAGTAAAGGGAGACGTGAGGGAGGAGGCCATGGTCGTCCTGCGCAATCTGGGGCTGATCCTCCGCGAGGCGGGGAGCGGCCTGGAGAAGGTGCTCATGGTCATGGTCTTTTTAAGGGACATAGGGGAGTTGGCCGCCTTCAACGAGGTCTATGAGGAGTTCTTCCGGCCTCCCTTCCCCGCGCGCTGCGTGGCGGGCGTGGAACTGCCCGGTGGATTTAGGGTGGAGATATCGGCTGTGGCCCGACTATGAGGACACCCCCGTTCTGCCGAGAAGACCTTATCGAGAGGGGAAGGGGATGTCGCCGCCGTCGGGGAGGAAAGGAGGAAAGATGCCCCTCGTCGTCGTTTCCCCGGTTCGGGAAGGAGATATAGACGGCGCCCTCCAGGAGGTCTTCCGTCCCTTCGGGGGGCCGGAGAAGGTTCTGGGAGGAAGGGAAAACGTCTTCATAAAGGTCAACGCGGTCGACTTCAAACCCTTCTGTCATACCGACCCGCGTGTGGTGTCGGCGGTGGTGCGCCTCATGCGCGGGGCCGGCGCCCGGCGGGTGTATGTCATGGACAACTGCACGCAGGGGAACTTCACCCGCCTGGTCTTCAGGGTGAGCGGCCTGGCCAGGGCCGCCCGGGAGGCCGGCGGTATCCCCCTCTATCTGGACGAGGGCCGGCAGGTCGAGGTCACCCTACCCACCCTGGGCTACAAGGTACACGTTTCCCGCTGGGTAAAGGAGAGGCTCATGGATGGGAGGGAGGATAACCTTTACCTCTCCCTGCCCAAGCTGAAGACCCACTCCATGGCCACCGTCACCCTGGGGGTTAAGAACCAGTTCGGCCTCCTCATGCAGGCGGACCGCATCCGGGATCACAATTGGATGATCCACCGCAAGTTCGCGGACATATACGCGCTCGTCAGGCCGGATTTCACGGTGATCGAGGGTATGCACGCCCTAAACCACGGTCACTATGCGCCCGAGGGGCTGTCGGATCGATGCGTCGAGGAATTGGGGGTGCTCATCGGGGGACAAGATACCCTGGCCGTGGACGCCGTCGGTGCCGACCTCTTGGGCATAGAACCGCGGAGCGTGGAGCACCTGAGGTTGGCGGCGGAGGATGGGTTTGGTTGCATAGATCTGGACCGCATCGAGGTCTTGGGGGACCGGGAACCGTTTCGCCGGAGATACACCCCGGAACTCCTCCCCGTCTATCCTCCCGACGTGCGCATCCTGGAGGGATCGGAGCGGTGTTGCCGCGAGGGATGCAGCTTAAACACCCGCATGGTCCTGCAGATGCTCTACGTGGATTTCCAAGGGAAGGGAGATTTTACCATCTGCATGGGTAAAGGATGGGACCGCGAGTTGCTGGAAAGGGTGGAGGGAAGGGTGCTGGTCGTGGGCGACTGCGCCGCCGAGGAGGCCTATCCGGAATTGAGAAGAAGGCTCGGGAAAAAAGCGGTTCGTCTGGCTCGCGGATGCAACAGCCTCCGGGACGTGGTGGCCGGCCTGACCTCGCTCATGAGGGTAAATCCAGTAGAAATGGTCCCGCTGCCCCCCTGGGAGTCTGCCTGGCTTCTGGTGCAGGCTTTGCTACACCGCAGCACCGCCAGAGTGCCTCCTCTGTGGGCCCGCTGATGCGGTCGGCGTGGCCTAGATTTATATCCGGGAGCGAGATTCATGCTCTTGGCCGAGGAAGCGGTAGGGAGGACCGGACGGAAGGAGTGAACTAGCGGTCCGGGTTGTCGGATCGAGGTGAGGCATTGGTTGAGAGGGTGGTTGGCCGGCGAGAATGCCGCTCGAAAGGAGCGGAGGAGCTGCTTTCCCCCTATCGCCGGAAAAGGGATCCCGTGCTCTACGTCCCCGGGTTTTTGCGAATCTATATTTCTTCCGCCGCCTTAAGGCGCCGCCTGCGCAAACTCGATTACGAGGTCTACACCCTGCGGATGCCCAACTTCAACGCGGGAGACGTACGCTGGGGAGGCCGCGTCCTCCTGGACAAGGTCGAGGAACTACGCGTGCTTCTGGGGGCGAAGCGGGTCTCCGTCATCGGGCAGGGACTGGGTGGTCTGGTGGCCAGGTTCATGGCGGAGCAGCTGGGAGGCGCGCCTTTCCTGGGCAAGTTGATCATGCTGGGCACTCCCAACCAAGGTTCCCTCACCTTCTACCTCTTCTTCCCCTTCCGGGCCGCCCGTCAGACGTGGCCGGGCAGCGATTTTCTGGAAAGTCTTTCCATGGCTTACGAGGAGACCTGGCCAAATGGTGACCCTCCATATTATTCCATCTATACCAACCTGGACATGGCGGTCGTCCCCTGGACCCGCTGCCGCCTGAAGGGCGCGGAAAACATCCGCCTGGGGTGGCCCTGCACCCACATGGGCATGGTGCGATCCCGAGCCGTGGCCTCGCTCTTGGCCAGGCTGCTGGAAGGGGAGGTCGACGAGGATGAGCTTCGCCGAGCGGAGGAAGATAGGGAGACCTTGCATAAACTCAACCTCATCCTCGAGGAGGACCCGATGGACGATGCGGCGTTGCTGCTACGCGCCCGGTTACTCCTTGAATGGGGGTGCTACCGGAAGGCCATCAACGACCTGAACCGGTTGATCAAGCTGCGACCGGATCTACCGGAGGCCTTCCTCCTGCGGGGAAAGGCCTACCGGCACAAGATACAATACGAAGACAACCCTCTTTACAATCCGGCCATAAGGGACTACAGCCAGGCCATCCGGCTGGAGCCGGGCTCCGCGGAGGCCTATTTCGAGCGGGGGGTGTGTTACGCCCTGCTCAATTCCTGGAGCGAGGCGATGGAAGACTGGGACCGGGCGCTGATCCTCGACCGCGATCATTTCCCCGCCTATCTCGCTCGGGGGATGGCCCGGCGGAAACGGGGGGACGTGGAGGGGGCCAAGGAGGACTTCCGGGAGGTTCTGCGCGTCAATCCCGAGGAGCCGGAAGCCCTGCGTTTCCTCTCCGAACTCGAATAGCGCTGCCGGAAGCGGATCCGCGGTCGGTTGACGGACTCCCCCACGGTGCTCGCGTTGGGAGGGAGTCGCTAGCTTCGATCTCGAAAAGCACCGGTTTTCCCGATCAAGGTTTTCCCCTCCCGCCGTCGAATAAAACCATACGAGTCGGGAGTTTAGGGCCACCCGTTTTGCGAGAAGGAGATGAGCGGTAAGCCTGGATGGTGGGAACGGAAGGCGTACAGGGTCGGTGCCGCCCTGCTTTTGTTTTTAGCTTTCGCGGGAGGAGGGTGGTTGCGGCCCGCCGGCGTGCCGCGGGCCCATGCCGGGGCTCTGAGCGGATGGAAGTTCTGCATCGACCCCGGACACGGGGGAACGGAGGCGGGTGCCTTAGGGCCGACCAATTTGGCGGAGAAGGACGTGAACCTCAAGGTGGCCCTCAAGTTGCGCGACCTCCTGACGGCCGAGGGAGCGCAGGTGCTTATGACCCGGGAGACGGACGTCACGGTGAGCATAAGCCAGAGGTGGCAGATGGCCAATTCCTGGGGAGCAGACCGATTTATCAGCGTCCACCACAATTCCATACCGGACAACCCCCAGGTTAACGGCACCGAAACATGGATTCATCAGTATGCGGGAGAGGAAGCGACACAACTCGCAAATTCGGTTCAAGCCGAGTTGGTTGCCGAGTTCGGGCTCCCGAATAGGGGATTAAAGAGGACCAACATAGACTCCCAAATAGATTTCGGAGTCCTCAAGAACACGGCCATGCCCGCCATCCTGACCGAGGCCTCCTTCATCTCCAATCCCGATCAGGAGCGGCTCCTTAGGGACGACGCCTACCTGGCACGGGAAGCGCAGGCCATATTCAGGGGGATACGTTTGCCCTCCCGGGTCAGCTTCATCCAACCCCGAGAGAACCGTATCAGCTTCGGGGAGGTGAAGGTGGCCCTCCAGGTGGCGGGCACGGAATCCTTGGATAAGGTGGAACTTTGGGTAGACGACGCTCTCCGGTCCGTGAGGACCTCCGCGCCCTTCGAGTTCCTCCTGGACACCACCGGACTGCCGGACGGCACCCACGTCTTGCGAGCCGTGGTCCGCTATGCCGGGGGAGGGACCGCGAGCTCCACACGCGACCTCATAATGGCCCGGGCCGCTTGTGAGTGGTATTTCGCCGAAGGCACCACCAGTTCCGGGTTTCACGAGTGGTTGTCGGTACTCAATCCCCACCCGGAGGAGGTGGAGATAGCCGTACGTTATCAGTTCCCCGACCGGGAGGCGTTGGCCCGCACCTACCGCGTGGAGGCGGAAACCCGGATGACCGTGCAGGTGGCGAGGGAGATAGGCTCGGGTCATGACGTTAGCATTACCGTGGAATCTCCCCGGCCCGTGGTGGTCGAGCGCCCCATGTACTTCCTCTACGGAAACAAGTGGGCGGGAGGCCACGTCTCCTCGGGGACCAACCAGCCCTCTCGGAACTGGTACTTCGC
>JACVJF010000143.1 GCA_015711855.1 Candidatus Solincola quzhuomuensis | reverse complement strand
GTTTCCCGGACACGGAGCAATAGATGAAATCGAGAGCGCCAAGGCTTTCCGCAAGAGCCCGCAGGATCCGTGGAGGAGTCCATCCCCCAGAGCACAAACATCTAACCGCAGACCGGCCTATCCGTAGGATCGACGCCCCCGAGGTGGTCATCCTGCCCATGAGGCAGCATGCCGGAGCGCCGTGCACTCCTCGGGTGAAAAGGGGTGACGTCGTTGCTGTGGGCACGGTGGTGGGAGACACCGAGGCCTTCGTATCCGCGCCCATCCATTCCAGCGTATCGGGGACAGTGCAGAACGTGGCTCCCCATCCTCATCCCGCGGGAGGTGAAGTTCTCTCGGTTTTCGTGGAGAACGACGGGGAGTACCGGATCGACCCGGAGGTCCACCCGCTCCCCTGGGAAGATATGGGACCGGAAGAGATAAGAAAAGCGGTTCGGGCATCGGGAATGGTCGGTCTGGGAGGTGCCGCCTTCCCCACCCACGTCAAACTAGCCCCTCCCGAGAAATACCCCATAGACACGGTCATCCTCAACGGCGCGGAATGCGAGCCCTTTCTCACCGCCGATTACCGCATCATGCTGGAATACGCCGAGGAAGTCGTGGAGGGACTACGCATAATTATGAAAGCCGTGGGCGCTCCCCGGGGCATCGTCGCCGTGGAGGACAACAAACCTCTGGCCCTGCGCCGGATGGCGGAAGTCGCTCGGGGCCGGGATGTGGAGGTGCTCTCCCTACGCACCCGCTACCCCCAGGGCGCGGAAAAGGTGCTCATCGCCAACCTGCTGGGAAGGGAGGTCCCCTCCGGGGGACTGCCCATGCACGTGGGAGTGGTGGTGAACAACGTGGGGACCGCCCGGGCTCTGGCCCACTATTTCCGCACCGGCATGCCGTTGGTGGAAAGAGTGGTCACAGTGACCGGGTCGGTGGTCAGGGAGCCCGCCAACCTGATGGTTCCCCTGGGAACCCCCTTCCGGGCAGCCTTGGACGCGTGCGGAGGCTTCACCGAGCCTCCGGCCAAGTTGATCATGGGAGGACCCATGATGGGCCTGGCCCAATACACCATGGAGGTCCCCGTGGTCAAGGGAACCTCGGGCATCCTGGCTCTCTCCCAGAAGGAGACGGAATTCGAGATCCCCCTCGAACCGGTATGCATAAGGTGCGGGCGGTGCGTCGAGGTCTGCCCCATGAACTTGGTCCCCACCTATTTGGCGGCCATGGCCCACAAGGAGAAGATGGAGGACCTTGAGCGCCTCAACGTGAACGACTGCATCGAATGCGGGTGTTGCGCCTACGTCTGCCCCACCAAGAACCCCCTGGTTCAGCTCATCAAGGCGGGAAAGGCGGAGCTTGCCCGCCGCAAGGTGCTCTTCGAGCGGCGCGCCCAGGAAGCGGCGAACCGAGGATCCGGAAAGGAAGGCGGAGATGGAGGCCAATAAGTTCGTCGTTTCCACCTCCCCCCACGTCCGGGACCCCATAAGCACCCGATGGATCATGTGCCAGGTGATCATCGCCCTCACGCCGGTGACCGTCTACTCCATGGCCATACACGGAATACACGGCTTCTACGTCTTGATATCGAGCGTGGCCGGGGCTTTAATGGGCGAGCTGGCCGTGCAGAAGGGCAGGAAGCTTCCGGTGACCTTGGGCGACTGCAGCGCCGCGCTCACCGGCCTTCTTTTAGCCCTGACCCTGCCGCCGCGCGTACCTTGGTGGATCGCTTTGGTGGCCGGGCTGGTGGCCACCGTGCTCGGCAAGCAGATCTTCGGGGGGCTGGGGCACAACCTGTTCAATCCCGCCCTGGTGGGAAGAGCTGTGGTCTTCGTCTCCTGGGCCGCTCATATGACCGCCGGATACGCCAAGTCGGCAAGAATCGGCATCGCCAACACGGCCACCCATCGGCTCATCCAGAAAGCGCTGGCGGACGCCGCCAGCGGGGCCTCCCCTCTGGCGGCCATGAAGATCGTCTACGATCCCTCTTTGAGCTACACGGGACCGGCGGGAGTGCCGAAGCTGCAGGCCTCCACCTATTACAAGCCCCTGCTCCTGGCCAACCCGTGGGGATGCCTGGGCGAGGTCTCCGCCCTCCTGCTCATCCTGGGCGGTATATACCTGGTGATCACGCGCATCGTCGACTGGAGGATCCCGGTCGTCTACGTGGGAACGGTGGCCGCTCTCACCGCCCTTACCGGGAGAGACCCTCTCTTCTACACCCTGGCCGGAGGCCTGCTCATCGGGGCCATCTTCATGGCCACCGACTACACCACCAGCCCCTTGGCTCCCCGGGGAAGGGTGGTCTACGCCCTGGGGTTGGGGCTGGTCACCTGGCTCCTGCGCTTCTGGTCCAACAACCCGGAGGGGGTCATGTTCGCCATCCTCTTCATGAATGGTTTGGTCCCCATCATCGACCGTTATATGTTGCCCCGACCCTACGGTAAGAGAGGGGCCGAGGAGGCCGGTAAACCATGATGCGACACGTCCTGAACCTGGGTCTCCGTCTATTGCTGGTGTGCGCCATGGCCGCGACGGGACTCGGCCTAACCTACGCCCTGGTCAAGGACCGCATCGCCCAGGAAGAGGCCAAGCGGAGGGCTCAGGCGGCGGAGGCCGTGCTCTCCTCCATCCAGGCCGTGCCGCAGGAGAACGTGGAGCTGACCGCCGAACTGCAGGCCGACTTTCCCGACCTGGTGGGCGTCTTCGAGGGCCTGGACGGCGATGGAAAACGCATTGGATACGCCTTCGTCCTCAAGAGCAAGGGGTACAATTTCATCACCATGGCCGTGGGGGTCAGCGCCGAGGGCAAGGTAACCGGCATCAAGGCGGTGACCAACGAGGAGACCCCGGGATTGGGGTCGGTGGCTCTGGACTCCCGGGAATACCTGGGGAAGTTCGAGGGCAAGGGTCCCGAGCCCCTGACCTTGAAGGTGGACGTCGACGCCTGGACGGGAGCCACCTTCACCTCCAAGGGCATCACCAACGGCGTGAACATGGCCCTGAGCATATGGAAAGTCCTTCAGGACAGGTCTTGAGGAGGGCGCATGGAAAAGGAGAGGACCCTGTGGGGCGAGTTCAGCAAGGGGTTCATAACCACCAACCCCCTCCTGGTGCTCATGGTGGGGCTGTGCTCCGCCCTGGCCATCTCCACCCGGGTGGAGAACTGCATATTCATGGGGCTTTCGGTCATCTTCGTGCTCACCTGCTCCAACGTGATCATATCCCTGATACGCAACTTCATCCCCGATCAGGTGCGCATCCCCATCTTTATCGTGGTCATCGCCTCCTTCGTGACCATCGTAGACCTCACCCTGAAGACCATTCCCGCCGTCTACGAACGCCTGGGGGTATGGATTCCGTTGATCGTGGTCAACTGTATAATCCTGGCCCGGGCGGAGGGGTACGCCTCCGGCGCCAAGGTGTCCCACGCGCTCATGGACGGTCTGGGGATCGGGCTGGGATACACGGTGGTCATCCTGACCATGGCCGTTTTCCGGGAGCTTTTCGGGACGGGGAAGATAGTGCTCTTCGACACCACGGTCATCGACCTGCACATAAAATCCATGCCGGTTATCCTCATCATGTTCCCGGGAGCCTTCATCACCTTCGCCCTCTTCTCCGCCCTCCTACAGTGGTATCAACTGCGGAAGAAGAAAAAACTGGAGGAGGGATCCCCATGAACGAGGCCTGGCGCTACTTCCTGCTCTTTTTCGGCGCCTCCCTGGTAGCCAATATACTGCTCATCCGCTTCATCGCCCTCTGCCCCTTCTTCGGGGTCTCCACCCGGCTGGAGACCTCCCTGGGGATGAGCATCTCGGTGATCTTCGTCATGACCATGGCCACCTCGGTGAGCTGGATAGCCTGGAACTGGGTCCTGAAACCGCTGGGCGTGGGAGAATTCCTGTACATACCGTCCTTCATCCTCATCATCGCCAGCCTGGTGCAGTTCGTGGAGATGGTCATCAAGAAGACCAGCCCTCCCCTTTACCGGGCCATGGGCATCTATCTACCGCTCATCACCACCAACTGCGCCGTGCTGGCGGCGGCCACGGAGAGCGTCAAGCCGGGGTTCTTCACCAAGCTGAACATCACCTACAACTACGGGTTCCCGGAAGCCCTGGTTTACACCATAGGGATTGCCGTGGGTTTCTCCCTGGTGCTCATACTCTTCGCCGCCATGCGGGAGCGCTTGGAGTTGGCCCCCGTCCCCAAGTTCTTCCGCGGCGTGCCCATAGCCTTCATCACCGCCGCCCTCTTCTCCCTGGCCTTCATGGGCTTTGCCGGCATGTTCAACCTGTGAGGTGCGAGCGATGGACTGGTCCCTGGTCTGGAAAGCCGTGCTGAGCCTGGCCGGTTTCGGGCTCCTCCTAGGAGCCATCCTCGCCGTGGCCTCCAAACGTTTTCATGTGGAGGTGGACCCCCGCGTGGAGGAGATCCTGGACGCCCTTCCGGGTTCCAACTGCGGGGCCTGCGGCTTTCCGGGATGCTCCGGGGCGGCGGAGGCGGTGGCCCGGGGCGAGGCTCCGGTGAGCGTCTGTCGCGCCGGAGGTCCCGACGTCACGGAAGCCGTGGCCCGCATCATGGGGGTGGAGGCGGAAACCGGGATCCCTATGGTAGCCCACATTCACTGCCGCGGCGGTAAATCCCTCTCTCCCCTGCGCGCCTTCTATCAGGGAGTGAACTCCTGCCGGGCGGCCCAGTTGGTGGGCGGAGGAAAGGCCTGCCCCTTCGGCTGTCTGGGGCTGCAGGACTGCGCCGACGTCTGCCCGGTAAACGCCATAACCTTCGACGACGAGGGCATCCGCCGGGTTAACGTGCGCAGGTGCACCGGATGCGGGCTGTGTGCGGACGTGTGCCCGCGCGACCTCATCGAGATGGTCCCCGCCACGGCCAAGGTGTTCGTGCGGTGCAAGAGTCAGTACACGGGAAAAAAGGCCACTTCGGTGTGCAAGGTGGCCTGCATCGGTTGCCGCAGGTGCGAGAAGGCTTGCCCCGAGGACGCCATCCACGTGGAGAACGGGTTCGCCGTCATCGACTACCGGAAATGCACCGGCTGCGGGGAGTGCGCCACCATATGTCCCACCGACTCCATCCAGATGTGGGTGGAAAGGGAGGGCCATCCCGAGGGCGGAGAGTTCGTGGTCCCGGAGAAGAAGAAGCCTGCCAAGGAGAAGTCCGGAGAGAGGGAGACCGCTTCCTCTCGGGGAAGCCGGACGGAGGAGGAAGGCGGCGTATCCTGAAAGGCCACCCGAAAAGATTTTTCCCTTCCCCGATCGGACCGGCAGCCCTCATCCCGGCTTTGCACAACTCCCCTCGACGGAAAAGAGGTCTGCCGAAACGGGCTTTCGAGGACGACGATGACAGCTCTCTCCTCTCCCTCCTCCCTATAAAGGTCGCGGGTTGGGCCTCCCGTAAGGCCGGGATCTCCGAGCGGTCCTGAGACTTGCCCAAGAAGATTACCACAATGCGGGCAGGCCGCGGTCCCGATCCGGGCGTATCCGCCGCAAATGGGACATTGCACCGTCGTCTGTGCC
>MU158527.1:1997-5557 GCA_015711855.1 Candidatus Solincola quzhuomuensis | reverse complement strand
AGGATGGTCTCCTCGCGGATGGCCTCGCGGAGGTTGTCCAGGTCGACGAGGCCACGGGAATCCACGGGCAAGTAGGTCACCTTGAACCCTTCCTTTTCCAGTTCTTGGCAGCAATGGAGAACGGCATGGTGTTCCGTAGCCGAGGTTATGATGTGATTACCCACCTCCCGTGCCGCCAGGGCCACCCCCCTTATGGCCATGTTGTCGCTTTCCGTCCCTCCACCCGTGAAGACGATCTCCTCCGGTCGGGCTCCTACGCAAGCGGCAAACTCCTCGCGGGCTTCTTCCAGGACCCTGCGCGCTTCCTGCCCGAAGAGATGTACGCTGGAGGAATTCCCGAAGGCTCGTTTGTAAACGTCCACCACGGCCTCCAAAGCCTCCGGTCGTATGGGGGTGGTGGCAGCGTGGTCCAGGTATACCTTCCTCCTCATAAATCGACCCCCCTTGTCTTTCTGCATCTACAGGAACAAACCTGTCCCGACGCCGCGACTTCCAATCTTACCCTCGACTCGCTTTGAGGATTGAACACTTGCCCGATTCGACATCCCTCACGGATAGACCGTGGACTCGAACAACCAGGTGGAGAGATAACGCTCCCCGGTATCGGGCAGGATCACCACCACGAACTTGCCGCGGTTCGACGGCCTTCGCGCCACCTCCAGGGCCGCCCAGGCCGCGGCGCCCGAGGAGATGCCCACGAGTATCCCTTCCTCCCGGGCCAGCCTCCGGGCCATCAAACCGGCATCCTCCTCCTTAACCTGCACTATCTCGTCGATGAGCTCCACCTTAAGAACCCCCGGCACGAACCCCGCTCCGATGCCCTGTATGCGGTGCGGTCCAGGCTTGCCTCCGGACAGTACCGGCGAGGCCTCAGGCTCCACGGCCACCACGTAGAACTCCGGTTTACGTTCCTTGATCACCTCCGCCACACCGGTGAGGGTACCTCCGGTCCCCACCCCGCTGACCAGGATATCCACCCGGCCGTCGGTGTCCTCCCATATCTCCCTGGCCGTGGTGAGGCGGTGGATGGCCGGGTTGGCGGGGTTCTCGAACTGTTGGAGCATGACCGCCTTTGGAGTGGTGCGCACCAGCTCCTCCGCTCTGGCCACCGCTCCCCTCATGCCCTCGGAACCAGGGGTGAGGACGAGCTCGGCTCCCAGGACCTCCAGGAGTTTTCTCCTCTCCAAGCTCATGCTCTCGGGCATAGTCAGCACAAGGCGGTAACCACGGGCGGCACAGACGAAGGCCAAGGCGATACCCGTGTTACCGCTTGTGGGTTCCACGATCACGCTGTCCTTGTCCAGAAGGCCCCTGCGCTCGGCATCCTCGATCATGCTCACGCCGATGCGATCCTTTACGCTGGATAAGGGGTTGAAGGACTCCAACTTGGCATAAACCTCCGCCTCGATGCCCTCCGTCACCCGGTTCAGCCTCACCAGCGGAGTGTTTCCCACGGTCTGGGTGATGTCGGAATACAACCTGGCCATCTCGCCTCCCATTAATCCTATAAATACTATCATTTTGATAATGTATTTAATATCATAATTCTTTTCAAGATCCAATATCCTTCAGGTTTCGCCTCAGCTGTCCGTCGATCCGCCCGTCTTGCCCGGATGTCGGAAGGTCGTGAGATCCCTCCCAATCCGGTATGTGCACCCGGATCGAGGAGACGTGGATCAAATCAGGGGCTTTCGGCGAGGAAAAGGCCAGGAGAATACGACATGGCTCGGCGATATACTCGGATACCTCCCTGAAGATGATGGGTATAAAAGGGAAAGGGGATCGACCTCGGTGATCCCTTGCCGGTGCAGGCGGGCTCAACTCCGGATATGGGGCACCCGTTTATGGGCCGATCGAGAAGCAGTCCCGCTCTTCGCCCAGGATCAGGCTTCCCCTTTCCTGCGGAGTGTCGACAGCGGGTTCAGATCGCCTTCAGGTGTACATACACGTATCCCTCGTCTTCCTCCCTCTTATTGAGGACGAGTTCGCGGCCCTCGAAAACCTCCAGGAGGCCCCAGATCCTACCGGCAACGATGGGGCCCGAATAAGGGTTGACGATCTTGATCCGGAAAAAGTCTCCCTCCTTCCTCAAGGCCGTGGCCCTTCCCCAGCTGCGCAGGGGGAACTTCATCAACTCGGCTTCCATGGAGGTACGATCCTTTATCTCCCCATAATACCCCCGGGCGTAATCGCGGCTAATCTCGGCGATGATGTTCCCTATCTCCTCCCCCAGCTCCTTTTCCAAGACCCGCACCACGGCGACGATGCCGTTGGTGTTGTGAAGGATGAAACGCCTTCCGCTGATGCGCTCCCGGATGAGGGATATCTCCGGGTTCCATTCGAACTGCTCGGAGACGGCCAGGGGAATCCCGCAACTGGGACAGTGCCGATACTCCAGGTCCCCCTCCTCCGTGAAGGGGATGCCCAACTCCACCTCCTGCTCGATGCGTTCCTCGAGCTCCGGTTCGCCTTCCACGGCGACGACGTCTATGATCTCCTTGACCGATTCGTCCCTCCAACGAGGGTCTCCCCTACTCCCGTCCGCCGCCTCGAAGACTCCCGCCCAGTCCCCCCGGGCCATGGGGTCGCTGTAATAGGCGGGTGTCCGTACGGAGAGGATCTCGCCTTCCCGGTACTCGAGTATCTCCGCTATGCCCAGCCCCCAGTAGGAGCAGAAACGGGAGATCATGCGGAAGACGTCCATGGCCCTAGGCTCCAGGCCCGCGTGGCGCAGATTCTCCATGAGAGAGCGGGTGTAGCGCACCCCGTCCCTGCGCTTTCCTTCGATCACCAGCCGGGTGACGTCGAAGCCGATGCGCCGGGAGACGGCCGGGAATAAATTGTTCAGCTCCTCAACGTCGTAGAGGGTCCCCCTAATGTGCGGCGGTTGACTAGCCGTAATCACACCGTTCTTATGCCACACGTTGCCCTTCCCTATACCCCGGGGAAGGCCGCAATGCGAACAGGCCCATTTCTTCCCTTCCATCGATCCCCCTTTCCCCGTGATGCCGGATCATCCCCCTACCGAGCTGCCGGATCCCTCGCTTTCCCCGTGACTGGTTTCCCGCTCGTTTTATTATTTCATCATCCAACCGCTCTTACCTGCAGGGTACGTTTTCGTTCCAATCCCATATCGACGGATTCTTCGCATGGCCGCACCGGGAACGATCCTTCACATAACTCCTCCTGGCTCACGGCCCGTAGTTACGATATCTTTTGATGTCGTGCGGAAGCCTGACGTCCGGCAGGGGACAATCTATAGCCGCCGAGAGCCGTCATCCGGTTCCAATCTCGCACTTGCGAACGGCGTAAGATGCGAGCGCACGATTATCGATCCCCTCCATGACTCCTTCTGGTCCAAGGCCCCGAAGCGACGACGTCCCTTCAAGTCGTGCGGAAGCTCGACGTCCGGCAGGGGACAATCTATAGCCGGCGAGAGCCGTCATCCGGTTCCAATCTCGCACTTGCGAACGGCGTAAGATGCGAGCGCACGATTATCGATCCCCTCCATGACTCCTTCTGGTCCAAGGCCCCGAAGCGACGACGTCCCTTCAAGTCGT
>MU158527.1:0-1897 GCA_015711855.1 Candidatus Solincola quzhuomuensis | reverse complement strand
GCGGAAGCTCGACGTCCGGCAGGGGACAATCTATAGCCGGCGAGAGCCGTCATCCGGTTCCAATCTCGCACTTGCGAACGGCGTAAGGATTGAAAGGACGATGATCGGCTAAACGACCCTCCCGGGATTTCCTTCAGGCCCTCACCTTCTTCCAGCCCGGAGGGAGTAGCTCCATAACCCGGTCGCGGATGTACTCGTTGTCTTCCTCCTCGGCCAAGCGGAAGAAGACGTCGAAGGGTATGTCCTTGCGGGATACGAAATCGGTGATGATGTGGATCATGCGGGCGATGAGCTTCATGCCCCTGCGGTCCCGGGGGACCGTGTCCGCCCATTGGCGCAGCGTTTCCACCTGTTGTATGAAACGGCCCTCGGCTTTCTCCCCCAGTTCCTCCAGGACCTCGTACATCCTCCGCTTGGGCGGAAGGGTGAAGAGTTTTCCTATGTTCACCTGGACACCCCCGTCTTCCTCCCGCCGGTAGACGGCGACGGGCAGGATGGGCGCCGGAGCGGCACGGGCCAGGTTGGCCACCCCGAACTGGAAGGGCTTGACCTCTCCCGGCTTGCTCCGGGTGCCCTCCGGGAAGACGAGAACCAGTTCACCGCGCCGCAAGTACTTGAGGCTCAGGCGTATGGCCTCGGAATTGTCCCCTCCGGACCTGTCTATGGGGATGACCCCGAATACCTTCCAGAGCATCTTTCCCAGTAAGCCCTCCGCGCCGGTCTCGATCTCCTTCTTGGCCCAGGGCCACAGGTGGCGGTGTACCAGCGCCGGCTTCAACGCCAGGGCTATGGCTATGATGTCCGCGCTGCTCTGGTGATTGGAGACTACGATGAAGGGCCCGTATTTGGGGACGTTCTCCCTACCGCTCACCTTGAGGTCGTACTTGCTCGACCTGGCCACCAGGGCAAAGGGGATGCGCAAAACGACGTAGCGCCACCACATCTTAAATCGCCTTCCGTCAAACACGCTGACGTCCGGATGGGGCCCCGGACGCTTCCTCTATGACCGACTTCGCCTTCCGAATCTTCCCCCGAATAGATTAGTGCAATGCGCCGTCAGCGTCCACGGCGGAGGGCGATATACGTCACGTGCGTGCGGAAAACCCTCCCCTCCCCCAGCTGGAAACGGAGCATGCCGTCCTCCCGCGGTATATAATTCACTGGGGCAAGCCACCCCTTCACGGGATAGAGAATCGGGCTGAAGCGCGGACCCGACCGATTAAGTAGTTGATGGAAGAAGGCTGGGACGCCATCGTGGTTGGGGCCGGCCTGGGGGGCCTGGTGGCCGCGGCGAGCCTCCTCCGCGAAGGGCTGCGGGTGCTGGTGGTGGAAGCGTCGTCCCACCCGGGAGGGACCGCTTACACCTATCGGAGGATGGGCTTCTCCTTCCCCATGGGTCCCCTGGGATGCGCCAGTCCCGACCTCGTCGCCGAGATCTTGCGCAGGACGGTCCCCGGGAACCCGCCGGAATTCCGGCGCGTTCATTACCGGATGCATGCCTTCGGTCTGAACATACCCCTTTCCCTTCCCCCGGGGGATATGGTGCGAGAGCTCTCCTCTCTCTTCCCCAGCGAAGGACCGGGAATCGAGCGCTTTTTCCGGGACATGGCCTCCATCGCCGGTTCCCTTATCGGACCCCTCCCGTCCTCCCTCTCCGGTTCCGCGAAGGAATATATAGAGCACGCCGCGAGGTTGCCGGAAAACACCCCCCGGGACGCCGCCTCTTATCTGGAGGGAATTACCAAGGACTGGAGGTTGCGCCGCATACTTGGTAGTGCCGGCACCCGGGAGCCTTATTCCAGCCTCTCGCTACTGGCGGCCACGTGGCACCTGCTCTGCGAGACCGGCATCCACTATCCTCGAGGCGGGATCCGCGGTTTGTGCGACCTGCTCGCCT
>JACVJF010000140.1 GCA_015711855.1 Candidatus Solincola quzhuomuensis | reverse complement strand
AAGGAGCAAACACTTCGTTCAACCGGGGAAATTTACTGGGCTCCATCTCGTTTGTTTTTTTCCGAAAAAGGCAGTGCGCACTACGACTAAGTTGGGAGCGGCTAAGCTAGCGAAAAATTACATGATTGAAATCGGAGCCGCGTGGTTATAATATTCCCGTGAACCCAGCCAAGGAGGCTGGAAGGGGAAAGCCAAGGACAGCATAGCATATTGGGGACCACGGAGGTTCCCCGGGGTGAGAAGCCCCGGAAGTTCCGTGGTTTTTCTTTTTCGAGGAGGTGAAAGATGCACATACCGGACGGATTCCTGAACACAGGGGTGAGCGTGGCCACTGGGGTGGTCGCTGCGGGCGTTGTCGGTTACGGACTGCGCAAGGCACGCGAGGAGCTGGACGAGAAGTCCGTTCCCCTGCTGGCCTTGTGCGCCGCTTTCGTCTTCGCCGCCCAGATGCTCAATTTTCCGGTGGCCGGGGGGACAAGCGGTCACTTTTTAGGCGGCGTGCTGGCGGCGGTGCTCCTAGGCCCCTGGTTGGGCAGCCTGGTCTTGACCCTAGTCCTGGTAATCCAGTGCCTGGGATTCGCCGACGGCGGGCTGACCGCCCTGGGAGCCAACGTCTTCAACATGGCGGTAATAGGGACGGTGGCCGTCTATTTCATCTTCCGGGGCCTTAAAGCCGCGCTACCCAGGAGCCGCCCCTATTTCCTGGCGGCTGCCGGAGTCGCTGCCTGGCTTTCCGTGGTGCTGGCCTCCGGGGCCTGCGCGGTGGAGTTGGCCGTCTCCGGGACATCCCCCCTGGGCGTGGCCCTTCCGGCCATGGTGGGGATACACGCCGTCATCGGCGTTGGGGAGGCCATCATCACTGTCCTCGTGATAAGCGTGGTTCTGGCCGTCCGTCCCGATTTGGTGCGGACTTATGACCTGCAGGAAGCCCCCAAGGCCCTCGTCGATTCGGAGGTGAGTCGGTGATGGAAGCGCGTAGGAAGGGTATATATATGTTCATACTGGCCGGTTTTCTGGTTTCGGCGGCCCTAGCCCTGCTGGTCAGCCCCTGGGCCTCCTCCGCGCCGGACGGGTTGGAGAAGGTAGCCGAGGACAAGGGGTTCATAGAGAAGGCGGAAGAGACGGATCCCGCCTGGAAGAAGGCGCCCATACCCGACTATGCTATGCCCGGCCTCACGAAGAAAGTGATGGATGAGGGAACGGGCGAGATGGAAGAGGAACCCACCAGGCTGGCCACCGCTCTGGCCGGGCTTATAGGAACGGTGGCAATTTTTCTCATCGCCTGGGGCTTAGCGCTGGTCCTCAAGAAAAAGAAGCCGGAGGAAGCGGGAGAGGCGACCTGAAGACGAGAAGTCTATAGACCGCCGAAAGGAGTGGGTTTGAAACACGCCTTCCTCGACGAGTACAGCGGCCTGGAAAGCCCGGTACACCGGCTGGACCCCCGGGCCAAGCTGGTGGGGTTGGTGGCCCTCATCGTGGTCTGCGTGACCACCCCTCCCAATCTATATACGGCTTTCGCCGCCTACTTGGGACTGGAGGTGTCCCTCATACTCCTGTCTCGCCTGCCCTGGCGTCACGTGCTCAAGCGACTGTTCATCGTCCTCCCCTTCATCCTGGTTGTGGCGGCTTTCATCCCCTTCTTCAGTCGGGGCGGCGGGAGTTACAACCTCGGCCCGGTAAGGGTCTCCGCACACGGGCTCCTGGTGCTCTGGAACGTGGCCGTTAAGTCCACGGTGAGCGTCCTGGCGGTCATCATCCTCTCCTCCACCACTCCCTTCCCAGACCTCCTGCGGGGAATGGAGAAACTCAAGGCACCCCGCCTCTTCACATCCCTGCTCAGCTTCACCTACCGCTACGTCTTCGTGCTGGTGGACGAGGCGCAGCGTATGCGCAGGGCCCGCGATTCCAGAGGCTGGAGCGGGAGGTGGCTCTGGCAGGCCAAGGTAATAGGCCATATGATCGCAACGCTTTTTCTGCGTTCTTACGAACGTGGAGAAAGGGTATATGCCGCCATGCTGGCCCGTGGATACGGAGGGGAGGTGCGCACTCTCTACCTTTACGAGTTCGGTCCGCTGGAGATCGGCTTCACCGTTTTGGTGACCCTGTTCCCGGTGACCGCCAGACTCCTGTCCTAAGAGGGAAAACACGACCGTATTCACGCGGGTGAATAGACAACGGAAACCGTCAGGAGAGAGAAGTCTGGAACGGAATACGACGAAGGACGGGAAAAGGAGAGTTAATGATGCACCATAGGCCGGCGGTGGAGATAAAGGGACTCTTCTACGCCTACCCGGACGGCACCCCGGCCCTGCGCGGCGTGGACCTGTTGGTGGACGAAGGGGAGTCGGTGGGCATCGTAGGACCCAACGGGGCCGGGAAGTCAACTCTTCTCTTACACTTAAACGGAATACTCCAGGGCCGCGGCGAGGTGAAGATATTCGGACTCCCGGTGGTCAAGGAGAACCTCCGCGAGATACGCCGGCGGGTGGGTCTGGTATTTCAGGACCCCGACGACCAACTCTTCTCCCCCACCGTCTTCGACGACGTGGCCTTCGGGCCGATGAACATGGGCCTTTCCCGCGAGGAGGTGGTGGAAGCGGTAAAGAGGGCGCTTGGGGTGGTGGGTCTAACCGGTCTGGACCGCAAGTCTGCCTTCCATCTCAGTTTTGGGCAGAAGAAACGCGCGGCCATAGCCACCGTCCTCTCCATGAATCCCGATCTATTGGTCCTGGACGAGCCCTCCAGCAACCTGGACCCACGCGCCCGGCGAGAGCTCTCCGAACTTCTGCAGGGCATGAAGGTCACCAAGATAGTGGTCACCCATGACCTGCCCTTCGTCTTCGAGAACTGCGAGAGGGTGGTGGTGATGGACGAGGGACGGGTAGTGGCAGACGGCGAGGTCTTCTCGGTCCTCTCCGATGAGGACCTCCTGGAAAGACACGGCTTGGAGCTCCCCTACGGATTCTATCCCATAAGGGGCGAGAACGGATCTGCTGCCAAGGGCCGGAAGGAAAGGAAAAAAGTGGAAGAAGATACCGCGGGAGATATTTAAGCGGGCTTCATAACTCCTCGTGCGACTCCTCTACCTCTTCTCCCGTACGCTCAGCCTTCTTGGAAATCGGAAATCGGCTCCACGGAAGGCGGCCCCATGGATAAGGCTCCTGTGGTTTAGGAGGTGTCCAGGTAAACTTGTTGCTCCCGTGCTCGCTACAACTTTTTTCCGGGCTATCTCCCCAGCTTTCCAGCCGTCGCAGCCCTGTTGATCCCCTTAGATCACGTTGTTCTTTCCTTCTCATGGACAGATGGTGAACAATCCTTCAGCTTGGCGTCGCAATGGCGCTCCGGCCATTCGGGACAGGGGACATCCGTCGACAAAGGATGCTCTTCGCGTTCCGCGCACAGATATCCCCGGCCGATAGGGAAACCCTCTGTCCGGAGTGGTAGGCTCTCTTTTCCGCATTATGTGCGGATGAGCGAGGAAAGACACATTCCTACACGAATAGAACGAAAAAAGCGATGCAAGCAAGTATGCAAAGACCAAGGAAGCTATGCACAGCCATTCGGTGTTCGTCGGCGGGATGAACATCGGGAGAAACTCCATTGGGGAGAGGTATCTGCAACTGCGTTGGCGATTGAGCCGGGAGTCCCTCAATTTGTACGCCCGCGACGTAATCGTACCCACATTTGGACATAACCGACGTTCCGGCCTCCTCTTCCCGCCGCATCTCTGACAGTAGCATTCTCGCTCTGCCGTGATGAACGTCTTTTTTTGCTGAGTCGATCTTTTACCAGTCGTCAATCGTTTTAATACCCGACCCGAAAGACAAACGGTTCTCCCTTCCCGATGAACGACGTAACGGGATAAGCGAGCGGTATCCGAGCATCGAGAAAACACGCCCTACCAAAAGAACCTTTTAACCTCTCGGCGGAGTCGGAAGGTGACGACGCAGCCAGCTCGACTCGAAGTCATCGGGGGCAAGGGCAGATCCCCGGATGGACCTGTTGTAGAAACCCAGCGGATATCCGCTCACAGGTAGGGATGCGTTCAGCACCGACACAGGCGACGAGAAACGCAACGCATTTTTAACTTTAACCCCGGAATCAATCTTTGAAGCCAATTCGCTCAATCCCCAAGAGACACCATCAAGCCCTCAGCGCAAGAGGTGGGCGTTTCCCAGGTGGAGCCGGGTGAGGCCGGCTTCCCGAGCCGCGGCCAGACACTCCTCCGCCTGGCGCCGGGAGGTGACCGGCAGGTCGCGCATGGCATGTTGTGGGTGGAAGGCCAACAGAGAATAGGGGATGCCCGAGTCCAGGGAGGCGATGAAGGAAGCGATGCGGGCCACCTCCTCCGCCTCCACGTAGCCGGGGACCAGCAGGGTGCTGGCGACGAGTGGTGGAGGATCGGGGCGCTCCCGGATGCGCGAGGCTGCATAGGAGAAATTTTCCAGGGTACGCGCGTTGTCCACGCCGCACAGGGCGCGGTGCAGCGACGGCGTGAAGGCCTTGAGGTCGAACTTCACGCACCCACCGCTTTCCAAGGAGAGGTCCATGGCGCGGCGGAGCAAACCCGGGTGCATGCTCCCGTTGGTCTCCCAGCAGATGCGCACCCCGCCCTCTCTTCTCTCCAGAGCGAGCTCGGACGCCCGCAAAGCGAAGGGCATCTGGGGGGAGGGGTCTCCGCCGAAGTAGCATATGCAGGCGGTCTTGGCGTCGGCGGCCCGAGCCAGCTCACCAGGCGTATAAGCGGGGGCCAGGCGGGCGGTCAGAAAACGGAATTGGGAGTTCTGGCAGAAGAGGCAGTCGAAGGAGCAGGCGCCCAGGAAAACGGCCAGGTTGAAACGTCCCCGCTCTCCGCTGCCGGCGCATACCCATTCGGCCACGCAGTTGGTGGGCAGAGGGTCGTAATAGTACTCCAGGATTCCCTGCCGCGCCGTGCCCGAGAGGTGAATCAATTTACCGTCTTTTACGTGTCGCAACCCGCAGAATCCCCTCTCCCCCTCTCCCATCCGGCACTGGTTGCCGCAGATACGGCAGACAACCCCCCGGGGAGTGCGGGGAGGTTCCGCGGGAAGTTGAAACGGCCGGCGCAAGTCGAAATGCGCCTCTTTAGCCGTCTGTTCGGGCTCTTCCCCTCCCGCCACCAGGCAAGGTCCGCAGATGCCCAGATGGCGGGATATCTCTTCTCCCCTCGCCCCGCAGACCGCGCAAACCTTCGTCTCTCCCGAACGGAACATCTTTACCTCTAAGGGCTCGCTTGGAAGTCCAGAATCTCGCTTCGCGGATCAAGACCTCTCTCAAGAATTTTCACATCCCGACCCGGACGCGTGCAACGCGGAGAATCTCATGGAAACCTCACTCCCCGAGCGGCCACACCATGCCCCCGCAAAGAGTGCCCCCGCAAGGATACGATCGAGAATATGGTGTTAAGATGGTCATGATGAGGGCCGTCTTCCTATGGGGAAGAACGCCGGAAAGAGCACGGCCACGGTGACGGTCCGAAGAAGGTGGCGCCGTCCTTCGGAGTGCTGTGTGCCTTGGAGCGATCCGGGCAGAAAATGGAGCCGGAAAAGAAAAAGGCAGAGGAGAGGATCCTGAGGGCGGGAAACGCCGTG
>JACVJF010000139.1 GCA_015711855.1 Candidatus Solincola quzhuomuensis | reverse complement strand
GAGGGTCCCGTCCCGCCGCACCGCGCGGGAACCCGGCGGCGGAAAGCCCGAGCCGTGCTCGCTCCCGGCTCGTCTCGGCCGCGCTGAGGCTTTGCGGAGTGGATGGAGGGTCGGCGCCAAGGTCGCCGTCTAACAGAGGGCGATGCCCAAGCGTGCGGCGATGGCCAAAGCTTCGCGCTTCTCCTCCCCGGAGGGGCGGCGATTAATCTCCGGATAGGCCCCGGCCCGGTATTCCGGACGGTACTGGAACATGAGGTTGAAATAGACGTCGGGCATGTTCTTCGCCACCCATTCCATGATTCTCTCCGTGCAGCAATGAAGGTGTCCCGGGAGAAGCAGCTGGCGGAGCATAATCTCCCCCTGGCGGTAGGCGATGGAGAAGTTGCGGCTGACCACGCGGAAGTAATCCTTCACATCCGAATATTTTCGCGCGCACTCGTCGTTCCCGTAGCGGAAGTCTGCCAGGTAGATGTCCATCACCCCTTCCAAAAGGCGCATGGCCTCGAGAGAGGTGTACATGTTGGAGTTCCAGACCATGGGGAGGTGTTTACCGTCCTCTCCGAGGTGGATTATGGTCTCCAATATGGTGTGCAGGTTCGGGTCGGGGTTCCCCCCCACGAAGTTGGCGTTGCGGGACCCCTGCCTCATCCCCTCGCGGAGGGCGGAAGCCAAGAAGACGGGATCCGCCGGGCTTCCGGCGCGGGGATCCATGGCTATGTCCCAGTTCTGACAGTAGATGCAGCGGAAGGTGCATCCGGAGAAGAATATGGTGTGGGAAGGGACCAGTTCGGGTTCCTCGCCGAAGTGCAGGAACATGGAGGCTACCCGGGAGACCGTCCCCACTCCGCAATAGCCCAGTTCGCCGATTTCCCGGTCGACCCCGCAGCGCCTCTCGCACATGTGGCAACCCCGCAGCATGCGGCGCGCCAGCTGGAGCTTGACCTCCAGGAGGGAAGGGCTCGCCGGTTCCTCTGGCCAGGTGCCCTCCGCCCAGCAGCGCTGAAAGGATTCCATGGCTCGGTCGTGGATTTCCCACAGCCGCTCGACGGGAAGGCTCTCTGTTCCCTCGCAGCCCGCCGGTATCCGGGAGCTCACCCAGTGTCGGGCCGGCCTCTCCCCGCCCAATATGGAAAAATACTCTTTCAACATACCGCCTCCCATGGGGTCGTATCTTCGTTCTTCGATTGCCGGCTTCCTCGTTTTGCTCTTTGGCTATTTGAGCGAGGTACCGAAGATCGAAGATACGACCCCTTTATATTTTAGTTAAAATGTTCGCGAAGGAGGGATGGGCATGGCGGCATGGGCGATGATATTGGGGATGTTAACCCTGGTAAACGTGACCATGGTGGGAGCCCTCATGCAGCTGGCGGGAAACATCCCCGACGATCCCCTCCTGGTCATCCTCTCCCGTTACCTCAGGAAGAAGGGTGAACCGGAGAACGCTGTCCTTCATCCCATGGAAGCATGTTCCAGGTTGCAGCGCATCCGCCACCGGGTGATGATCGCGGCGGCGGTTTCGGCGGCGACGGCGTTAGGCCTTACGGTGGCGGCCGTCTTTGCCGGTTGGGGTGCGGTGGCCGTTGCCGCCGTGACCTTATGGATCGTGGCGGCCAATGTGGCCTTCTTGGATATACCCCTGGCCTCTTTGGCCCGTCGGTCGAGGCGCATGGATGCGGAGGGCTAGGGGAAGATCGATCGGCGGGCGTGACGGCGGGCCGCGGGGCCGACCCCTCAAGTTTAGTCGTTCTTTGCATACGCATAACCGTGACCCCCCTTTTACGCATGCCCACCTCCGGAACGACATAGCGGGTGACGTCCGTCGGGACGGCGCGTCCGGGATTAGGATAAAATCTAGTTGGCGATAGCGGGCGAAGACGAAAGAGGACGGAGAGGTTGCTCACCAGGGAATACCAGGAGGCCAAGGAGCTTTCCAGGCGCATCGCCGGGGAGATCGATCCCCCCCGTTTCTATTCCGAGAAGAGAAAAGAGGTGGAAGAATCGTGCCTGGCCCTACAAGGTCACCCCATGTGCCGGTCCGTCCTAGCCCTGGTGGAGCAGAGGGGTGACCGCCTGGGACACGGGTTGTCCCACGTACTCAAGGTGGCCGTGGACGCCGGGGCCCTGGTGCTCATAGAGGTGAGTGGGTGTCCGGAGGGAGGGGGGAGGGATAGGTACCTGCTGCTCGCGCATCTGGCGGGATTACTGCACGACATAAGGAGGGACGAACCGGATCATGCTCGCAGGGGAGCGGAAGAAGCCGATCGCATACTGCGCGATCTCCAGTTGCAAGCGGGGGAGCGCAGGGCCGTGGTCCAGGCCATCCGCAATCACGAGGCCTTCCGTCCCGAGGAACCCCTGGAGGACCCCGACCTCCAGATTCTCTCGGATGCCCTCTACGACGCGGACAAATTCCGCTGGGGACCGGATAACTTTACCGAGACCCTATGGTCGATGGTGGCCCCCTACCGTATACCTCTGGTCGTGTTGTTGGGACATTTCCGGACCAGCATGGAGGGCATCAGACGCATCGCGGATACCTTCCGCACGCCCACGGGAAGGGAATACGGCCCGGATTTCATCGAGCGGGGCCTGGAGATAGGGAGGAGGCTCTACCGCGAGCTGGCGGAGAGATACGGCCTGGAAGGGGATGAGGTTGATCGGGCTGAAGGTTAGAAGAAAGAAGGTAAGGACGTGTTTCAGAGCATCGAGGAAGTACGGCGTCTACTGGCCGAGCAGAAGTACATCTGCAGCAAGGAGATAGCCACGGTGGTCTTTCTGGCCGAGAGGCTGGAAAAACCGGTCTTGGTGGAGGGCCCTGCCGGTGTGGGCAAGACCGACCTGGGCAAGGTCACCGCCGCCGCCCTGGGAAGGGAGTTCATCCGCCTGCAGTGCTACGAAGGGCTGGACGAGTCCAAATCCCTCTACGAGTGGGAATACGCCAAGCAGCTCCTCTACACCCAGATCCTCAAGGACGTCCTGGCCGAGGAGCTGTCCGGAGCCCGCGACCTGGCCGAGGCCGTGGAACGGGTGGCCCGGCAGGACGAGGTCTTCTTCTCGCAGAAGTTCATCGTCCCCCGGCCGCTCCTACGAGCCATCCTCTCGGAGAAGCCCGCTCTTTTGCTCATCGACGAGGTGGACAAGTCCGACCCCGAGTTCGAGGCCTTCCTCTTGGAGATACTCTCGGACTTCCAGGTTAGCATACCGGAACTCAAGACCCTCAAGGCCAGACACATCCCCATGGTAATCCTTACCAGCAACAACTCCCGCGAGCTCAGCGACGCCCTCAAGAGGCGCTGTCTGCACCTCTACATCGACTTCCCTTCCTTCGAGCAGGAGCTGGAGATAGTGCGCCTCAAGGTCCCGGGAATCGCGGAGAGGCTCGCCGCCCAGGTGGTGGAGGCCGTGCATCGTCTGCGCAAGCTGGACCTGAAGAAGGTCCCGGGCATAAGCGAGACTTTGGACTGGGCCCGGGCGCTGGTGGTCCTCAACGCCGAAACCCTTGACCCCGGATTGGTCAGGGACACGCTGAACATCGTCCTCAAGTACGAGAAGGACATCCAGAAGGCCCGCGACAACCTACATCACATAGCGGCCGGATAGGCTACGGCACGTCCGAAGGAACGGTGAAAGTCGCGGAACTCGCAAAGGAGCGACACACAGAGGTCCTAATAGGCGGCGCTTTCGGAAGGTGCGGCAAGACTAAAAGGAAGCCCATGTAGGAGGAGGCCCATGGAGGAAAGGATACTGGAGTTCGTCAAGGGCCTGCGGGGAAGGGGCGTCCCCGTCTCTCCCGCGGAGAGCATCGACGCCGTACGGGGCGTGGCCGCGGCGGGCGTGGAGGACATGGAGGTCTTCCGGGCCGCATTGAAGTCCGCCCTGGTGAAGAACAGGAAGGACGGCGCAATCTTCGACGAGCTCTTTCCCCTTTACTTCTTGGGGCTGGAAGCGGCTGGGGAGGCGGAGATCCTAAGTGACGAACTCCTTTCTCGGCTGCGGGAGGCGCTCCGGGTCATGGCCACCGAGAACGGGCACAACTCCCTGCTCCTCATGCTCCTGACCGGCCAGGATGGGGAGATGGAGTCCCTCATCCGGGCGGCGGCGGGAGAGGTGGGCACCTCCCAGCTGACCACGCGCATGCAGGTGGGGATGTACACCCGACGCGTCTTTGATGCCTTCGATTGGGAAAGGATGGAAATAGACCTCCGTGACCTTTTGGAACGCCTCCGCGAGGACGGTTGGCCGGAGGAGGACCTGGAGGAGCTGAAAAGGGTTTATCGGGCCAATCGCGAGGCCCTGCGCCAGCAGGTGCGCCGCTACGTGGAGAGGGAACAGGCGCGGAACGCGGACCGCGTGCCGCCTGCGGAGAGGATGGAGCGGCTCATGCTCAGGCCCCTCTCCAGCCTGGACGAGCAGGAGCTGCAGCAGATGCGCCGGGCGGTGGACGTCCTGGCCCGCAAACTGCGCAACAGGCTCGCGCTGCGCGAGAGGAGGATGCGCCGGGACAAGCTGGACATCAAAGCCACCCTGCGCAAGAACATGCGTCACGGTGGGGTCCCCTTCGACCTCGTGTTGCGCACCAAGCGCCTGGAGAAGGTGGAGCTCATGGTCCTCTGCGACGTCTCTTCCTCGGTGGCACGGGTCTCGCAGTTCATGCTGCAGTTCGTGTACACCCTGCAGGACTGTCTGGCCAAGGTGCGCTCCTTCGTCTTCGTGGACGAGCTGGGGGAGGTTACCGACTTCTTCCGCGAGGAGGAGATCGAGAGGGGAGTGAAGAGAGCTCTGACCGAGGCGGGTATCGCCTACCATGCGCGAAGCGATTTCGGCTATGTGTTCCGCCAGTTTTGCGAGCAGTACCTCCAGGACGTGGGCTTCCGCACCTACATCCTCGTCATCGGCGACGCCCGCAACAACTACAACGACCCCTGCGCCTGGGCCCTGGAGAGGATGCGGGACCGGAGCAAGGGCATCATCTGGCTCAACCCGGAGACCAAGCCCTTCTGGGACACCGGGGACAGCGTGATGAGCGAATACGCCCCCTACTGCCGCGATGTGCGGGTGTGCCGCAACCTGCGCGACCTTGAGGACGCCGTCTCCTCCCTCCTCCTTTAAAGGGGTCAGGTCTTGAAATTTGATACCCCACGGGGTATTAAGAAACGCTAAGCCCGTCAACATACCGCTCAAGCCTTTCCACCGCCCGAGTCCGCGAGGGAGGCCGGCAAAGAGGCAGCCCGATTCTCGTCAACGCCATCCCTGGAGGATCCTCAAGTGGGCGCAGGGCAGGGCAGCCGGCAACCAAGGCAGCCTTACTGTTGTCGGCACCACTCCACCCCCGCGCCTTAGCCGTGTCGTCTGAGGGGGTTGGCAGCATCAGGAGGAACAACGTACCGCTACGCATGTCTAAAAACCCAAAGAAAACGTTCCGCTGCGCTTGCTTTAGACCAGCCGTCCGGATCTGGAACAAACGCAGGACCTAAAGTCGACCTACAAGGCAAGGCACGGACCGGGACGCCACCGGCAAAGGCCGAAACACCCTCGCCATGATCTGGGACAAACACGGCCTTGGCTTTTGGTTTATAATCGAAAAATCAAAGAAATAATCAACGTGTGCAGGGGACCTCGGGGCAAGAATAAAGCCGGGGATGACGAGGAAGGAGGCG
>JACVJF010000138.1 GCA_015711855.1 Candidatus Solincola quzhuomuensis | reverse complement strand
AGGAACATACTTGCTATGGCGGCGGATATTCCTGCAATATGGTGTAGGGCGATTCGGAAGAAGATATAAGGGAAAAGGACCTATGGGGATCTCCAGCGACTACCGCGATAAGCGGGTGTTGGTGACCGGGGGACTGGGGTTCATAGGGAGCAACCTAGTCCGGCGCCTGGTTAGGCTTGGGGCGTCGGTTACCGTTATAGACGCCTGCTATCCGGACCAGGGCGCCAATTTCTACAACCTCAAGGATTACTTGGAGAAGATAAACCTGGTGGTGGCGGACATCGGTGAGGCGGACAAAATCTCCGAGTATCTCCCGGATCAGGAGATCGTCTTCAACCTGGCCGCCAGCACCAGCCACGTGGGTTCGCTGTTGAACCCGCTCCGGGACCTGGAGAGGAACTGCCTGAGCCAGTTGAAGTTCCTCAACCTGCTCGCGGATCTCAGTCCCAGAACCATGGTGGTGTACACGGGATCGAGGAGCCAATACGGAAAACCCCTCTATCTGCCGGTAGATGAAAATCATCCCCTGCGGCCGGTGGACATTAACGGTGTACACAAGACCACCGTGGAGGAGTACCATCGCGTCTTCCACGAGCGGAATCGCCTGCGCTGCACGTCTCTCCGCCTGACCAACGTCTTCGGTCCCCGACATCAGATGCAGCACGACGGCCAGGGCTTCCTGAACTGGTTCATACGCGAGGGCTTGTTGGGGAACGAGATCCTCGTCTACGGAGAAGGCAGCCAACAAAGGGATTTCCTATATGTGGAAGACGTCGTAGAGGCTTTGCTCCTCGCGGGCACCAGCGAGGCCTGCGTGGGGAAGGCCTTCAACCTGGCCTCCGGGACTTCCATCACCGTGGCCGAGGCGGCGCGGGCCGTGGCCGAAGCCACGGGAACAACATGGCGCAAGGCGCCCTTTCCTCCGGAATACGCTTCCGTGGAACCGGGCGACATCGAGCTGGACGCTTCGCTTTTCCGCGAAACGCTGGGTTGGGAACCCCGCTGGGACTTCCATGCCGGCCTGATGGAAACGATCGTCTTCTATCGCCAGCACGGCAACCACTATTTCCGGAGCCAAGAGTGGAAAACATGCCGAACCCGCAACCGATGAGCCGGTCGATCCTCCTCGCCAAAGTCCGGGAAGAGGCTCGTGGACGGGCACGAGAGAAACCCTCCTTCGCTCCTGCGGAGGGGGGGTGCGATACATCACCAGCTGTAAACATCGAAACTGGCATTTAAGGGACGGGACATGCGCGCCTTTCGCGTGCCTTTTCTGGACCTGACCCGGCAGGAAAGGGAACTCCGGGAGGAATTGCTTCGCGGTCTCTCCCAAATCCTGGAGCGGGGACGTTACGTGCTGGGCCCGGAGGTGGAAGCCCTGGAGAGGGAATTCTCCTCGTTCTGCGGATCCGGCGAGGGCATAGGGGTGAACTCGGGCACGGATGCCATAGCACTCTCCCTCCGCGCCCTGGGCATCGGGGGTGAGGACGAGGTCATAACCTCGGCCCTATCCGCACCGCCCACCGCCATCGCTGTCCGCCTGGCCGGCGCCCGGCCCGTTTTCGCCGATATCGACCCCCTAACCTTGAACTTGGACCCGGAAAGCGTGGAGGAAAGGATAACCTCGCGTACTCGTGTCCTCCTTCCCGTGCACCTTTACGGCCGCCCGGCGGACATGGTCAGAATGGAACACATCGCCAGGGAACACGACCTTATTCTCCTGGAGGATTGCGCCCAGGCTCACGGCGCTTCCCTTCACGGAAAGCCGGTAGGCACCTGGGGGAAAGCGGGATGCTTCAGCTTCTACCCCACCAAGAACCTCGGGGCTTACGGAGACGCCGGTATGGTGATTACCTCCGACCCGGCGCTGGCCCGGGAACTCCGCTCCCTGCGCGACTATGGGCGCGCGGACCGGGACCGGGTGGAGAGGATCGGGGTGAACAGCCGCCTGGACGAACTGCAGGCGGCCTTTTTGCGCCTCAAGCTGAGGCGTCTCGAAGCTTGGAACACCAGACGCCGGGAGCTGGCCCGGCGGTATCTGGAGGCCTTCTCGGACCTACCCGTGGGGCTCCCCACGCCGTCGAGAGGGGAGGAACACGTCTACCACCTCTTCGTGATCACCTGCCGGGAAAGGGACGCGCTGAGAGAACATCTCGCCCGGCGGGGGGTGGAGACGGCCGTACACTACTCCCTCCCCCTCCATCGCCAGACCCCCTTCACGGAGGTGGAGAACCCCCCTTGCCCCCAGGCGGAGCACGCGGCCCAGTGCGTCCTCTCCCTCCCCCTCTATCCCCAACTCACCGACCGGGAGCAGGAAGAGGTGATCGCCGCCGTGCGCGATTTCTTCCGCCACCGTCCCTAACCCAAGTAGGTGGTCACCCTGGATGCGGACATCTTCCTGGGTTGAGATCCCGAACTGGCGGCGTAGCCCAGAGGGATTATGGCCAGGGGCCTCAAGCGTTCGGGCAACCCCAGGCAGCGGGCCGCTTCCTCCTCCCGGAAGGCCCCCACCCAGCAGGTCCCCAGGCCCAGCGCGGTGGCGGCCAGGAGCATGTTCTGTACCGCGGCCGCCGTGTCTTGGATGGAATAGAGCTCGACCCCCCTTCTCCCGTAGCTGGAGGCGTGGGCTTCCAGGTCAGCGCAGACCACGATGACCACCGGCGCCTGGGCCACGAAGGACTGCCCCAATGCGGCGGCGGCCAACCCCTCCTTGACCCTGCGGTCCCTGACCACCACGAAACGCCAGGGTTGGACGTTACCGGCGGAAGGAGCGAGACAAGCGCAGCGCAGGATCTCCTCCACCATTTCCGGAGGCACGTCCCGGGAGGGGTCGAAAGATCGGACGCTGTGCCTCTTCTCCATGGCCTCGAAGACATCCATTCCCGTCACCTCCTCAGGAGACGTCGCGCCCCGCGGGGATTCCGGCTATGCTCTCGGCGTTCCGTACCGCATTGCGCACCGCCTGGGCCAAAAGGGAGGCCCCTATGGACCCCACCAGGTCGGCTGAGGCCGCGACCTCCCCGGTGGCCGCAGCGAAGACCAAGTCCCCGTCCAGCTTGGTATGGCTGGGGGAAATGGCTCGAGCCAGCCCGTGATGCCCGCGCTGCGCCACCCAGTTGACGTCCGTCTTGGAGAGCTCGGCATTGGAGACGATGACTCCCAGGGTGGTGTTGAGCGGCGGTACAGACGTGGAGTTCTCTCCCAAAGCGGTGCGCATCAAGGCCTCCGTGGAACCGAAACCGCCCTCGGGAAGCCGCAAACCGGCGATCACCCGCCCCTCCTCGTCCAGCACATCTCCCAGGGCGTTGACCACGGCCAGGGCGAATATCTTCAGGCTCTCTCCCTGGAAGAAGGCCGTCCCCAGCCCCCCTTTGGTGCATCGGGAATAACCGAGAAGCTTCCCCACCGTGGCTCCCATCCCGGCTCCCACATTCCCCTGCCGCAGGAGGTCCTCCCCCGCATCCAGGCAGGCACGATAGCCCATCTCCGCGTCGGGCCTAGCCTTCGGGTCGCCGATTCCCAGATCGAAAATGACCCCGGCCGGCACGATGGGCACGCGGGCCACCCCGGCATCGTAACCTATTCCCTTCTCCTCGAGGAAACGCACTACGCCTGTGGCCGCATCCAGACCGAAAGCGCTTCCTCCCGCCAAAAGAAAGGCGTTGACCTCTTCCACCAAGTTCACGGGGTTAAGGAGATCGGTCTCCCGGGTTCCCGGAGCCCCTCCCCTTACCTCTACTCCCCCGCGGGTTCCCGGGGGAAGTAATATCACCGTGCATCCCGTTATTCCAGCCGGATCCTCGGCATGACCCACCCTGAGGCCCTCGATTCGGAAGGACATGGCTTGACCCTCCTCTCCCTTATCCATGTCCCCTCTGCAAAGGCCGGCTACTACCCGGCCCGCTTCCCGAGTTTCCCCGGACGTGAAATAGTCGTTCGGCCAGCCTCAGGGCCTCCTCCCTGCTTGCGACGTGGCCCTCGAGCTGAGCCTCTCTGACCTTTCTCAGGATCTCTCCCAATTCCGGACCCTCCCGCATGCCGAGCTCTCGGATGAGGTCACGTCCCCGGATCAGCGGCGGTGTCTCCTTCTCCTTGAGATACTCGTCCAGTAGGACCCTGCAGAAACCGACGTACCGCTCCAGGCCCTCCACCGTGGTCAGAGGCCCCCGGGTGGCGAAACGGTCTGCGGTGGAGAGGAGGACCGCGTCCGGAAGGAGGTCCCCCAGCCGCAGCACCAGGCGGCGTAGAGCCCGCTGCGTGGTCTCCTCCTTCACCATAAAGCCGATGTCCATGTGCCTTCCCACCAAACCCTCCAGATAGTCACGAGCACGTCGCGAAAGGCGAAGCCGTTCTCCCAACCGCTCCGTGACCGCCCTGCCGTGTTCCTGGTGAGAGTGGAAGTGGATACGTCCGTCCTCCCCCCGGGAGAAGGTCATCGGCTTCCCGGCGTCGTGGAAGAGGGCGGCCAAACGCAGGAAGGCCGATCGCGGGTGCAGGTCCTGAAGGTGTTCCTCCATCCTCTCGGTCAAAGTAACGGCGTGCTCCGGATATACGGATCCCGGGTCAGCCAGCAGCCTGTCCAGTTCATCCAGGGTGAGCAGGGTATGCGACCACACGTCCAGGTGATGGTAGGCATTCTGCTCCAGGCCCACCGTGCTCGTCAGCTCGGGAAACAGGTATTGGAGCAAGCCGGTGGCCTCGATCTCCGCGAACACCCTGGAACTGCCCGGTCGTTCCAGGGTCTCCAGTAGCTCCACGGCCACCCGCTCGCCGGGAACCCGGGTTATCAGGGATGCGTATTTCTTCAGGTGATTCAGGGTCCGCTCCTCGAACTCCAGCCCCAGGAGATGTCGGAAGCGGAAGGCGCGAACCAGCCGGACGGGATCCGCCAGGAAGGATTCCTTGTGGCATTCGCGGAGAATGCCCGCGGCCAGATCCCTCCAGCCGTAATGCTTGTCGATCAGGTCTTGCGGAAGGTGGAGGCATCCCTGCCGGACCAGCTTTTCCAGATCCACGGCCATGGCGTTCACGGTGAAGTCGCGCATGGCCATATCCGCCTCCACGCTGAAGCCCCTTAAGGGCGAGAAATCCAGCGTGCGGCGACCGCCGTCCGCGGGGACCACGACCCTGAAGGTGCGTTCCTTAGGGAAAAGAAGAAAGGACTTTCCCCGGAACCGCGCCGCTACCATCCCCGCAGCCGGTTCCGGGTCTCCCTGGACCACGAAATCCACATCCGAGGACACCCTTCCCCGGAGGTAGTCCCGCAGGTAACCTCCCGTGAGGTAGACCCCCTCGTTCCGGGAAGCGAGAAACCTCGCCAGTTCCCCCAGAAAAGGATCTTCCTCCTCCAGGTCGTGGAGGTCAATACATCTCTTCAAGTCCTGCAACGGTCCGCCTCCCTACCCGGAATTTTTTACCTTAATCAAGATACCAGCAACCCGGGCCGGATTGAACCTCGCTTGCATGCGCTCGGAGACGGCTTCCCTTCAACCGGTCTGGAGACCATACACGGCGGAAACCCCGTTGAGCTCGCGGCCATACCCCGCGGAGGCTCGTCGAAGAAAGCGGGCCCGATCTTCCACGGGCTCGGAGACGGCTTCCCTTCAACCGGTCTGGAGACCATACACGGCGGAAACCCCGTTGAGCTCGCGGCCATACCCCGCGGAGGCTCGTCGAAGAAAGCGGGCCCGATCTTCCACGGGCGGCCGGCA
>JACVJF010000137.1 GCA_015711855.1 Candidatus Solincola quzhuomuensis | reverse complement strand
GCATGCGAGTCGCCCCGACCACGAAGGGAGCGTCGGACAAGGTGGAAAAGAATTCCAGAATGCGCCTTCCCTCCGGGAACGTCTCGGGGCGACTGGCGTCGAGCATGAGTATGTACCCGAGCATGCCTTCGGAGAGTATCTGCCACATGAAATCGAAGCGTTCCTGCCCCGGCGTTCCGAAAAGATAGAGCACGATGTCCTTGGAGATGGTTATGCGCCCGAAGTCCATGGCCACGGTGGTCTCCGCCTTGACCCGCCGCGTGGAATCGGAAATGGCCCTCTCCGTGGACACAATGGCGATCTCGCTTATGCTCTTGATGAATGTGGTCTTACCCGCGCTGAACGGACCGGTGACCACGATCTTGAACGAACGCAATTTCCTCCTCCGTCGCTTACAACCTCTTTATACCGTCTATGATGCGCATGATTATACTCTTGGTGACCGCCTTGTCCCGCTTCACCTTGGGAACGGGTTTTCCCTTATCTATTTCCTCCACCTCTCTTTCTTCTCCTTTCTGTTTTATGGGGATCTTTATCTTCTTGGGTTGAGGGATGGCGGCACCGGTCAGTTCCGCCAGTTCCCTTTCCAGCGAATAGGCGGTCTCGTCGAACTCTCCGTACTCTTCACCGGCTTCCGCGGTGACGGCGGCTTCCCCCGTTCCCACATGGGCCTCCTCCCGGACGGGCGGCGACGGCGATGCGATCCCAACGACCTCCTTTTCCACCTCACGAGGCGGAACAATCTCAACCGGAGTGACCTCTGCCTTGGCGGCAGCACCGAACAAAGTCGGTGCTGCCTCTACCCCTTCCGGAGTGACCGGGGCCGTCGAGGCGGGCGGGGCCTCCTCCGTCTGCGGTGCAGCCATCCTCTCCAGCGGGGATAAGTAGGTCCCCCGCAGTCCGGTCTCCAGGGGTTCCGGGGCCGCCGGGGCTTCCTCGGCGGGAGGGGCGGAGACCTCCCGGGCCACCTCCGTGGGGAGTTCGGGAGCGGCGGGTTCCTCGGCCAGGCGTTCCAAAAGGTCCAGGGGTTCCGGGGCCGCCGGGGCTTCCTCGGCGGGAGGGGCTGGCTTCACCAATGGCTGGACTTCCATTTCCAGGAAAGAGGGACGAGCTTCGGAAATCGCTTCCGGCTCCAGGAACTCAGCAGTCTCTACGACCTCCGGTGAAGCCCCTTTGTCCTCCGGCCACGACTTCTCCTCGACGGCAACGCCAGCTTCGGGCTCAGCGGACACCCCCACCTCCTCGTTATCCACGGCGGAGGTCTCCTGCTCCGCAGCGAATATCTCCTCCTCCAGGGCAGCCAGTTCCTTCTCCAGACCCTCCAAATCGAGGGCTCCCCTCTCCTTTTCCGCATCGAGGATTTCCCTTTCCAGCTCCTCGATCTCGGAAAGAATGTCCAGCTCCAGCGGAGACGGACCCTCGACCGATTCGGCCATGATGGATTCGTCGATCTCGAAGAATGTCTCCGACGAGACCCCACGGGTCTCTTTCAATGCATAGGTCTCATCGCCTAAAGAGGCCTTTTCCTCCGGGGCGGACACCGCTCCCTCCACCGGCAGGTCCTCGAGCATGACCCTCTCCAGAACGTCCGCCGCGCCGGGGGCTTCGGCGTAAGCCTTCTCTTCCTCGATGGCCGTCTCCTGAAGACCCGGATAGGCGCCGGTCACCCCCTCCTCCACGCCGGAGACGACCTCCTCCGGTACGCTTGCTTGGAGCTGGGCAACGGCCCCTTCCTCCACGCCGGGCAAGACCCCCTCCGGGGCGGACACCGCTCCCTCCACCGGCAGGTCCTCGAGCATGACCCTCTCCAGAACGTCCGCCGCGCCGGGGGCTTCGGCGTAAGCCTTCTCTTCCTCCGATGTCCGCGGAAGCGCGCTCGCTGCCTCCCGCTCCTTTATCTCCTCCTCGCGCGTCGGCGGCTCCTCTCCGGCCAAGCGGGCTATCTTCCCGTATTTCTTCTCCAGATAGGCTATCTTGGCCGCCCTGGCTTCGGCGCTCTCCCTGGTCATGCTCTCTCTGGCCACCAAGGGCTTCTCCGGAGGAGGGGGAGGGGGGAGCTCCTCCGGCTCCTCCAGGGCTACACCCTCGGGAAGGAGGGAACTTATCTTGCGTTTCAGTTCCTCCAGCTCCGCTTCCTTGCTCTCTATCTCCAGCACCCTTTCCGCCTCAACCGTCTCCTCCAGGGTGGCCTTCTTCATCTCCTCCACTATCTCGGCTTCCCTCTTCATCTCCTCCTCGAGAAGATGCAGGGAACCCACCTCCGAGACCTCCTCCGCGGGCAAGGTCTCCGCCGCAACCTCCTCCGGCTCAGCGGTTACGCTTACCTCCTCGACCAGTATCTCGCTCTCCGCTTCCTCGCCTATCTCTATCTCCACCGCTTCTTCGAGCTCCGCTGTTTCCGCACCGGCACGGCGCTCGTCCATGGACGGTTCCCCCGTTTTCTCCATAACCGCCGCCCGAGTCTCCGTGCCGACCACCGGTTCCCCTTCCCGATATACCGGCTCCGACGATTCCCCTTCCTCCAGCCTCTCCATGACCGTTCCCACCGCTTCCTCGATCTCTTCGATGGCGGCGGGCGGCTCCTGACCAATTCGGGCGACTTCTTCCGCAGTGAGACTTCCTCGGGCCGCTTGGATTGTCGGGGTTTCTCTATCACCGGCCGCCTCGGGTTCCAGCTCTGGTTCGGCCAGCTCCTGGGGAAGGGGGACCTCCACGACCTTGTCCACCGTGGCTTCCTGAAGTTCCTGGGCCAGCTCCTCCAGGCGACGGTCGGCTTCGATCTCCTCGCGCTCCGGGGTGACGTTCTCCAGCAATCCCGAGCTTATGAGACCGTACAATATCTTGCAGGTGTGAAGGGTGCTCATCCCGGTCAGCTCCACGATCTGGCGTACCGTCTTTTCGCCGTCCACGTGGGTGAGAACCATCCATTCCTCGGGAGTTAGGCTGATGTGCGCGGCTTCCCTGCCCTGCATGGAGGTCATCTTGAACACCACGTCCAGGTGGGGGATCTTCTTCTCTATGCGGTTCCACTCGTCCAGGCGCCGAGATCCCTCCATGATAAGTTCCTCGGTGCTGATGGAAAGCCCGATGTCCTCCTCCGGGAAAACCACCCCCGGCTGGAACTCGAATTCCCCATCGGTCCAGCGGAGCATCTCGAAAACGGCATCTTGGATCTGCTCCTCCACGAAGACCTCGAGCTCTTCCTTGGTGATGTATCCCAGGCGGATGAGGAGCTGGCCCAGGCGCTGGCCTCGCGCGGAGGTCTTCTGCAGTTCCAGGGCCTCCTCCAGCTGGGCCCTGGTTATGATCCCCGCACTCAAAAGCTTCATGCCCAGGGACTGCCTCTTCCAGTTGGTGGTGGCGAAGAAGACCTCGCCGTTACGGAAACAGATGTATCCTCTGGCTTGATCTCGGGTAAGGTTGAGGGTCCCGTTCTTCTTGCCGAAGTTCAGAAGCTGGAACAAGTCGGGAAGGCTGAAATCCTTTAAACTTCCCTTGAGAGCCATTTAATCCATCTCTCCTCCCGCCGGATGCCGATCATGGCACCGACGAAATCAATAACATATCTCATCTTATATATATTCGTTAATCCTCCCTTTTTTGATAACTCTCCTCCAGGCGCAGCTAAAGCCGTTAACCGCCCTCCCAATCCCTAAGCCACGTCTTTTCTGCCTCCGACCCATATAGCGGCCCTGCTGGACGCGCGTTGTAAGAGATCCCCTAACGAAGTTCCCTAACTTGAATTATATCGCCGCCCTCAAGCACAAGTTATCCCGCTGCGGTGTAGTTCCTCGTCCCTTGCCCGATCGCCTTATTCGTATTCCACGCGGAACTCCGATTTGATAATCTCGGCGATCTTTTTGGCCGCCCCCTTCACGTCGTAAAGCACCAATCCGAGCTTGCTGCCCTTACGCACCAAGGCGGTAAGTACTGCGTCCTCCCCTGCGGCCATGAGAAATACGTATCCCGCGTTCCCCTCCACGAAAACCTGGGCTAGTTCTCCTCTGCCCAATTCCTCCGAAGTCCTTTCTCCCAGGCTCAGCAGGGCTGCGGACATGGCCCCCAGGCGGTCTTCCTCCAGGGTATTGGGAAGGACGGAGGCCATGACCAGGCCGTCCATGCTCACGACCGCTGCCGCGTCCACCTCCGCGGATCTGGAGATAAGCTCCTTAAGAGCGTTTCGCAGTCTTTCCTCCCGCGATTCCGCCAAGTACTCGACCTCCCTCGACCACTGTCATTCCGACGTCCGGCGTTTATTGGAAAAGGGCAGAAAGCTCCTCAGCGGTGCGTTTGGCCTCCATAAAGACCACGCCCAACTTGGCCTCCGGCCTTACCAGAAGGGAGAGCAGGGCATCCGGTCCACAATGGAGTAGCAAGAGATATCCCTGGTCGCCCTTTATGTATACCTGTTCCAGGGAACCGCGTCTAAGGTCTCGGGCCGCTCTTTCACCCATTCCCAGGACGGAGGCGGACAGGGCTCCGATCATCTCCTCGTCGGATTCGTCCGAGATATCCGAGGCCAGGGGCATGGCGTCAGCGCTTATGAGCACCGCCGCCTCTATCTCCGGAAGATTGGCCCTCAACTCCCTGAGGACGGTTGCCATCTTCTCGATGCGGTCTGTGACCAAGACCAACCTCCCCGATTAAAGGTCGTCTCGCCTAAGGATTAACCAACCGGTCTTCATCACAGGGAGCTCTCGATGACGGGCAGGAACTTGCGGATATCGTATCTGGCCTTGCCCAGGTTGGCTCCGGCGGGCAGGATGGACACCAATATGGCGTCACTCCCCACCGCGCTCATGAGGATGGCTCCCTTCTCGAACTCGAACATGGCCTGGGCCATAGGTCCCTGGGCGAGCTCCAGCCCTATCACCTCGGCAGCCCCCAGCGAACTGGGCGCTATGGCGCCCACGGCCTCCAGGTGTGAGGCATCTTCTCCCGCCGTCTCGATGATGAACCCGTCCCTTCCCACGACCAGCGCGGCCCTAACCGTTCCGGTGGCTACCAATTCCTCTAAGACCTTTCTGAGATCGGGCAAACCGCACCACCTCCTGCCCCTGGGAGAAAATGATTTCCCCTCCTTTTTTCCGTTATGATCGCGACGTCTTCTCGCCCCCGCCGTTCACGGGCAACGGCTCGGAGGCCGACGATAGTTGTTATTGTTGCTCAATTATACAAGAGTCAATTTCGCGCTCCAATGTCTTCATATCGACATTTCGAACTTTTTCTTGACGCGGCACGGTCCGGGGGACTCACCCTCCTTTCCGAAGCCCCTGGGGACCTTACCCAAGCGGTGCCCGGCTTGCGGTCGCTTCCGGTCTTCGCTCTCCATATGCAACGCCTATCAACCATGATAGTCCCCGTATATAGCCTTATCCAAGGTCATAAACGGATTTTTATCCGCCCTCGAGGCCCCCGTGAAGGAGGTTTCTTACCTCCTTTCCTCGCCCGTATCCTGCAGGAATCAGAAAAGCAGCCGGGCCTTAACATCCGCCCGGCGCTCCGCCATCCCTTCCGCGTTCCTTTTACCCTGGACGGTTATGGCCTCGGCGCGACATATGAACACACAGGTCAGGCATCCCAGACAGCTTTCCGGGTTGGCCGCGGACGGCATCCTGTCCCCCCGAGTATAAACCGGGAACTCGGTTCCGGTGCTCTGGGGACACATATCCAGGCATTCCCAGCACCCTATACATCGCTTAGCCTCGATGCGAATCTCCCGCTCGCCCAACTCCTACCCCCACCTGCCCGCATACGCTCAATGGACCCCGCAAGGAATACAAGGGGCAT
>JACVJF010000136.1 GCA_015711855.1 Candidatus Solincola quzhuomuensis | reverse complement strand
GGTGGACGCCGAGGTCATCGCCGCGGCGGAGCGCATGAAAGTCATCGGCAGGGCCGGGGTGGGCGTGGACAACATCGACGTGGAGGCGGCCACCAAACGAGGGATAATGGTCATCAACGCCCCCCAAAGCAACATCATCTCGGCGGCGGAGCAGACCATGGCCCTCCTTCTGGCCATGTGCCGCTACATACCCGATGCCGTCAATTCCCTGCGTGAAAGGTGCTGGGAGCGTAAGAGGTTCGAGGGGGTGGAGCTTTACCAGAAGGTCATGGGCATCATCGGCTTGGGGCGTATCGGGACCTTGGTGGCCCAGAGATGTCTGGCCTTCGGGATGCGGGTCATCGCCTACGATCCCTATATATCCGAGGAGAAGGCGCGGCGCCTGGGAGTGGAGCTGGTCTCCGGCCTGGACGACCTGTTGGCCCAGGCGGACTTCATCTCCGTGCACCTTCCCAAGACCCCGGAGACCTATCATCTCATCGGTGAAGAGGAGTTCGCCAAGATGAAGGACGGGGTGCGCGTACTCAACGTGGCGCGCGGGGGGATAATCGACGAGGACGCACTGTACCGGGCCCTGGAGTCGGGCAAGGTGGCCGGGGCGGCGCTGGACGTCTTCGAGAAGGAACCGGCCACGGAATGCCCTTTGGTGGTCCATCCCAAGGTCGTCGCCACCCCGCACCTGGGAGCCTCCACCCAGGAGGCCCAGGACCGCGCCGGGGTGATGATCGCCGAGCAGGTGGCGGCGGCCCTCAAGGGGGAGTTCGTGTCCAACGTGGTCAACCTCCCCGTGCCGGCCGAGGTGGACGAGACGGTGCGCCTGTTCATGCCCCTCGCGGAGAAGCTGGGCTTGCTACTCACCCACCTGGTGGAGGGACACGTGGACGAGATTGAGCTGGAATATTTGGGGGAGCTGGCCAACCACGAGACCGGGGTGCTGACCGTGGCCACCCTAAAGGGGTTCTTCGAGAAGATCGTCTTCGAACCGGTTAATTACGTAAACGCGCCACTTTTCGCCAAGGAGAGGGGAATTGCCGTGCGGGAGACCAAGTCGGAGCAGACCCGCGACTACGTGAACCTGATCATGGTGCGCGGCCGCCGCGACGGAAGCGAGGTGGCCGTGGGGGGTACGCTGGTAGGCCTTTCCAACACGGAGCGCTTCGTGCACGTCTACGAGTACGACATCGACCTGGGCCCCTCGCGGTACATGGCCTTTTTCCGCTATGCCGACGTGCCGGGGATGATCGGGAAGATCGGGACCATTTTGGGCGACCACAACATAAACATCGCCCACATGCAGGTGGGCAGGAAGAAAATAGGCGGGGAGGCGGTGATGGGGATCAACGTGGACATCCCCATACCCGAAGAGGTGATGGAGGAGATCCGGCGCGTTCCCAAAGTACGGGATGGGAAGTTCATCCAGCTGTGGTGAGGACGGGAGGAGAACCCTATGGCCGATAGAATCTACATCTTCGACACCACCCTGAGGGACGGCGAGCAGGCGCCGGGAATCAGTCTCAACCAAAGGGAAAAGGTGGAGATCGCCGAGCAGTTGGCCCGCCTTGAGGTGGACGTCATCGAGGCCGGTTTTCCCGTCTCCAGCCCCAGCGAGTTCGAGGCGGTGAAGGCGGTGGCCAAGACGGTCAAGGGTCCGGTGATCTGCGCCCTGGCGCGCACGGAGCGCAACGACATCGACTGGGCCTGGGAAGCCATCATGTTCGCCGAACGGCCACGCATCCACACCTTCGTCTCCACCTCCGAGTACCACATGAAATATCAACTGAAGAAGACGCCCAAACAGGTGCTGGAGATGGCTAGGGACGCCGTGGCCTATGCGCGCAAGTACGTGGAGAACGTGGAGTTCTCGGCCATGGACGCCACCCGCAGCGATCCCAAGTTCCTCTACCAGGTCTACGCGGCGGCCATCAAGGCGGGGGCCACGGTGATCAACATCCCGGATACCGTGGGCTATGCCCTGCCCGACGAGTTCGCGGAGCTGGTGAGGGGCGTCATGGAGAACGTCCCGGGTATAGAAAACGTGGTGGTCAGCGTGCACTGCCACAACGACCTGGGCCTGGCGGTGGCCAATTCCCTGGCCGCCGCCCGAGTGGGGGCGCGCCAGATAGAGTGCGCAATCAACGGTCTGGGGGAGCGGGCGGGGAACGCCTCCCTGGAGGAGATCGTCATGATCATCAACACCCGCAAGGACTACGTGGACCTCACCACCGGGGTGAACACGAAGGAGATCTACCAGACCTCCCGCCTGGTGTCCATGCTCACCGGGTACAACGTGCAGCCCAACAAGGCCATCGTGGGAGACAACGCCTTCGCCCACGAGTCGGGTATCCACCAGGACGGCGTGCTCAAACACCGGGTTACCTACGAGATCATGCACCCCGAGGACGTGGGACTGGTGGAGTCGGAGATCTACTTGGGCAAGCACTCCGGCCGGCACGCCCTGAAGGCCAAGCTGGAGGAGATGGGCTTCTACCTGGACGACAAGGGGCTGGAGAGGGCCTTCATCCGCTTCAAGGAGCTGGCGGGGAAGAAGAAGGAGATCACCGTCAAGGACCTGGAGGCCATAGCCCTGGACGAGATCCGGACCCTGGAGGAGCTCTTCCAGTTGGAGTACATGCAGTCCTCTTCAGGGACCGGGGCCATCCCCATCGCCGCCGTCAAGCTGAGCCGGGAGGGCAAGGGTTACGAGGCCACGGCCACCGGGGACGGACAGGTAGACGCCGTGTGCAAGGCCATCGCCAAAGCCACCAAGGTCAAGGCCAAGCTGGTCTCCTACCAGGTCCAGGCCATAACCAAGGGGCTGGATGCCATGGGGGACGTGACCATCAAGCTGGACATCGACGGGCACGAGGTGGTGGGCCGGGGAGTGAGCCCGGACATCATCGAGGCCAGCGCCCGAGCCTACATAAACGCCATCAACCGCGGTATCCAGAAAGGCCTCCTGGAGAAGAAGAAGTTGGCCCGCAGGGCCAGGTCCGCCACCCGGAGCCGGGGCTCGAGCAAGAAAGCCGGCTCCTGACCGACGGGGAGGCCGGACTGCGCGAGGAAACCATGGGTCAGACCTTAACGGAGAAGATACTCGCCGCCCACGCCGGCCGGGAGGAGGTCCATCCGGGCGAACTCCTGAACGTCAAGGTGGACCTGGCCCTGGCCAACGACGTGACCGCCCCTCTAGCCATCGAGGCCTTCCGGAGCATGGGGGCGGAGAGGGTCTTCCATCCCGGGAAGGTGGTCTTGGTGCCCGACCATTTCACGCCGGCCAGGGACATCGCCGCGGCGCGCAACTGCGCTCTTTTACGCGAGTTCGCCCGCGAGCAGGGTTTGGAGTTCTACTACGAGGTCGGGCGAGTGGGAATCGAGCACGTGCTCCTGCCCGAACAAGGCCTGGTGCTTCCCGGGGACCTGGTGGTGGGAGCCGATTCCCACACCTGCACCTATGGGGCCCTGGGAGCTTTTTCCACCGGGGTGGGGTCCACCGACCTGGCCATGGCCATGGCCTTGGGAGAGGTCTGGCTCCGGGTGCCGGAGAGCATGCTCTTCGAGTACGTGGGCGAGCTGCCGCGGTGGATCGGCGGGAAGGACCTCATCCTGCACACCATCGGAAGGATCGGCGTGGATGGGGCGCGCTACCGGGCCATGGAGTTCACCGGACCGGTGGTGGATGCACTTTCCATGGACTCCCGCTTCACCATGGCCAACATGGCCGTGGAGGCGGGGGCCAAGAACGGCATCTTCCGGGCGGATGAGAAGACGCGGGCCTGGCTGGAGGGAAGGGCGCGCCGTTCCTTCCAGTTCCTGGAAAGCGACCCCGATGCCCGCTACGCAGAGAAGATCACCGTCGACGTGAGCAAATTGGAGCCCCAGGTGGCCTTGCCCCATCTTCCCTCCAACGTGCGCCCGGTCTCCGAGGTGGGAACGGTGGAGGTGGACCAGGTGGTCATCGGTTCCTGCACCAACGGGCGGCTGGAGGACATGGAGATCGCCGCGTCTGTCCTCCGGGGACGCAAGGTTCACCCCCGGGTGCGGGCCATGGTCTTCCCGGGCAGCCAAGCCGTGTTGTTGGAGATGGTGCGTCGCGGCTGGATGGAGGTTTTCCTGGAGGCGGGAGCGGCGGTGAGCACCCCCACCTGCGGTCCTTGTCTGGGAGGACACATGGGGGTGCTGGCCGAGGGGGAGAGGGCGGTGGCCACCACCAACCGCAACTTCGTCGGGCGCATGGGACATCCGGGCAGCGAGGTCTATCTATCCGGACCGGCGGTGGCCGCGGCCTCGGCGGTGGCGGGGAGGATAGTCCATCCGGAGGAGGTAGCGGGATGAGCGAGGGGATGGTCCTGGAGGGCAATGCCTGGCGGTACGGGCGAGACATCGACACCGACGTCATCATCCCCGCCCGCTATCTGACCGCGACCACACCCGAGGAGCTGGGCCCCCACTGTCTGGAGGATTTGGACCCGGAGTTCGCCAACAAGGTCCAACCCGGGGATATCATCGTGGCCGAGGAGAACTTCGGCTCCGGGTCCTCGCGGGAGCACGCTCCCTTGGCCATAAAGGGGTGTGGGGTGTCCTGCGTCATCGCCTCCTCCTTCGCCCGCATCTTCTACCGCAATTCCATCAACGTGGGGCTTCCCATCCTGGAGTGTCCGCAGGCGGTGAAGGACGTGGAGACCGGACATCGGCTGCGGGTGGACCTGGAAGCGGGAACGGTGGAGAACCTCACCACCGGGAACAAGTTCCAAGCGCAACCCTTCCCGGATTTCATGAGGGAGATCATCTCCCGCGGGGGGCTGGTGGAATACGTGCGGGAGCGCCTACGGGAGAGTAAGGCCGGCGGCGCCTGAAAGTAAGCGGAGAAAGGAAAGGTCCGGAGATGTACAGGATTGCGGTGATTCCCGGGGACGGGACCGGACCGGAAGTGGTCCGGGAGGGCGTTAAAGCCCTGGAGGCGGCGGCGGAGGCCGTAGGATTCGACTTCCAAACCACCTTCTTCGATTACGGTGGCGAACGTTATCTGCGCACCGGCCTCACGTTGACCGACGAGGAGCTGGAGGGACTGCGCGCCTATGACGCTATCTTCCTGGGGGCCATCGGACATCCCGACGTGAAGCCGGGCATCCTGGAGCAGGGCATACTTCTCAAGATCCGTTTCGGCTTGGACCAATACATAAACCTTCGGCCAGTGAAGCTTTACCCCGGTGTAGAGTGCCCACTGAAGGACAAGGGTCCGGAGGACATCGATCTCGTAGTGGTGCGAGAGAACACGGAGGGTCTCTACGCCGGTGCGGGAGGGTTCCTGCGCAAGGGAACCCCCGACGAGGTGGCCATCCAGGAGAGCGTGAACACCCGTAAGGGCGTGGAGCGCTGCATCCGCTTCGCCTTCGAGTACTGCCGTCGCCGGGACAAGGCGCACAAGGTCACCCTCTGTGGGAAGACCAACGTGCTCACTTACGCCTGGGACCTGTGGGAGCGTACCTTCCACGAGGTGGCCGCGGAGTTCCCGGACATCTCCACGGACTACGCCCACGTGGACGCCATCTGCATGTGGTTCGTCAAGAACCCGGAGTGGTTCGACGTGGTGGTGACCGACAACATGTTCGGGGACATCATCACCGACCTGGGGGCCATGATCCAGGGAGGGATGGGGATCGCCGCGGGGGGGAACATCAACCCCGAGGGCGTGTCCATGTTCGAACCCATCGGTGGCTCGGCCCCAAAATACACGGGCAAGAACGTCATCAACCCCCTGGCGGCCATCTGCGCCGTGCACATGATGCTGGACCATCTGGGTGAGAGGGAGGCGGCGGAGC
>JACVJF010000135.1 GCA_015711855.1 Candidatus Solincola quzhuomuensis | reverse complement strand
CCACAACTACAAGATTAATTATACATTATATATAAGTTATATAGATTGTCAAATATAGGGTCGTATCTTCGATCTTCGGTTCCGATTAAATCCGAAGGTTCGACAGAATATCCACGCAAGCCAGCAATTATTAGGATTGGGATGCGATCATGCTGGTGATCACATCGCCGATGCGCAAATTCGAGACCGGTCGAGTCGTAACATGGGTGAAGATGGTACGCAGCCATACATTTCAACCGAAGATCGAAGATACGACCCCGAACAATCGAGCGGCCGCTTGTACTCCGGGCAGCCTTCTCGCATCAGCTGTTCCGGATGGTGACCTCTCCAAGCAGAGTCTCTCTTCGTTGTGGTTATACATGTCCAAGGCGATCATCCAACATAGCACCTGTTGGTGCTCTTAGTAAGGTTCTCCCAGTCTGCGGTTCCGTAGCACGCCTGGAACTTATCCACCGCCTTGATAACTCCGGCCACCGGGCTCCCATAGGCACCGCTTTTGATGTTCAGCTAGGCCGCATGCAGCTGGGCCTTGAGCTTGTCAATGCCGATGGAGCCCATGGTGGAAAGGATGGTCACGGCTTGCCCTGCGTTTTCCACTGGACACTCTTGGTCTCCCAGGGATCCCCCAGACAGATGGGAAGACACTGGGTGGCTTGGTCGGCGTTGCGAGCGATGAACCAGGTGTTTTTTCCAACAACCGATGGTGCGGCAACGCCCAGCAGTGGGCATTCCGGTCCAGATGTGGACGGTGGCGGAGGCGGCTTGCTCCTCCCTCGTATCGCATTCCACAAGTTTGACCGTGTCCGTGCTCATATAACATTCTTCGTATGGATCCGAGTCATTCGTGTAAGATACGAAGAAGAAATAGTCACCTGAATCGGTGAAGGTCTGCGGGACAAAGTACTAAGTTATCCCGAAGTCTTGGCCGGGTTTACTAGACCAAGTCGCTCACCAGCATCGCCGCCTCATCTATCTCGATGATCGAAGGCTTACTGGGGAGACTGAAATCAGCCTTGGGGCTCCGGCCCAACTTCTCTCCGAGATGTCCGGAATGGTTAGTGATGGTAAACCTGGCTTCCACTCGGTATTTAGCGCCCGCTACCGGCACGAAACTTACGTCGTAAGGATAGGTCCCGGTTTCCATGGGACCCAGCACGGGTTTCCTCGAAACGTCAACGGCGGATGAGACGTAATCCTGGAACTGGCCCACGTCGGTCTTCGTCTGGACGACCAGGATTATTTTCCAGGTTCTCCATGTTCCTTTCGCCTCCATTCGTCACGGTGACCACACCGCTTACACCGTATACCTCGGTCGTTTTCACCAGTGTTTTACGAACCTCACGGTGCATGTCGCCTCGCCCGCATCTCCCCGTACAATCTCCAGGAACTCATGCGACGCCGGCACTGCCGACTTCTCCACCGTCCATCCGTATTCGAACACCTTCTTCCAATATCCGGCAGCGGATAACTCAGCCGAAAGGGTGGTGCCCGCTAGCCCCCTGCAATTTGGAGCACCGAAGCTACCGCCGTGACCTCGCAAGACGCTTCCTGGGTTTCTTCCTCTGTTTCCAGCGCGAACACCGTTGGAGCGAAGGGCGCCGCCAGCAGGACCATAACCTCTAAAACTACCAATAATTGCCTCATACTTACCTCCCCCAACTATGTTTGCCTTCCTTTAGCGGTCCTTGCCACATTCCTTCCATTAACCCCAACGCCCCAATACAAAAGGTCCAATCGTCGAACGATCGGGCCGGTCTCACCACTCGCTCCTCGCACCGCAGGTGACCAGATCAGCTCGGTAGGGTTCAACGCTTCCTCATCGCCATTGGAATTGCGCATATCAGTTTGCAGCGATTGGTTCATACACGTTCTGAGCATCTTGCAAACCTGGCGATGTTCTTTTAGCCATAAGACAAGTCGGGTTGCGTACTTTGTTTTCTACATTCGGACTCTTCTGTTTCCATGTTCTACGAAGAACGATCGCCCTTCTTCCGGGCGGCCGTCACGCATTGGCCATTCCGTATGGTGACCCTTCCGGTCACGGTTACTCCTCCCCGAGCGCCTTCCTCAAGTCCCTTACGAAGAGCGCCAGTAGAATCAGCTCAGGCAGGATGTGAAAGATCAGGGAGACAAGCCTGCTCCGCATGATGTTGAAAGAGCATCCCAAGCAAAATACGTGAAAAACCATCTCGTCCAAATTTTTCCGTGTATATGGAGACCACGTCCGGATCAGGGTCCTCGTTGGCGCCCCCCTTGATCTGGAACCAATGTTTCCGCCCTCCTTAAGGATGTCGTTAATGCGGCGATCTGCCTCCTTGCCGTCGGGAGCCTTGAAACCGATTGATTACCTGGACCACAGTGGCGTTGATCGAAGATCGAAGATACGGCCTCACTCACTTGCATCGATTTTCTGTCGAACCTTCGGATCCGATCGGAACCGAAGATCGAAGACCCGACCCCACTCATTCCAAGTCGTAGTCGTCGGGGAGGACTTTCATGCGCACCAGCTCGGGGTCGTGCCCGGGGATGACCACGTCGGCCATCATGTCCAGTTTGGCCAGGGAACGCATAATCTCCCCGGGGTTGAGCACCGCGGGCCCGAAGTAGCCCCCGTAGCGGGAACCCCACACCTTGGCGATGGTGGCCTGCACCTCCGGGTCCTCCAGGTCCACCTTCTGGCCGGCCACGCCGCCCAGGGCCACCACCTCGGCGAACTTGGCCGGGAAGCGCTTGGCCAGGCCCGCGTACATGTAGGCGGCGTCTCCGAAGATGATGGCCCTCCCCCGCGAGGTGTTCACGGCCACCGCCTGGTGCCCTGCGGTGTGCCCGGGGGCGAAGACGAGCTCTATCCCATCCCGCAGCTTGAAGTCACCGTTAACCAGTTTGAAGCGGGGCACGAGGTCTATCCAGTCCTCCTGGCAGCAGCCCACCGCCTGATAGCCCATGGGGAAGTAGGACTCCACCATCTCCACCTCCTGCACGTAGAAGGAGGCGTTCTCGAAGAGGTGGAGGTAGCCGGTGTGGTCGTGGTGCAGGTGGGTGACGATGACCGTGTCTATCTCCTTTGGATCCACCCCGTTCCGCTTGAGCACCTCGGGGACCTCCAGGTCCGGGGTGCGGGGCTTGGGCCCGAATATCCACTTGGGGACGTGGTCATGCACGTAGCTCCCGTCCACGATGATCTTCTCCCCGTCCTCTCCCTCGATGAGGAACATGAAGACGGGGAGGTCGGCCACGTAACCCGCGGCCAGCGGGCTCATGATCAGACCCCAGTTCATGTGGAACCAACCGGTTAGCAAGGGCTTGATCTTATACTCCTTCATGGCGCAGCCTCCTTCCTCTGGAATGGCTCAGCTTCCCTTTCCTGGTTCGTCCCCCGAAGAGAAAAAGGGAATGCGAGATGACGACTTAAGTTTATATAAGGTAGCCTAGGTTATAAAGCCGTGATGACCCAGGTATCCATCCTAGAGACCTGTTTACCCTAGAGACCTGTTTACCCTAGAGCTGACCCTTATAGACCAACACCCCGGAAGACCCGGCCTACCTTCCAAAGTCCCACGAGACCGAACCCATCGACCGTCCTCCCATGGACCAACCTTCCACGAAGACCGACCCATGACCTATTTTCCCTCGAGACCGTCCCCCACGAATAAACCTTCCATAAAGATCCATCCCCATCGATCACCCTCTACGAAGACCGACCCTTGTCTACCACGCTACCGCGAAGGCCGGTCCTCTTTTCCGGTATCCCCCATAAGATCGATCCTTTAGACAAAACCGTGTATCGAATTTCAATCCCTTGCTCCTTTTGTTAAAATATGGCCATGGCGGCGAGAAAGGCTTTTACGACGTTTGCCCTTCTGACCACCCTGTCCTTGCTCCTCTTTTTCCTCCCCGCGCTCGCGGGTTGCGGGAGATCCGGAAAAGAGGCGGTGTCGGAGAGCCCGGAGGCTCACTCGGGCGACGGCCCCGCGGCGGGGGAGGCCCCGACACAGCCGGGGGAGCGGCAAGGAGGCCAGGTCGCCGCGGGGGGCGGCGAGGCCGTGGTGACCTTCCCCGCCTACCCCGAGACGAGCCCGTGGGAGGAGGAGCTGCGGAGGGAATGGGTCCCGGACATCGTCTGCGACCTCATCTGGGGCTACCGCGTCTACCTCAACGGGAATTTCTTCGGCGACTGGCCCGCGGTGTACACGCCCACCGGGTCCTCTTCCTATACCCTCCAGTCCCCCCAGAGCATCACCCTTCAAGGGCTGACCCCGGGGCAATATTACGACGTGGAGATCTACCCCTTGGGGATATACTTCAGCCCCAACCTGGTCACTCCCAACGGCAAGAGGTACGCCTACCGCAAGAACGGCGCCACGGACTGGTCGTGGGCTTGGGTGGACGGGAACGGCAACCCCACAAGCGCATGGTCGCCCCTCCAGCCCCTGCCTGAGACGGCGGAGATAAACAACCCCGGCTATTTCTTCAAGTACAAGCTGCTCTGGTCGGGCAGGGTCCAGGCCCGCAAGAGCGGTGGCGGTGGCGGCGGGGGCGGCGGGCAGCACCAGTAGGCATGCCGGAAAAAGCCCCCGCTCTTGGTCTGGCAGATTCTTAATTGGAGCGCACCGATCACACCGATCACCAAAGACGTGCTTCCGCAAGGGCGGCGTCCCGCGCATGAATCACGACCGCGTGGATCGGAATCATATACCCTTTGGGGTATCAAAATTCAAGACCTGACCCATGGGACGTGGTATATAGCTAGGCCGTGGGCCATGGTGGCGCGTCGGCTGAAACCCAGGTCGAAGCCTATTTGCTGCCGGTTCTCGAAGAGGAAGTACTCCCGGCCGCCGGAGTTGGGCACCGCTATCTTGTACACCACCGGGTGGGTCTCCACGGGCGGGAGGGTGACCTCGGCGAAATCCGTTATCTCCACGGACTCGACGAACCCCAAACGGTACTTGCACCAGGCGTCCGGGTGGGCGGGAGAGTTGCCGGCGAAGATGCGCTCGTTGGGATAGCGGTTCCAGCTGCCGGCGGCCATCAGGCTGTATATGCCCACGCCCTCCGGCTCATACCCGTAGCCGTACTCGTCGGGCAGGCCCAAGACGTGGCCGTACTCATGGGCGTACACGCCCACGGTGGGCGGATAGGGTCCGCTCACGGTGCCCGTGTATCCGGTGAGGTCTCCCCCCAGCTCGGGCATCATGGCGTAGTTGTTTATCTTCACGCCGTCGCGCTCGATGCCGTCCATGCCCGTACCTTCCGTAAGGTCCCAGCTGTGGGACCAGATGAGGCTCGGATCCCCGCTCCACTCCGCTCCCGTTCCCCGCGTAGACAACGAAGATGTTGGGCACCACACCGTCCACGGCGTACTGGGAGAAGTCCACGTAGGGGTCGACGGCGTCTATCGCGCCCACCACCAGCCCCTGGCAGTTCTTCGGGTAGGGGCCGAAAGAATTGTCGTGTACGCCGTCCGCCCGGCAGTAGTACTCGTAGGAATGTCCGCATTCCGCCCAGCCCATCTCACTGGGCATGTTCATGGTGATGATGTCCACCTTCCCGTAAGAGACCTCACGGTAGTAGTTCTTCAGCGTGCGGTCGGTAGGGTGTCCGGGATAGGCGGCGTATTCCGGCGGGTCGTACGCCGTCCCGAAGAGCAGGTCGTCGAAGTAGCCGAGGTCGAGCCTGGTCTCCGGAGCACCCGGCGGGGTGTTCTCGAACTCCACGAAGAGGACCAGGACCCTCTGTCCCTCGGCGGTCACAAGCGGCGGTATGGCGTCGCCTTAGGGATTGAACTTCTTGCCCTTGTTGGCCGTGTTGGGGAAGGGGTATTTGAACTTCCGCCGTTGGTTACCCCTTAAACTATCACCGTGACTTAGGACTTTCAAATTTAAAATGATCTAGAGAGCTCGGCGCTCTCTTGGAGGACCTGGCCTTTTCAGACCCGATTCTTTATATTACTAAGGGAGGTT
>JACVJF010000134.1 GCA_015711855.1 Candidatus Solincola quzhuomuensis | reverse complement strand
GAGGATGTTGGCCTTGTGGACCGCGGTCACCTTCCGCCTGCCCTCCCGACGGGCATATTCGAAGGCGAAGCGGCAGATGCGCTCCGAAGCCCGGCGGGTGATGAGCTTCACGCTCTCCGCGGTGTCCTCATCCACCCGGCGTTCGATGCCCGCGTACAGGTCCTCGGTGTTTTCCCGCACCACTACCAGGTCTATTTCCCGGTACGGAGAACGCACCCCTTCCAGGCTGCGGGCCGGCCTCAGGTTGGCGTATAGGTCCAGCTCCTGCCGCAGGGCCACGTTGATGCTGCGGAACCCGGAACTGACGGGCGTGGTTATGGGGCCCTTTAGGGCCACCTTGTTGGCGCGGATGGAGTCCAGTACGTGGGTCGGGAGAGGCGTTCCATATTTTTCCATCACGCCCGCCCCGGCCTCCTGGACATCCCATTCTATGGCCACTCCCGCGGCCTCGATGACCCGGCGGCACGCCTCCACGATCTCCGGGCCCACCCCGTCGCCGGGTATCAGGGTTATCCTCCTCATGCCTTCAGACCTCCGTTTCCTTTTTCCGCCTTGCTCCCTCCGGATCAGCGTCGGAGAGCTCGGACCGACGGCCTGACCGCCCTTATCGCCTTCTGGGCGGTTCCCCCCTCGCTTCTCCCTCCTCGCGCCGAGGCCGCGGTCAGCATGATCACAGGCGGAAGCCTCCGTGCTTCTTCAGGTAGGAGGTTAGCCCTCCTTCCTTGAGGATGTCCATCATCACCGCGGGCAGGGGGATGATCTCCACCACCGCGTTCCTGGTGAGGTTGGTCACTTTGCCCGCACCCAAGTCCACCTCCAACACGTCTCCCTGCCGGATCCCCGAGGTGTCGCATTCCACCACCGGAAGCCCCTTGTTTATGGCGTTGCGGAAGAAGATGCGGGCGAAGGACTTGGCCAGCACGGCCGCCACCCCGGCATGCTTGATGACCAGGGGAGCTTGTTCCCGCGAAGACCCGCACCCGAAGTTCTCCCCGGCCACTATGAAATCTCCCGGCTGGACCCGGGCCGCGAACTCGGGGTCGATATCCTCCATGCAGTGGCGGGCCAGCTCGTCCATATCCAGGGTCTTGAACTTGTACTTCCCGGATATTATATAATCGGTGTTTATGTCGTCCCCGTACACGTGGGCCTTACCCCGCAGGATCATCTCTTCGGCCATTTCCCTGAAACCTCCCGTCGGATCTCACAACAGGCGCCGGGGATCGGTTATCTTCCCCGCCACGGCGCTGGCGGCCACGGTGGCCGGGCTGGCCAGGTAGATATCGGCGTTGGCGTTGCCCATGCGTCCCTTGAAGTTGCGATTGGCGGTGGATATGACCCTCTCCCCGTCGGCGGGTATTCCGTTGTGCGTTCCCACGCAAGGGCCGCACCCGGGCGTGACCAGCGCCGCCCCCGCTTCCACCAGCCTCTGGACGACGCCTTTCTCCATGGCCTGCAGGAGCACCTGGCGGGAAGCCGGGGCCACCACCAGGCGCACTTCCGGGCTGACCCGCCTGCCGGCCAGTATGCGCGCCGCCACTTCCAGATCCTCGAGACGCCCGTTGGTGCAGGTCCCGATGACCGCCTCTTGGATGGGTATACCCTCCACTTCCTCCACCGGCTTCACGTTGTCCACCCGGTGAGGAAGGGCCACCTGGGGCGAAAGTTCTCGGAGGTCGAACTCCAGGACCTCCCGGTAGGAGGCATCGGGGTCGGGAGCCACCGGGCTGAAGGATCGCGCGGTCCTCCGCGATATCCACTTCAAGGTCTTCTCGTCCGCCTCCATGAGGCCCGCCTTGGCTCCCATCTCCACGGCCATGTTGGATATGGTGAACCTGGCCTCCACGGACAGCGAGGAGATGACCTCTCCCCCGTATTCGACGGCCAGATAATTGGCTCCGTCGGCGGTCAGCTTGCCGGCGAGAAAGAGGGCCACGTCTTTGGAAAAGACCCCCGCGGGAAGGGTTCCCCGCAGCACCAATCGCAGGGTCTCGGGGACCTTAAACCACAACCTACCGGTGAGCATGGCCGCGGCCAGGTCTGTGGAACCCACGCCGGTGGAAAACGCGTTTATGGCTCCGTAGGTGGTGGTGTGGGAGTCCGCCCCGATCACGATGTCCCCGGGCACCACGTGGCCCTGTTCCGGGAGGAGGCAATGGCACACCCCACACCCCACGTCGTAGAGATGAACGCCCTGTTCGGCGGCGAAACGGCGCATCATGGCGTGAAGATTGGAAATCCCTTCCAGAGGACTGGGGGCGCTGTGGTCGATGACCATCACCACCCGGGAAGGGTCGTGTACCCTCCTCCCTCCCAGTTCCCGGAAGGCCTGTATGGCCAACGGGGAGGTACCGTCCTGGCCCATCATGAAATCCACCTCGGAAACCACCAGTTCCCCGGCGCGCACTGTCCGGCCCAGGTGGTTGGAAAATATCTTCTCCGTAATGGTCAGGCCCATGCGCGTTTCCTCCGCTTCTCCTTCTGCGACACACCGTTGTGCCGCGATCGTTCTCCAACATTATTCATTACCCCCGAAGGATTTGCAAAGGACTATCCACCTCTGCGGCGGCGAGGGTCTTTCCCGCCATCTCCCGTGTCCCGCGTGGTAAAATAGCTTGGACGTGCGCCCATCGGAGGATCGGGCCACCCATCCCGGAGACCGAACCCCCGAGGGATTGGCATAGGACCATCCCCCTCCGCCGTGGCGAGGGTCTTCCCCGCCATCTTCCACGTCCCGCGTGGTAAAATAGCTTGGACGTGCGCCCATCGGAGGATCGGGCCACCCATCCCGGAGATCAACCCGCGTCGGTCGTATGAAGACTCGAAGGAGGAGATCATGGCAGCCGAAAAGCAACAGGCCAAGCTGGTGGTGATCGGGGCCGGACCGGGCGGCTACGTGGCCGCCATCCGGGCGGCACAGCTGGGAAGCGGTGTTGTGTTGGTGGAGAGGAAACTCCTGGGAGGCACCTGTCTTAACTGGGGATGCATCCCCACGAAGGCGCTGCTGGCCTGCGCCGAGGTGGTGGAGACCATCAGGGAAGCGCACGAGTACGGGGTCAAGGTGGGAGAGCCCGTGCCCGACCTCAAGGCCATGGTGGAGCGCAAGGACAAGATATCCGCTCAGCTGCGTAACGGAATAGCCCAGCTGCTCAAGGCGAACAAGGTGGAGGTCATAAACGGAACGGCCCGCCTGCTCGCCCCGGACCGGGTCTCCGTGGAGACGCCGGAGGGCGAGGTGGTCGTGGAGACGGAGAAGGTGATCATAGCCACCGGTTCCGAACCCGCACGGCTTCCTACCTTCGACTTCGACCAGCCGGCCATCCTCACCTCCACGGAGGGTCTGGAGCTCACCGAGATCCCCAAGTCCCTGATCATCGTGGGCAGTGGCGTGGTGGGCTCGGAGTTCGCCACCATTTACAACGCCCTGGGGACCAAGGTGACCATGGTGGAGCTCATGCCCCGCATCCTGCCCACCGAGGACGAGCGCATCTCCCAGCAGATGAAACGGATCCTCAACAAGAAGGGCATCGAGATACTAACCGAGGTGACCATTGAGGAGATGGTGGAATACCGCGCGGATGGCGTGAAGGCCAAGCTGTCCACCGGCGAGGTGCTGGAGGCGGAGAAGCTCTTGGTCTCCATAGGGCGCTCCCTCAACTCCTCCGGGCTGGGCCTGGAGGAATTGGGCGTGGAGCTGGGCCAGAGGGGCGAGATCGTGGTCAACGAGCGCATGGAGACCAACGTTCCCGGCGTCTACGCCATCGGCGACGTGGTGGGAGGTATACTGCTGGCTCACGTAGCCTCCTTCGAGGGCATATGCGCCGCAGAAAACGCCATGGGGCTGGATTCCAAGATGAACTACGACGTGGTGCCCGCCTGCATCTTCACCGAGCCGGAGATCGCCAGCGTGGGGCTGACTCCCGCCAAGGCGGATGAGCGGGGCATAGAGACCCGCATAGGACGCTTCATGTTCGGCGGTCTGGGAAAGGCCCTGGCCATGGGCAAGGGACAGGGTTTCGTCCAGCTGGTGGTGGAAGCCTCCACGGACAAGGTGCTGGGATGCCAGATAATGGGCCCCCACGCCTCCGACCTCATCCACGAGGTGGCCTTGGCCATCCGCATGGGGGTGACGGCGGAGGACATGGGTCGTACGGTGCACGCCCATCCCAGCCTGGCCGAGGCCATCATGGAAGCGGCGGAGGCGGCACACGAGCGGGCCATACACGCCGCCCCGTCCCGGAAATAGAGGATGTGGCGCGAGCCGCACGGTTGGGATATTATGGCATCGTCGTTACCGTTCAACTGGAGGTGAAAGCACATGTACCCGGAAGACTTGAAGTACCATCCCGAACATGCCTGGGCCAGGATCGAGGGAGACATGGCCACCTTGGGTATAACCTACTACGCCCAGGACCAGCTGGGGGAGATAGTCTTCCTCGAACTACCCAGTGTGGGAACGGAGGTAAAGGCTGGCGAGCCCTATGCGGAGATCGAGTCGGTCAAGTCCGTTTCCGACGTATACAGCCCGGTGAATGGGGTCATCGAGGAGGTCAACCAGGAAGTGGTGGAGGCGCCGGAGATCATCAACGAGGACTGCTACGGCGCGGGCTGGATGGTCAAGGTGAAGCTCGGCGACCCCTCCGGGGTGGAGGACCTCCTGGACGCAGCGGCCTACGAGAAGCTGGTCTCTGAGTAAGTCCGTCCTTCTTCCCACCGGAAGCGGTTCTGTCACGCCGCCGGGAAGCCGGAAGCGGCGGATCATAAGACGACAGGAAGGCGGGTCCTCACCCGCCTTCTTCTTTTCATTCCAGGTGTTACCGCTATCCTGAAGCCCCATCTCGCCGCATCAGGTGATGTAGGGAACGGGGTTCTCGGTAAGGTACCAACTCCCGTCCCTTCTCACCATCCGGAAGACCAGCGGCTCCTCGGCGAGGTCCCTCGCCAACTCCGTCCCGAGGGGATTCATGAACAACCTGCCGGAGGTGGTGACCACCGTCGCGGAGTCCCCCTCCAGGGACTGCAGCTCCAGCTCCACGCCTTCGAACTCGAAATCCACGCCCTGAAAGGATATCTCCAGGAACCTGCGGGGGTCGATCTCCACCCCCATCCGCAAGGGGTCGAAGCCCGATTCCGGCCCGGGTATGGGAAATTCTTCCACAAAGCAACCCATGAAAGCGTCCACGTCCTCCTCCTGCACCGCTTCCATAAACCTGCGCGCCAGCTCCAAGGGCCCCTCCCGCCCCTCCACCCTCCTATCCGGACGGATGGCGATCAAAAGGACGATCAAGCCGACCAGCGCGAGCGCCGCCGCCGACCCCGCCAGGATGAGGAACTTCTTAACTCCGCGACCTCTCCGCTCTTCGAAGGCCATCCTCGCTTCACCTCCGCACCCCACCCCGCCGATCCCCGCTCTCCCGCTTTCCCTGTACGGCGGCCGTTCCCCGAGGCCTCAAGCGGCGGTGTCCTCGGGGACCTCCTCGGGGACCTCCTCCTCCAGCCATTCCTGCATGTGCCGCCACCATTCCTCCAACTCCTCGAGGCTTGTTCCCTCTGGAAAATCATTCCAAAATTCCGGCAGTCCGAGTTCATCGGGACCGATTTCCATTCCCCCCTCGCCACGGAAAAACCTCGAAACGGCAAGGTCGGGCAGAGGGTCTTCCGCCAGGTACCATCCACCGCCTTGCCTGGTCATACGAAAACGGACGGGATCCTCGCTCAGATCCGTCTCGGTCTCCACGCCCAGGACCGAGACGACCAGGGTGCCGGAGGTAGTGACCACGGTAGCTTCGTTCGTCCCTTCCCTCTCCAGTTCCAGACCGACGTCCCGGAAGTCCACTTCCAAGAACTGGAACCCCAGCTCCAGCAACTTTCGGGGGTCCATGTCCAGGTTATCCAGGAACAGGTTGTCCTCTGAGTAGTGTCCTCCTTCGGCGAAGCAGCTCAGGTAGGAATCGATGTCTTTCTCCTCCAGGGCTCGCATGTACCTGCGGGCCAGGGACAACGGGTCGTCCGACCCTGCTCCCCT
>JACVJF010000133.1 GCA_015711855.1 Candidatus Solincola quzhuomuensis | reverse complement strand
ACATCTGGCGGGAGGAACCGATAAACCGCCTCTCCTTCGTCAAGGCGCGCCTGAAATTTTTTGTCGACAGGATCGGCCCGGAGGAGTATCGCAGGCGGCTGGAGGAGCGACTCGGACGAACCCTGGAGGAGTGGCCTGAGTCCCCAAAGCCCCTGCGGCGCGAGTTCCACACTGGAATCCATCCACAGAAGCACCCCGGCAGGTTCTACGTGGGGTTCCCCGTGCCTGCGGGGAGGCTCAGCGGTGCTCAGCTTTGCGCGGTGGCCAGGATCGCCGAGGAGTTCGGTTTGGGCATCCGCATCAGCCAGCGCCAGAACCTCATCCTGACGGACATCCCGCAGGACAGGCTCGTCGCAGTGATTGTGATGATGCGCGAGATCGGCCTCCCCCTCGAAGGGAGCTGGATGCGCACCACCTCCGTCGCCTGCACGAGCGACCCGTACTGCAACTTCTCGCTGAACTCCAGCAAGGAGCTACTCCTGGACCTGCTGGACTACCTGGAGCGCAGGCTGGGCCCGATCCAGGACATCACCATCAGCGCCGACGGTTGTCCCCACGCCTGTGCCCACCACTGGGTGGGGGACATCGGGCTGCAGGCCTCGTACCTCCGGAGGCCGGACGGCTCGGTGGAGGAAGCGTTGATGGTGATCCTCGGCGGGGGATATGGGCAGGAGGCCAGGATCGGGAGGGTCGTAGCCAAACGTGTCCCCGTCACGGAGGTCAAGACCTACCTGGAGAACCTGATCCGTTTCTACCGTCAGTCCGGCCCTTGGAGGTCGTTCCACGAATTCACCAACGCGTACAGCGACGAGGCGCTGCAGCAGATCATGCGCAGCGGCCACCCAGGGGCGCAGAAAGCAACAACTCCAATCCCTTTGGAGGTGTAGAGCAATGACACGGCTAGACGAACTGGAAGCATTCGAACTCGCGATGGAGTACGAGGACCAGCCAGCCGAGACGGTCATCTCCTGGGCCCTCACCCTCTACCACCCACGCGTTGCCCTGGCCTGGAGCGGCCAGGCGGAAGACATGGTGATCCTGGACATGGCCTGGAGGATCAATCCAGAGGTCCGTGCCTTCGCCGTGGACACAGGGCGGATGCACGAGGAGACCTACGCGCTCATGGAGGAGGTCCGGCAGAAGTACGGGATTACCATCGAGATCGTCTTCCCGGACCGCCACGAGGTCGAGGCCATGGTCCGCAATTTTGGAGTGAACTTAATGTATCGGGATGTCGCCTACCGAATCCTCTGCTGCGAGCTCCGGAAGGTGCGCCCCCTCGTGCGTGCCCTCAGCGAGCTAGACGCGTGGTTCACGGGCCTGCGCCGGGAGCAATGGGCAAGCCGCCAGAACATTAAGAAGATCGAGATCGACCACGACCACGGCCAGATCGTCAAGGTGAATCCGCTGGCGGACTGGACCCAAGAAGAGGTCTGGAGCTACATCAGGGCCCACCAGGTTCCTTACAATCGCCTCTACGACCAGTCCTACACGAGCATCGGCTGCAAGCCCTGCACTCGTCCCGTCCAGCCGGGTGAGGATCCGAGGTCAGGGCGGTGGTGGTGGGAGGTCAATGCCCCAAAGGAGTGCGGGATGCACTGCTCCATCGAGACGGGAGGGTTCGAGAAGATCATGGAAGCGATCCTCAAAGAGGCCGCGCTGCGCGGCGAAGGAGCAACACGGTAGGAGGGAGCCTTATGGGCATCGTTATCCCTGTCCCCGTTGAGAGAGCGCAACTCGCCCAGATCCTCGAGAGAAGGGGTTGGCACCCGGTGATGCTGAACGGCAGGCCTGCCTACGAGAAGGTAGAAGGGATCTGGGTCTGGCTTGCCCGCATCGAGCCGCAACCGGAGTTTATCTCGTGGGTGGCCGAGGAATCCCTGGTCCACCGGCACACCGAGGGCGTGCGCCAACTCCAGAAAGAGGTGGACGCCATCGCCGAGGAGCTGGGAGTTCGCAGGACCGCTTCGATCACACTCCAGTTTGGGCGCTGAGCCATGTCAGCCCTGTATGGACGCCGCATCGTTATCCTGGAAGCAAGAATGGCGCAAGAGCTTGCGACGCTGATCACACGTAACGGGGGGCACCCTATCCTTGCACCGGCGCTTCGAGAAGTCCCGGAAGAGCCGGCCTCCATACGCCCAGCCGTGGAAGCGCTTCTTAAGGGGGATGTATTCGCTGTCTTCTTCCTGACAGGCGTGGGAGCACGGACGTTCCTGGAAATGGCGGAAGCGCTTGGGTTCGGAGAGGAGGTTCTCACCGCCCTACGGAAGACCATGGTGATTTGCCGAGGTCCAAAGCCCGTTGCGGTCCTCCGCTCCCACGGGATCCCCATCACCCTCACGGCGCCCGAACCTCACACTGTAAGGGACCTCCTGGGTACCCTGGAAGAGTGCCCATGGGACTTCCGGGGGAAGGTCGTCCTCCTCCAGCACTACGGGGAACGGAAGGAGGAGCTGGTGGCCTGGCTGGAAGCGCGCGGAGCACGGGTACAGGAGATCTCACCGTATCGCTGGGCCCTTCCAGAGGACCTCGAACCGCTGCACCATGCGATCTGGACTCTGGTTGCCGGTGAGGCCGATGCGGTCTTCTTTACGAGCCGCCCACAGGTAGTCCACCTTTTTCAGGTTGCTGGGGAACTCAATCTCCTGGACCAGCTAAAAGACGCCCTCAACAGCCGCGTTGTCGTCGCTGCGTTGGGGCCGGTTTGCACCAAGACCCTGGAGGAACGCGGGGTGAAACCTCATGTCGTCCCCGAGCACGGTAAACTGGGGCACCTCGTTGTCGCGCTGGAACAGTTCTTCCGTGAAAAGCGAGAAGGAGTGGTGAAGCAGTGGGATATTTCCCGTTGATGCTTGACCTGCGGGACCGCCCTGTCCTTCTCCTTGGAGGAGGGGATGAGACCATAGCAAAGATCCATTCCCTTCTCGAGGCGGGAGCACAACTGACCGTAATCTGTCCAGTTGGCCTTCCGGGGCTTGCGCCGCTTGCAGCCGAGGGCCGAATCCGCTGGCTCCGGAGGGAGTACCGGGAAGGAGATCTTGAGGGCTACTTCCTGGTTGTCTCGGATCCACCTGAGAAGTCTCTCAATGTCTTAATCTCCCGGGAAGCCGAGGAAAGGCACACCATCCTGGTCGCAGTGAACGATCCCCGGAACGCCTCGGCCATCCTCCCCGCGGTGCACCGGCAGGGAGACCTGATCATCGCGGTCTCCACAAGTGGGGTGGCTCCTGCCCTCGCCGTCCGCATCAAGGAACGCTTGCAGAAGGAGTTCGGGCCTGAGTATGCTGTCCTTCTCCGGCTCCTAGGGGAGCTCCGAAAGGAGATCGCCACCCGCTATCCAGGCTTTCGGGAGCGCAGGGAGGCCTGGTACCGGATCGTGGATTCGGAGGCTGTCTCCTTCCTCAGGGAGGAGAAGGTGAAAGAGGCCCATGAGGCCCTCAGACAGGCCCTTGAGGCCGCTCCTACCGCTGCGGCGGGAGCACGTTCTTCAAAGCGTACGTAATACGCACGGAGAGGCCTAGGAATGTTGGTCTTCATAGGGTTCGCCATTGCATTTCTCATCGGGCTCACCGGGGTTGGGGCGGGCACGGTGACGGCTCCCGTCTTGATCCTCTTCATGGGCCTCCCACCAGGGATGGCCGTCGGGACGGCGCTTCTCTTTGGGACCCTCGTCAAGCTTCCTGCTGCGATCGTTTACCTCCTGAACCGGCAGGTGGACTTCGGGGTCATGCGCCTGATGCTTGCAGGCGGCCTCCCCGGGGTGCTCCTGGGGACCCTGCTTTTCCAGGGACTGCGGGGTCGGGAAGGGACCGTCCTGTTCATGGTGGGGACCATTGTGATTCTCTCTGCGCTGCTCAACCTCGTCGCCACCCTTCGGCGCGTGCGGCGGGTGGATCGACCCGCATGGATCCCTCCTGGGACGTTGTTGATTGGCATGGAGGTGGGATTCTCCTCTGCAGGGGCGGGCGCGCTGGGAACTCTGCTGCTCTTCCATGCCACAAGGCTGGTGCCGACAAAGGTTGTGGGAACGGACTTGCTCTTCGGCCTCCTCCTTGCCGCGGCGGGTGGCGGCCTCCGTGCCTGGCTCGGACAGGTTGCGCCGGAGGTTCTCCTCCCCATGCTGACAGGGGGCGTGTTGGGAAGTGCATTCGGTGCTTATGCCGCCACGCTCGTACCTCGCCGTCCTTTGAAAGTCGGGCTCCTGCTCTGGTTGCTCTTCATCGGGATACAGCTTCTCTACCGGGGGACAGGCCATGGGTAAGGGAATGGTCTGGCTGGTAGGCGCAGGTCCAGGTGATCCGGGATTGCTCACCGTGAAGGCCTTGCAGGTCTTGCAGGAGGCGGAGGTGATCCTCTATGACCGCCTCGTCTCAGAGGATGTGCTCAAGCTTGCGAACCCCGCAGCAGAGCAAATCTACGTGGGAAAGCACGAGGGGGAGCAACAGGGGAGGCAGGAGGAGCTCCTCCACCTTATGCTCCGCCTTGCCCGGGACGGCCGGAACGTGGTCCGGCTCAAGGGAGGCGACCCTATGGTCTTCGGAAGGGGCGGGGAGGAGTGGCGCTTCTTGCAGGAGCACGGCGTGCCGGTAGAGGTTGTTCCTGGGGTGAGCTCGGCGATTGCTCTCCCTGCTCTAGCCGGGATCCCCCTGACTTACCGTGGGTATTCCTCCGGGTTCGCTGTGGTGAGTGGACACTGCCGAGAAGGTGGGGAACAGGATTGGTCCCGGTACGCGCGAGCGGAGACGCTGGTGGTGCTCATGGGTGTGAAGGAGCGGAGGTGGATTGCTAGGGCCCTGCTTGATCTCGGTCGGGATCCAGGGGAACCGGTCTGCTTCATCGAGAAGGGAACCACTTCGGAAGAGAGAGTCGTGGAGACCACCCTCGCAGCGGTAGCGCGCGGTGAGGTCGAGGTCCTCCCGCCTGCCGTCTGGGTCATAGGGAAGGTCGTAGCGCTCCGTCAGGTCCTCCTTCTTGCCCAGGAGGGATGTCATGCCCGTTGATCCGCATGGAGGAAAACTGGTCCAGCGGGTGGCCCCAGAACAGGAGCGGCAAAAGCTCCTGCGCGAGGGGGAACGGTACCCCTCCCTCCACGCCGATGAGGAGACCCTCTTGGATCTGGAAAACATCGCCGTAGGTGCCTTCTCCCCTTTGGAAGGTTTCATGACGCGGGAGGAGGTGGAGCGGGTGGCGGCTGAGATGCTCCTTCCCAACGGGGAGGTCTTCAGCTTGCCTGTCCTGTTCCAACAGCGTGAGCCTCCGAGGGTAGTCGCTGGAGAGTCTGCGGCAATCAGAGATGTGCAGGGTCAGATTGTTGGAATTCTGGAGATCCAGGACGTCTACCGCTTGGACCTCCCGGCTCTGGCGAGACAGGTCTACGGAACAGATAGCACTTCCCACCCTGGGGTGGATCTCCTGTACCGGAAGGGCGAGTATGCCGTTGGCGGAAGGATACAGCTCCTGCGTTTCCCCACCCATCGCTACCGGAAGTGGGTGATGACGCCGGCCCAGACGCGGATTCTGTTCGCGCAACGCGGCTGGCGCACGGTAGTGGCCTTTCAGACCCGGAATCCCCCTCACAGGGCCCACGAATACCTCCAGCGCCTCGGTTTGGAGATCGCCGACGGGCTGTTCATCCACCCCATCCTGGGAAGGAAGAAGGAGGACGACTTCGACAGCGAGACGATCATGAGAGCCTACCAGCTCCTCATCGCACGGTTCTACCCGCAGGACCGTGTGGTCCTCGCTGGACTTGCCACCGCCATGCGCTATGCTGGGCCAAGGGAGGCCGTTTTCCACGCCATCGTCCGCCAGAACTTCGGTGCTACGCACTTCATTGTGGGGCGTGATCATGCCGGGGTGGGGAATTTCTACAATCCTTATGCGGCGCACCGGATCTTCGACACCCTTCCCGCTCCTCTGGCCATCACCATCGTGAAGGTGGGAGCGGTCTTCCACTGCGCAGTCTGCGGGGAGATTGCCTCGGAAAGAACGTGCCCAGCGAGCCACGAAATGCGACGGACCTCCGTAACCATGACGACGATCCGGTCCCTCCTGCGGGCAGGCAAGACGCCGCCTCCCGAGCTTATTCGCCCTGAGCTTGTCGGGGTACTCCAGGAGGGGCTGGAGGGCTCTGCCCTGGGGGTATAAGCGTATCTACCTGAACAGAAACCCCAGAAGACTTGCGGCAGTCGCAGCTTCGGAAGCCTTCAGGGCATAGTATCCAATGGGCACCGCCATCACGATGTGCGCGATGAACGGGACGACGA
>JACVJF010000132.1 GCA_015711855.1 Candidatus Solincola quzhuomuensis | reverse complement strand
AGAGCGGATGGACCCGTTCCGGTTACGAGTCCTTGCAACCTCCCCGGCTTCGCCCGCCTCGGAGTGTGCTGACCCGGAACCCGCCGCGCGGGGCGAAAGAGCGGATGGACCCGTTCCGGTTACGAGTCCTTGCAACCTCCCCGGCTTCGCCCGCCTCGGAGTGTGCTGACCCGGAACCCGCCGCGCGGGGCGAAAGAGCGGATGGACCCGTTCCGGTTACGAGTCCTTGCAACCTCCCCGGCTTCGCCCGCCTCGGAGTGTGCTGACCCGGAACCCGCCGCGCGGGGCGAAAGAGCGGATGGACCCGTTCCGGTTACGAGTTGATCCGGTTGATGCTGACCGCGCCGGGCGCAGCAAGTACGTTGATCCAGACCGCTACCCGGTAGTCCGTTTGGAGACCTAACAGCCTACTCCGGAGGGACGATGCGCTCTCCGACGCGAGGGGGCATGGCGTTGTACACTTCGGCCACGCGGAGGGCGAAAAACCTTTTCCCTGTGGAGAGTAGCTCCCCCTTCACCTTGTAGGACTTGGCGTCCATGGTCACCAGGGTCATGGCCGCCGGGCAAGGGATTCTCACCTGCTCCAGCTCCCGGTTGTAGGCGGTAGCCCTGAAGGCCAGCAGGCCCTCGCCCTTCTTTACCACCGAGAGAACCGGTATCACCCGTGGGTAACCGTCCTCGCCCACGACCGCCAGGCCCTTGATGGAGGTTAGCATGGTGAATTTCTCGCTGACCAGGCGGGGCATGTTCACGCCCGCGGGCAATCCGTCCCGGCCTTTTAGCCTGAGGACGGCCAGGTCCAGGGGAATGGACAGAAAGGAAGCTTTGCGCACCTCGCCCACCTCCCTAACGTCTATCACCCCCGCCGCCCTCACCCCGGAATAGGCGTTGTAGCGCATGAGGGGAGTGGAGTCGATGGCTTCCTTATAAGGGCCGGTGCGTTCGAACCCCCGGAAGTCGCCGGTCAAGGTCACCATCTTCAGCTTGGTGTTCACGCAGCCCACGCCCACTCGGGGATTGTTTGCCAGGTATTCCTTGCTCCGCCACATGAGGAACTCCCCGAAGATGAGGCGGTCCTTGCGTCCATCTGGGGGCGGCTGCAGGGTGACGATGAGGGCTACGTTGGGGCGCCCCTCCGGATCCACGGTGGCCAGGAACTTGGCCGCCATCTCCTCGGCGAAGAGCTCCCTCGCCTCCGGTGACAAATCCATCTATCCCACCCCTTTCTCCCTGGCCGTGGCCCCCGACCAACGGGCCACGGTCAGTCCCTCCTCCCCGGCGCATTCCGCCAGCCGGATCATCTTCCCCTCCGGGATGAGTCCGTGTCCCGCCAGGGGGAAGATGAGGTCCAGCCTTCGGTATTTGGCGTCACACGTGTTGTTGAAGGCCAAGAGGTCGTACCTCTCCACCGTGGGCAACTCCTCCCGTATGAACCTGGCGATGCGCCGTACGTTCTCCTCCCCGTCGGTGTATCCGGGAATGACCGGGGTGCGTACCCATATGGGCTTACCTTTCGCCGCGATGCGGCGGGCGTTGTCCAGCACCAGGCCTAAGGGTATGCCGGTCCATTCCAGGTGGGCCTCCGGGTCCATGGACTTCAAGTCGTAGAGTATAAGGTCGGCCAGGTCCGCCAGTGGTTCCAGCTTCTTCCAGGGAACTCCCCCGCAGGTGTCCAAAGCCAAGTGGATCCTCTCCTCCTTGAGGGCCTCCATAAGGGCGGCGGAGAAATCCGCCTGCATGGCCGGCTCCCCTCCGGAGAGGGTGACTCCCCCGCCCGATTTCTCGTAGAAGACGCGGTCCCGGAGCACCTCCGCGGCAACGTCCTCCACCGTCCTCTCCCTGCCGATGACCTCCAGGGCGGCCGCGGGACAGGCCTCCTCGCATAGCCCGCAGGCGTCGCAGACCCGGCGGTCGATGACCATCCCCTCTGGGGTCAGGGTGAGGGCATGGCGGGGACAGGCACGCAGACAGTCCCTGGCCCCTATGCAGCGCGTCTCGTACCACACCAGCTGGGGTCGTCTGTCCAGGCCCTCCGGGTTGTGGCACCAGGGACAGCGCATGGGGCAACCCTTGAGGAAGACGGTGGTACGGATGCCCGGGCCGTCCTCCGTGGAGTAACGCTGAACGTTGAAGACCGTGCCGATGCGCCTGTCGGGCTCAGAGACGGTGGGATTCCCGGGCGATGATCTCATCCTGTATCTCCTTCCCCAACATGACGAAATAGGCGTTGTAACCTGTTACCCTCACCAGGAGGTTACGGTACTCCTCGGGACGCCGTTGCGCCTCGCGCAGGGTATCCGGGTCGATGACGTTGACCTGGAGGGCGGTTCCCCCCTTCTCCCCGTATGCTCTTAGGAAGGCCATGAGTTTCTCGATATGCTCTGCGTCGCGCAGCAGGGAGGGACTGAAGCTGATGGTGTGTGATGCCCCGTTGGGAGCGGTCTCCAGCCCCAGCTTGCCCACCGAAAGGGTGACCGCTGTGGGGCCGTTGCGGTCGGCCCCGTCCACCGGGCCGATGGCGTTGGATAGGTAGGTCCCCCGCCTCCTGCCATCGGGGGTGGCGGCGGTGCTCGGAGCGTAAGATATCCAGTAGTTCCAGGACAGGTAGCCCCCGCGGTATCTCCTCCCGGTAGCCGGCGAGGTGCGCCGGAAAACCGCCTCCGTCCAAGTGCGGCTGAGCCAGCGGGCCACCTCGTCGGCGTAGTCGTCGTCGTTCCCGTATTTGGGGGCCTTGTTCAGAAGGGTCTGCCGCAGGGCCTCATAACCCTCGAAGTTCTCCTGGAGGGCCCGTTTCAGCTCCGCCAGGTCCACCTTCCGGTCCTCGAAGACCAGTTTCCTAACCGCGGTGAGGGAGTCGGCGGTGGTGGCGAAGGCCACTCCCTCCACGGTGATGTAGTTGTGGCGCGCCCCGCCCTGGGTGATGTCCTTACCCTTCTCCGCGCAGCCGCCTACCAAGGCGGAAAGATAGGGGGTGGGCTCGTACTCCGCCCGGATGCGGTCCGCCTCGTCGCTTATGTCGAGCACATAGTCCAGCAGGGCCTTGAGCTGGGTCTCGAAGGCCCGGCGGAAGTCCTCCCAGGTGGAAAACCTTTCCACCGGACCGGTGTCCGGACCGATCCGCTTCCCGGTGACCGCATCCCGACCGCGGGAGAAGACCATCTCCACCGCCTTGGCCAGGTTCACGTTTACGTCCACGGTGCCCGAACGGTCGTCTCCCTGTAGGGTGTTCTCCAGGCACCCCACGGGGGCGTAGTCCCACAGGCGCTCTTTGGGTAGGCCCTGCCACTGCAGTCCGCGCATGGAGTTCTCGTCGAAGTTCATGAGGAATGGGGAACCCTGGGTCCGGGCGATCATCTCCGCCACCCGCCGCAGCAGGGGTTCCGGAGTCCCCGCATGCAGGCGTATGTTGGGCTTGGGCTCCAGCATGTTCATCTCCTCGATGACCTCCAGGAGCAGCCAGGTGAGCTCATTGGAGGCGTCCTTGCCCTCGGCGTCGATACCCCCCAGGGTCATGAGCTGCCCGAACCCGGAGTTGATGCCCTGGTTGCTGAGCACCCTCCACTGGAAGTCGTAGGCGTAATTGTGCTTTACCCAGTAGCACTGCAGGATCTCCTTGGCCGCCTCGCGGGTGAGCCGACCTTCTTCCAGATCCTTCTTGTAGTAAGGATACATGTACTGGTCGAAACGGCCGTGGGAGAGGCCCGCCCCGGGGTAGGACTCGGCGGCCATCACCAGCATGTGGGCGAACCATATGGATTGTACCGCCTCGTGAAAGGTTTCCGCCGGTTCCCAGGGGACCTTGCGGCATATGCGGGCTATCTCCCGAAGCTCCGCCGCCCGGGCCGCGTCTTTTTCCTCCTCCGCCAGCCTTTCCGCTTCCTCGGCGTAGCGCAGGGCGAGATCGCGAGCCCCCTCACAAGCCACGATCAGAGCTTCCAGGAAATCCCGGTGGCCGGGGTCGTCTACCTCGTCGCGCCTGCGCTTCAGATCCTCGCAGATTCCCCGCAGGCCCTCGCGGAGTACCCTCGGGTAGTCGGGGATGAGGTGTCCGGGGACGGCCCCCGTGTTCCCGATCCCCAGTTCGTTTATCTCCTTGCACCCCTTCCACCAATCGTCCACGGCCTTTCTCCAGCGCCTTCCCTCTTTGCGGTTATGGCACTTGGAGAGGGCGGTGTTGAAGTGGCCGCCCACGATCAGTTCGCCCTCCAGGATGTTCACCGGGAGATGGCCACGACAGACCTCGCGGAAGAAGAGGGCCCGGCGAAGTATGAGGGGCTTCTCCCAGAAGCCCTTCGGAAGCTCCACCTTGCGGGCCAGGACTTTCAAGGACTCGGCGAAGTCACCCATAAAGGGCACCAGTTCGGGTATTATACCCCAGTTGACCGGCGACCAGACCTCGTCCCAGTCCGTACCCGTGGTGAAGGGAAGGACCTCGTTGCGAAAATAGGGTCTTTTCTCGATGGAATAATATTCCTCCCGCAGCCTCCTCACCCGCGGGGAGAGTCTTTCCGAGGGCCGCCAAATGCGGTCCGGGGTCACCACCTCGCTCTCCCTCACCTTTCTCACCTCCCGGCTCGGCTCCCGCAAGAGCCCCGTCCCTTTAACGCAGCAACATTTACGTCTTCTATCCTCCAAAGCTATCATAGTACATCCGGTAGGAGTATGCGTTGACCGCGATTAAGGACCGCTGTCAGCAGGGCATCCGGCCCTGGACACGTTCCGAGTGGGGAGAGGATCCGTCGAGAGGATGCGTTCCGCCGCGAGGAGACCCACCGCGACAAGGACGGCGCCGGGCACGTTCTCCCTAGAAGAGGTTCTGCAGCTGCCAGTCTAGAACCGACTTGCCCACCTCGAGTAGACGAAGGTCCCGGAGCATGCGCTCGGCGCTCTCGTCCAGGGGTATGCGGGTTTCCTCCAGAACGGCCCGCATGGACTCCACCCAGGCCGGAAGGGCCTTTCCGAAGAAAAGGAGCAATTCCAGGCGCTCCCTCCCCCCCTCCTCGTCCCCGAAGGTGAGCTCCAGAAGACGGTCCCCCAAAACTCTATAAGCCGTCAACTCGACCTTCCTCTGGGCCAGCAGGGCCCGGACGTCGGGAGAGATTTCCGCGGGGTCCAACGGGGATATCAGCAGGTGATGCCAGCGTTCCATGAAGGACAACAACACCGGGATGAGGGCCGCCCTCTCCCACAGGAAAAGGGAGCGCGAGATGCGCTCGTGTCCCCAACCCTCCTCGCCCACCAGGCGGTCCCCCGGAACCCAGACGTTCTGCAGGACCAGCTTCCCGTGCGGGGCGGTGGAAAGAAATCCCAGCTCGACCTCCTCCGTCCGGACCCCTTCTCCCCTCCCGACCAAGAAAGCGGAAAGGCCTTTCTTGCCCGCAGCTGGGTCCGTGCTGGCCACCACCAGGAAGAGGTCGGCGGAAGGAGCGTTGGTCACCGGACCCTTCTCCCCCGTGATCAGGTAGCCGTCGACGACCTTCTCCGCCCGGGTGCGTATCCGCGCGGGGTCGGCACCGCTTCCCTGCTCGGAGACGGCCGCCGCACCGATCAGTTCGCCCCGGCAGAGAGCGGGCAGGTAGTTCCTCTTGAGATCCCCGGAGGCGAAGACCTGCAGCGGATAAGCGCAGAGCATGACGTGGTCCAGGACACTTAGGGCCAGGCCGAGATCCTGCCCCTCCCCGCAGAGGATGGCCAGGCACTCCACGAATTCCTTCACCCCTTGTGCCCCGCCTCCGTATTCGGCGTCCACGACCATCCCCAGGATGCCCATATCTGCCATCTTTTTCCATAACTTACGGTCTATCTGCCTTCCGGCTCTCTTCTCTACGCTGGTCAAGACCTTACTCCTGGCGAAGGTCCTCAGCTCCTTGGTGTTCATCACCGCCTCCAGGTCTCCAAACGCTACCGCGCGACACGCCTCCCTCTGGCCTTTTTCCGGAAGAGCGCTTTTCCATGCCCTCTTGCCGGTTTCCTGCTTACCTCACAAACCTCTTCTACATGATAATCCGCGGCCGGAGCGGCCGGCAAACCCGTGTGCTGGTTCACTACATGGTGAACACCTCGCCCCTATCCTTGCATCCCTCCATCCAGGCGTTCAGGAACTCCATAGGAGTGAGATATCCCAGGCTCTGGTGGGGACGAATGTAATTGTACACGTAGTTCCACTCGTCCAGTATCTCGTTGAGCTCCTCCACCGTATATCCCTCCCGGAAGGCCCAGAGCTCGTACTTGGTGGTCTGGATCTTGCGCTCCACGAAGGCGTTCTCCTTGGGGCAGTAGGGATGGGAGAAGTAGTGGGTGATGAGCTCCTCCTCGGTGGCCCGG
>JACVJF010000131.1 GCA_015711855.1 Candidatus Solincola quzhuomuensis | reverse complement strand
GCGTATCCCTGAGGATCGCGCAGCGCCACCACGTCCCTCCCCTGCTGCCTGGCGGGAAAGGCCTCCAACCTGCGCAGCTTGGGATAATCGTTCTCTTGCATGGTTTTCACCCGTCTTTCCGAAGGCCGCCGTTTTGCGGCGTATTTCCCGAAAAGCAAGTCCAAAGGTCAAGTATATAATATACCCCTTGGAGGGATATGGTTGGGGCCGACATAATGAATCACGGGCAGGTTCTTACGGCTTCCCTCGCTTGCGGCGTGCGGTCGTGAAAGCGTCCGCCAAACGCTTGTCGAAAAACCATAAGACCCGTCTTCCCGGCATCATGAATTTCTCAAGCCCGACAAGCGCTTCAGGTTTACCAGCGCCCGCCCCACCTTCTCCGGAGTGTTGTAGGCGATCACCCCCGCCTTCTGGGCATCCTCCATTTCTTGGGAAAGGATGGCCGGGGCCACCAGGCAGAGGAAGACCGGCTTGCCGTGTTTCTTCCCTATCTCGGCGTACTCCCGCGCCGGGAAAGTGGGGCCTGCACCCGCTCCGGTGACGAAGACGGCAACCGCGCAGTGGATGTCCTCTTGACGCAGGGCCAGGTCGGCAGCCCGCAGGTAGAGGGAGTTGTCCGTCCAGGCGAAGGCGAACATGTCCAAGGGGTTGTCGGCCAAGGCGTGCCGGGGGATGAACTCCTGGATGGCCCGGGCGATATCCGGGCGGAGGGGAGGGAAACGCACCCCGCCCCGCTCGCATATGTCGGTTATGGCGATGACCGGCCCCGCGGTGTGGGTGGAGATGAAGACACCGCTCCCCCGCGGAACGCCTCCCATGGAGAGGGCCTTGGCCAGGCAGGCCATCTCACTTGCCGACTCCACCTGCAGCAGGCCGGCTTGAGCGAAAGCTCCCCGATATACCGCCTCCGAACTAGCCACGGAGCCGGTGTGGGAAAGGGCGGTACGGGAGGAGCTCTCGGTGAAGCCCCGGTTGTAGACGATCACCGGCTTCTTTCGTGCCGCCTCCCGCGCCCGACGGAGGAAGTCGTCTCCCCGGTCCAGGCCCTCGATGAACAGGCAGATCACCGCGGTGTCCGGATCCTCGGCCAAGTATTCCACCATGTCCGCGAACTCCACGTTGGCCCGGTTGCCGATGCTCACGAATTTAGCGATGCCTACCCGCTCGTCCATGAGCTCGTTTAGTATGCAATTGCCCATCCCCCCGCTTTGGCTGACCACGGAGACGTCGCCTTTGGGGAACCAGGCCAGGGGGCTGGCGAAGGTGGCGTTGACACCGTCCTTGGCGTTGAGGACGCCGATGCAATTGGGACCGATGAGCTTCATCCCCCCGGAGTCGGCGATGCGCACCAACTCCTCCTGGAGCCTCCTGCCCTCCTCGCCCGTCTCCCGGAAGCCGCCGGCGAAGATGACCCCCGCCCGCCCGCCCCTCTCCACCGCTTCGCGCACCGAGGAGAGCACCTGCACCTCGGGCACGGCGTAGACGTACAGGTCAATCCCGTGGGGGAGCTCGGTAATGGAGCGGTAGGCCTTTATCCCCTGTATGGTCGCCTCGGCATGAGGGTTGACCGGGTATACTTCTCCTGCGTATCCCGTGGAGGTCACGGCGGCCAGGGCATGGTACCCCAGCTTGAAGGGATTGTCCGTGGCCCCGATCACCGCGATGCTTCTGGGTTGGAAGAGAGGACGGAATTTCTCCAGTACCTCCGAGCCCACTGTCTTAGCCCTCCTTCCCGTCGAGGTAGGTTCGAACGACCGCCCACTCCGCTCCTCGACCAACTTTTTCCTCGTCGGTTTTTATTCGCGGCCTCAGGTGGCGGCGACCGCCCATCCGTCTTTAAAGAGTCTCGTTTGAGTCCGCGAAAACCGCCGCGGGCCAGCGGGAAGAGGCCGGGGTCATTCCCTCTCCTTCGCCTATTCCCGCCCTATAATACAACAGTTGTACTTCGACATGTCGGCTCCCGCCGCAGCAGCTCTCCTCGCCAAGCATCCCCGGATCCTCACGGTCTTGTACCCCCACAAGCAAGGACTACCGCGCCGCCGGCATATCCGTCAACTCCGTTCTCCAGGAAGGGAGAAAGGGCGTACCGCCGGAAACCGGCCGCCGTTCGGTCCCCGGCCACGTCTCAAGAGGTACTGATCGGCTTCGTTAGGGCCGAAAGCGTGGATTTTCGCGCTCGCTTCAGGCGCTTTCCCTCATCTCGTCGAGCGGGGCAAGCCCCGGACGATAGGAGGCCTTGCGGATCTTGTTCAAAAGGGTGTTGGCCATCCTGGGAAGCAGGTTGGGGTCCATGTTCTCCACGAACTGGACCAGGAAGCGCTGATTCTTGTTCAGTGCCTTGGAAAGAGCCTTGGCGTCCAGGCTCTTCATCAGCTTGGCCAGGAAGTCGGGGTTGTCGTTTATGATGCTGGCCAAGGCCTCAGGTTCGAGATGCTTCAGGGTCTCGCTTATAAGCCGGCCGTTCTCGTTGACTGCCCGGGCCACCACCCGGGGATCGATGCCGGACATTATCCCGGAAAGCAGGCTCTCGTTGTTGGCCATCTTGCCCAACGCCCGACCCAGACTCTTCAGGAGCTCGCTCATCGCCCTCCCTCCTCGCCTGTGGAGACAAACCATCCGATACGGTGTCGCTTTGAAATTATAACACGTCTCGGATCGTTTTGAAACCGAAAAGGTTTTTGATGCAAAAAGGCGCATAAATAGATGATTTTGGCCTGATAAGGAGGGGGTCGTTCCTTTTGACCGATTAGTCACCCCGTTCTCACCCCCGCGGGGCTTATAGCGCACGTTGGCCTCCGGCGCTCTCCTTGATACCCAGCGAGCGGGCGGCCGTCCGGGGTGTGAAAACCCGCGGCGCTGGACATACTCGCAAGAGGAGATGTGAATTCTTACGGCCGGCCGCGGAAGAAGTTTAAGGGGAGAAAGCGCGGGAATATTATTCTCGATGGTTAAGTTGGGGAAAGGAGTTGAGGGATGGACGAGTACTTGGAGACGGTCAAGGGCGAGAAGGAAGACCACGACCTTCTGCTCTTTGCCCTGTCCACCTGCGGATGGTGCCGCAAGGCGCGCAACTTCCTGGAGGAGAACAAGCTAACCTACCGGTATGTGTACGTGGACCTTCTGGAAGGCGATGCCCAGAGGGAGGTCTTTGAGGAGGTCAAGAAGCGCAACCCCCGGCGCACCTTCCCCACCCTGGTGGTGGACGGGGAGGAGGTCATCGCCGGCTTCAACGAGGACCGTTACCGGGAGGTGCTTCTTTGATGGCGGAATACCCTGCGGAGGTGCTCGAACTATACAGAAAACTCCAGGAAGACGCGGAGTCGGCCGGCTATCACCTGAACCCGGACCGGGAGTTCACCCTCATGCTGGTGGACGGCCTCTACCGCAACCGGGAGCGCTACGGCTACATGCTCTGCCCCTGCCGCCTGGGAGAGGGAGACCGGGAGAAGGACCTGGATATCATCTGCCCCTGCGACTACCGGGACGCGGACCTGGACGAGTACGGGCAGTGCTATTGAGGACTGTACGTCACCCAGGAGGTCCTGGAAGGCAAGATAGAGGTGGGGGGCCAGGTCCCGGAGAGGAGGCCGGATCCCGAGGAATTGGAGCGGAGGCGTGAGGCGACCAAGAAGCCGGCTCCCACAGCGGTCCTGCCCGTCTGGCGGTGCCGGGTCTGCGGCTACCTGGCCGCCCGGGAAAAGCCTCCCCGGGAATGCCCCGTATGCAAGGCCGCCGCCGACCGCTTCGAGCCCTTCCCCCCTCCGGGAGGGGAAAGAGTACCCGTCTGGCGGTGCCGGGTCTGCGGCTACCTGGCCGCCCGGGAAAAGCCTCCCCGGGAATGCCCCGTATGCAAGGCCGCCGCCGACCGCTTCGAGCCCTTCTCCCTTTAGGGCCTCGCAAGCGATTTAAAAGTGCGGGGACATCGATCCGCATTTTGTTGCCGGATGAGGCAATGTCCAAGGGATGATGTCCTTGCCGGATGAGCGCTTGTCCGCTTGAAACGGTATTGTATAATATATCCAACCAACCATCCTCGTCCAATCCCGCCATAAGTTGTTTAACTTATACATCTTGACAAATTTAAACCATCCGTATTAGTATGTTCCCGCTTGCGCCCTGTGCGGCGGAACGAACGTCGAATCGGGGGTACGGGGTTCATGGGCGGAGATATCATCGCCGAGAGGTTTTCCCTTCTCAAGACCCGGGGGAGCAACGGGGTGGCCTTCACCTACATCGTGGAGGACACCCTCGACGGGCGTCGTCTCGTCCTCAAAGTGAGTGACCGGCTGGGCATACTGGGGCTTGAGTATCATAAAGCCTGCAACCTGCTTTCGGAATGCGGGGTGAGGGGTATATTGCTGCCCATGGAGGGCGGGATCCTGGATGAGGACGGCGGTTATTATTTGGCTTTTCCCGAGCTGGGGGAGCCCTCACTGGAAAATTATGTTCGCATGCGTCACGCCCTCACCTGCGAGGAGATCCTGCACATCCTCGAAAGGTTGCTTGCGGCTCTTGACGACCTGCACCGCGCGGGTTTCGTCCACCTTTTCCTCGAGCCAAGGAACATATTCTATCTTCCGCGTCGGGAAATAACCCTCAAGGACCCGGCCCTGCGGCCGGAGTTCTTCCATGACTTACTGGAACTGGTGAGCTCGCCGGATTATTCCTACCTCCCACCTGTAGTGATGGACGGGGGATTCCCCGGTCCGGAAGCGGATGTCTACGCTGTGGGACGTCTGGCCGAGAAGCTCCTGGAGAGGGCATCCGACGGCGGTTCTTCGCCATTGTTCGAGGTCGTGCAGTTGTTCGCTAAAGCTTGCACGGGATGCGTGATGGAAGAGGAGCGGCCGAGGGCTGCGCAACTCCGGGAGAGGCTGTTGGCCGGAGCGGAGGCCGCCCGCTCGGGTCCTCGCTCGGAAATCCACGACTATTCGGAGGAGGGGTATAGTGAGTTATACCTCGACACGGATGATGAAAGCGTGTTCGGAGCCGGATCCTCAGATCATGGAGAGCGCGCCGTCCATAAGGGGGAGTCGGATGTAGTTAACCTCAGGAGAAAACACGTCTGGTTGCGATTCCCTCGTTACCGCACGACCTCAAAGAGGGACACGAAGGCCATCAAGCGTGCAGCCCTCACGATTCTTAGCGTCTTTGTCGTTTTGGGGATCGTGCTTTTTATGGTGGCCGGGAGCGGTCGAGGGCAAACGTCGGCGGCTTTTCGCTCCGGAGGATCGGAGTTAGGAGGCGGAGCGACCGCACAAGGCGTCCGGGAGATGAGGAGCCTATACCTGGAGGATGAACCGGGAGTGGAAACCCGTGGAGAGGTGACGGATTCCTGCGCGGCGGAGTCGGACGGAACGGGCGGTGCCGTAAGCGCTGCGCTTGAGGTTACCGGAAAGGGGTCCGGAATGGCGGAAGGGGATGACTTGGAGGAGGTCAACCGGGGGGGTCAGATGAATGCTCCCGAGAACCGGCCCCCCATAGCAACCTTCACCGTCAGCCCTTCCGAAGGGGAATCTCCGCTGTCGGTACTTCTGGACGCCTCGGGTAGCTACGATCCGGATGGGCACATCGTCTCCTACCAGTGGAGCTGTGGGGGCAGCGAGGTGATCTTCCGTCACGTTTTCGAGAGCAACATCATCCCCGTGAGATTGGCCGTCACCTTGACGGTGACGGACGATGCGGGAGCGAGCGCCAAGACAACGCGCTACATCACTCTTTACTGAGCCGACGACTTGCAGGTGAGGCGGGTGAGACTCGGAGGATGGACATGGCCTGGTATATTTTCCCATATCGGATTCCCCGGGATACCGCCAAGACCGCCGCGAGGGGTCTTATCGGATATGCAGAGGGGCCGTCTCTTGTGAGAGTGGCGGGGAAGGTGGGGTGATGACCGGTTGTCCGGGTAGCTCCCGCTGGGCTCTGGAGGAGACATGAGGCGGTGAAACGGGTGTGGGATCAGCCCGCATGCTCACGAGAAGGATTGATCTCACCTCGGAAACGAGAAGATATGGGCAGCGAAAAGCCCGTGGATGATGCGGAAGGAGGTAACGAGTTGAAGGTCGTGGTGGTGAACCCGAGGAAGGTCTTGCTGGCCGCGTTCCTGGCCTGTCTTCTCCTGGCGGGGAGCGTGCTGGGGATAACGGTATTGACTCGCCTGGTTGGAGGCGAAAGGGCGCAGGCCTACGGGAGCCAGGGGGTGGGCTCGCGGACATGGTACTTCCCGGAAGGGTACACGGGTCCGGGATTCGACGAATACATCTTGATCTTCAACCCACCGGCAGAAGTGGGGGGAACGGGCAAGGTGGCGTTTGTGACTATGGGGTTCTATGGAC
>JACVJF010000130.1 GCA_015711855.1 Candidatus Solincola quzhuomuensis | reverse complement strand
CATCTCCGGTGAAAGGGACGGTAGCGGTAGTAAAGACCGTCTTCCCTAACCTCCACCACCAGGCGAGCAGATAGTAAAAGCCAGGGGAGACCGATGCCCGCAAGAAGCCAGGTGAGGACCGTCAACCATTGGGGAGCGGGGCGCCCGCTCCTGGGTCGGCGCATCACCACCTCCCGCAAAAAGGCGCACCAGGCAAACCCAGCCGGCCCCAGGACCACCGGATAGATCCACCATTGGCGGAAGCGCTGTTCTTCACGGAAAAGACATTCTCCGTCCACGGGCTTGTCCGTCATAGCCAGTATCTTTCCCCTCTCGTCTGAAACCTCACGGCCTCTTCGTCATCCGCCAGCCAATTTTTCCCTTATCCGCCTTTCGACCCCGGGCTCATCCTCCCGGCAACGGCGAGATCCCTTCCGCCGCGTTTCCGCCTGGGTCCCCGCTCGGCGATATGCCCGGGTCTTCCGCTTCTCCCGCCGCCTTCCGCCACGAGCCTGGGGTAGGCCCGCCCGCCGCCATACGACCTTTCGCTCCCCTCTCGCGATACCACGTCGTGGTTAGGAAAAGCAGTGCTGCCGCACCGCTTATTGTTTGGAAAAATAACCCAGATGAAGGCTTGGCATGATAGCGGAAGAACTCGTTGAGGAAGCGCAACGCGCCGTATCCACCCAAGGCCAGCAGGAAGAGATCCCAATCCCTGACCATTTTCCTTCTTCGGAAAAACAGAAAGAGGAAAAGGATTAGGTCCAGGATCAACTCGTAAATTTGGGTGGGGTGCACGGAGGTGGAGGAACCCGGGAAGGTCACCGCCCAGGGGAGTCCGGACGGCTTCCCTCCGCAGCAACCGTTGAGGAAGCATCCCACCCGGGCCACGGCCAGGGACAAGGGCAAGGTAAGCCCCACGGCATCGGCCACCTTTCCCACCGGAAGCCCCATCTTCTTCACCGTAAGCGCGCAGGCGGGGACGGCCAGGGCGAGTCCGCCGTAGAAGACCAGGCCCCGCATGTTGACGTCGAGCACGGAAGACCACTTCCCGGAGAATTCACCCCAATGACCGAGGATATAGAAGAGGCGGGCCCCTATAACCCCGGACACGGCCGCCACCGCACCAACGGCGTAGACGGCTGTGGCGTCGAGGCCCTTGTTTCTCATCTCCCGGCCGGCTACTGCGACCCCCACCAGGAAGGCCAGGAAGAGGAAGACTCCGTAGGAATACACCGAGTAGGAGCCTATGTGGAACAGGACGGGGCGCATAACCTTATCCCCCCTCATCCGGACGTCCGCCCGGTGACCTCCAGGCCGCCTTCAATAAACGTGCTTGAGGTGAGCGTACCGGCTCGGCCGTTCGCCTCGAAGACCAAGAACAGCAAGATTCTATCAGATCGAACTCGGCTTTACCGCCGCGCCCTCCGAAAGATATGAGCTTCTGGAGGCGAGGTCGGCCGCTTTACTCGACTCGCGATCAAACGAAACAAGACAGATATTCTGATCGTCGTCGGAGAGATCTAGCGTCGGAGTGGAGAGCGGACGGCTATTACCCGGGAACTCCGCGGGGGCAAGAGTGGACGTAAATGAGCGAGGGGCGGATTTGCGGACAAGGAGGTGGGAGTATAACCCTACCGTATCGATTCTTTTTCGCCGCCACTCGTCTTTTACGGGTGCGCAAGATCGGCGCCGGAAACGTCCACCGCCTGCATTACTAAGGCCGTCGGAATGAGCGTGGGATGAACTGAGGCCCCTCTCCGTACGGGGGTAATGCGTGGCTTCCTTCGAGGAAGAAAATTCATGACGCCATCCCCGTCGGACATGTTATCCGCATCGTCCCCTCGACGGGAGAGACGGTGGAAGGGTGAACGGCGATCGATTAGGAAATCGACAAGAGTCCGGGCTCGTGACCCTTCCCCGCCCGGTACGAAAGCCTGAGGGAGGGGCGATATCCCCCTTCGTGGATTGGGGCTGCAGCGCAGCCTCCATTTCGCTAAGCACAAGTCCGTCCTTTCCGACCTGATCTGCGCCTCGGAGCCCGCGCTCGGTGCCCTCTAGAAGAAAGGAACCGTGGTGGCGCTCACCGTAAGCTTAGGTGCGGCCTACGCGATCTCTCCCACCTGCAGGGGCAAGGGCGCGGTCGTCGTATCCGAGAACCGCCCCGAGTGCGGCTTTTCCGGGTTTCTTTATAGGCGTGGGGGCTTCGACGTTCCGTGCAGCACGTGCGCGCGAAGAGGGGTTTTGAAGCGGACGCACACCTTCTCCACCTGCGGGGGCCGGGAAAAGTTGCGCCACTAAATAATCCGCACCCTCATGACGCCGTGGGCAAGCGTCACGGCCGAACACTAATCCCTTCGCGTACGGAGCCTCGCGGACTCCTTTTTGCCGGCTTTCCATTTTGGCGTTTAACAATTCGCCGCCCAAGCTCGGCTTGGTCTTGAGCGTCCATGTTCACGGGCATGTCGAGAACGCAAGCGGACAAACATACCGTTTTCGGGAGAGGTTTACCGTAGAGATATAACCGCTTCCGCCGCAGACTACGGATCCCTGGGCCAAGGGATCCCTGAACCCCACCAAGATAAGACGCGCCCCTTCTTCTCGACCCACATATTAGCCCCTTCCAAGCCGGCGTTCCAGGGCACGCCGGGAAGGGCACAAAGCAAGAAAGGGCGATGGGAAGACTTACCGATTCCGGAAGGCGATTTCCGCACCGTCGGCTGAAGGGGAGCAAGTCGCCCGGTGCTGTAAGGGAGAGTGTGAAATAGATATCCGCGGGAGTTGCGGAGAAAAGGAAAGCCGGGAAACGCGGACGAGTTTCGGGAAAATTTTCTCTGCCTTCCTTCAAGTTATACTTCCATCGCTTCCCCCGCCGCATAAAAGATAACAATCTCCGGCTTGGGAAAATTTTCTCCGCCTTCCTTCCGGTTATTTTCCTCGCCGCCGTCTTGAGCCTGCCCCCTGGCCGTCGAGGCGGCGCTGGGGCCACGTCGAAGGACTCCACCGTCCCCACGTCGGCGTACAGGTCGAAGGGGAGCTCACGAGCAACTCCCCAATGCCACCTGGGAGAGGTCGGGTTCCTCGCTATGGCCTTTCAGCAAGGGTGCACATCTCCACTTTCTGCATCCCTTAAAGGACTCTAAGGCTCGGCCTTCCCTGCGCTCCTCGAAACCGGCCGACTACCGGCGACCGGCAGTCCAGCCTCCCTTCCTTATCTTTCTTCCCATATATCTACGTTTGGAGATCTAAAAGTGCGGGCATTCTCACTACCGCGTCGAGAAGGACCGCTTTTCACGTCGGTTCTTACGAAACCTATGCTCGAATTCAATTGCCCAATCTTTGCCGCCGCGTCAAGGAACACTTTTTATCCGTTTCCCCGACCTAAACGGGAAGGGGCGTCCACGAAAATAAAGGGGATGAGACGCAAACCCTCCTCCTTTTCCGCGGGCTTGGCGAGGAAGATGTCGGCGAGGAAGGCGGGCCTATCTGCGAGTCACCTTAAGGCTTATGCGGAAGCGTCCACGCAGGAAACGTATCAGGTAGCCGGAACCCACCAGCAAAAAGAGGGCGAGGGCAATCCAGATCAGGGGTACCACCCAGAATCCGCCACGGATGCGCTTCTCCGCGTCGAAGGTGTACATGTCCGGACCGTATCTGACGACCGCTTCCACCCTGTAGTACCCCAGGGCGGGAGGGGAGGGCAGGCATCCCTCGAATTGGCGCACCGTCCCAGGGAGGATGGTGATCTCCCCGAGGTCCAAGGACCCGGAGCCGAGCCCCAACCGGGCGCGATAGGTCAGCTGGGCTTGAAGGGTTAGGTGCACGTTCCCGGTGTTTTCCACCTCCAGGTGGTAGCGCATGTTCCTTGCCGGCCACCCCACAGCCTCTCCCCCCTTGGGAGGTCCCCATAGGGAGAGGAAGTCGCTTTCCACGGTAAGGGACCGGATCTCGGCGCTGCGTACGATGTCACCGGGTACCGTGACCAGGATGAGCGACCCTATGCGGTAGGTGGGCTTGACCCCCATCCCGGGAGGCGGCTCCGAGGCATCCTGGAAAAAGAGCACCGAGTAATGCCCGCCGGGCTCGGCGTCGGCGGGGACCACCAGGGAGAAAGGCTCCTCGTGCTGGGAACGCGCAGGGATGGTCAGGCGATCGCGTGGCACCTCTATCCATCGTGAACAGGAATAGGTGTAGTAGCCGGGTTCGTGGAACTCGTAGCTGTTGTCCGGTTTGATGAAGAAGTCCATAGGATAGACCAAGAGGTCCAGGTCCCTATCGGCGCTATTGACGAGAGTGATGGTGAAATCCAGCCTCTCTCCGGGCACGGCGGTAAGCTCCTTCTTCGCCGGGGATACGGTAAGGTCGAAATCCTGGGCATGCGCTTTCCGTATCCCTGGGAGCAGAAGCGTGAGGACCAGGGCGATGGAGAGGAAAAGAGCACACCGGCTTAAAGGGTTGCCGTTCACCGAGATGCCGCGCTGCCTCGCTCTCACTTTCGATCCCTCTACGTTCTTTCGCCTCAATGGACTCCCTCCTCCGCCCGCCGGACGGCGCTCGCACCTCTTACCCGTGAACCCGGAAGGAGGCGGATGCATTTTGTCGCTGGAAAACATTATGGTTTATGAGGGAAGCGGTGACAAACGGCGAGGCCCGGCGACGGTTGGACCCGAGCGGGAACGCTAAGGGACCGATCGAGGACGGCTCTCCATTCCCGTCCGCGACAACGTGGAACTTTCTTCGGAGAAAAACCTCTTTACCGGTAATGGGACGTATCCTCTATTCTCTTCGTTTTAGGCCGATTTATCCGTATATTGGCTCGATTCGAGGAAGGGTACTTCCCTAAGCCTGTTCCGCCTTTTAGGGCCCGCCGGGATATCACCGACTTCAGATCTGGTGACGGTCCTCTTGGCTTGAAAGGCCTACTGGGGCCTTCCGGGTATCCGTTGAGGCACGGCCGTCCTCGTTAACCCCCCTCCATATGAAGCCGCCGATTAACCGCATCCGAATCTAAGCTCGCCGGGGTTCGTTCGCCCTCCGGACTTCGCCCAAGAGGGGTCGAAGCGTCCGCGCCGTAAGACCAGAAGCCGGAGGGCCCGGCGGCTCACCGGACCCTCCACTTTCGCAGCCTTACTTTTGTGGGTGAACCCCTTACCGGGCTACCACCGTATAGATGTGGTTGGCGGTGTAGGTGGACGGAGGGTCCTCCCACTCGATGTCGATGCGGTAATCCACCGAGACGGCGATGTTCCGGCCACGTATGCCTTCGGCCACCATAACGTCGGTACCGAACTCCGTGGCCGTACCCCGCGTCGCCGTCACCCTATAGTCGCCGCTGTTCGAGGTGAAGGTCAGGCGGCTGGAAGGTATGGTGTAGGCACCGTCCGTGAGGTCTTGCTCCTTGTCCACCTCCAATCTCCACGGCACGTTGGCCGAGACCCTGGCCACCAGGGTATCCGTGTACACCCCGTCCAGACCGGATCCGCCGTCGGGAAGCAGGGAACCCCCGAAGTCCACGGTGTTCTTACTCACCGTCAGACGCAGGGCCTCGGCCACCGCGGCGGAGACGTTCACGCTCTCCGGGTTGGCGGCCTGGGCCGGGACTCCGAGCAGGAACACCAGGAGCAGGGCCGCGGCCACCGGCATTACCAGGATCCTCTTTCTCCCTCCCATCTTTCTACCTCCTTTGCTCACAAAATGCTGCGAAAGTTGCTCCGGGCCGTTTATCGAGCCCCCATGCCCTCCCTTGACCGGAAAGCCGTCAGCGAGGTCACAAGAGGGGTAAACGGCGATTTGGAAGAGGTGAACGGAGTTGCGCGAGAAGGCGTTTACTCGTGGGTATTCGCATGATTCGGCAGGGCGCGGAAACGCCCTGGCCCCTTTCGCCTGTTCTTGGATCGAGGGCCATAGCGCATTCCTTCAGACGAGCGTTGATTTCCTTCCGATGCCCGTCTCCAACCCCTTGAGGAACGAGGGGGACTCCGAAGTAAAGTAGGGGTGGTTACGGAGATAAACAACGATCCCGCTCCTTGGAGGGGAAGCCGATCCAAATGCAGTGGTTGTCTTATTTTTCGGAAGACGTGAGAGGATTTCATTCGAAGGGTGATGACCTCTGCCTAAAATGTGGTAAATGACTGCAATTATTGGGGCGAGCGTACGAAAAACTCGCCCGGAAGGCGATCCCTTATATCTTACGACCTGTTCTTCCATGGAGCCGGCGAGGAGACTCGAACTCCTGACCTGCTCATTACGAGTGAGCTGCTCTACCTGCTGAGCTACGCCGGCTCGAGATTTATTGTAAGGGGTCTACCATCTGATTTGAAGGGTAGAATGATATCTCTTGAAAGGATAACATGGTGTAGTGGCGGAGGTGTGGCTCTTGGGGTCCGCGGCTCCTTCACCGGAGACCGCTTGGGCTGAAATGCCGC
>JACVJF010000129.1 GCA_015711855.1 Candidatus Solincola quzhuomuensis | reverse complement strand
CTTCCGGACCACGGTCGAACACGAGAAGCTGGTGACCAAACGCATCAACGACCTCATGACCCTGGCCCAGGAGGAAAGGGATCACGCCACGGCCAACTTCCTGGCCTGGTTCGTCAAGGAGCAGGTGGAGGAGGTGGCCTCTGCCCAGAAGATCTTGGACCAGCTGGAACTGGTCAAAGAGGACGGCCACGCCCTCATGATGCTCGACCGCGAGCTGGCCCAGAGGGTCTTCACCCCACCCGCCGCGGCGGCGGAATGACGAGGTGGGCCGAGCCTCGGGGTGTGGTCTCCCAACCTCGCATCTGGTATAAATAATTAAGCCCTAGGCGGCGGCTGTCCGGTCCTCCGCCGCGATGGTCCAGGATACGAGGCGGTCATGAACGTTCTTTTCGTCCACTCCGAGGAGGACGCCTACTCGCCGGATAAACCCCTGGAGATACAGGAGCGCGTCCAGTTCGGCATCTCCTACATCTCCGCTTTCCTCAAGGCGTACGGGCACCGCACCTCCTTGGTGGTCCTATGCCGGGAGACGCCTCACCTGCTGGAGGAACACATAAGGAGATTTAATCCGGGGTTGGTGTGCTTTACCGCCGTCTATACTGAGTACCTCTTCCTTTCCGGGGTGGCGGCCAGGGCCAAGAAGAACCACCCGGACGTTTTTCTCCTCCTCGGTGGGCCTCACGCCTCCCTGAATCCCGAGCGCTGCCTGGAGGAGGCCCCCTTCGACGCGGTCTGCGTGGGGGAGGGGGAACATCCCACCCTGGAGCTGGTGGAACAGCTGGAGAAAGGCCTTTTTCCCTCGGGGATTCCCAACCTTTATATAAGGCGCCCGGACGGCACCGTGGAGAGGAACGCACCCCGTCCTTTTCTGGAGGACCTCGACGGCTTGCCCTTCCCCGACCGGGAGATGTGGACGCCATGGGTGGCCAACCCCTCCTCTCGTCCGTCGGTGCTGGTGGGACGGGGATGTCCCTTCAGCTGCACCTACTGCTGCAACCATGCCCTGAGAAAGGCGGCTCCGGGAAGGTACGTCCGGGTAAGAAGCCCCCGCAACATCGTCCGGGAACTGGAGGCCATGAAGGAGCGAGACCCCTCCTTCGCCGAGGTCTACCTGGAAGTGGAAACCCTGGGGGCCAAGCGGGAATGGGCACTGGAGCTGTGCGCCGAGCTCAGGGAACTGAACGCCCGACTGGAGGTCCCCATCGCTTTCGGGGCCAACCTCAGGGTCACTCCCAACGCGGATTACGAGGAGCTCTTCGCCGCCTTCGCCGAGAGCAACTTCCGCTTCGTGAACATCGGGCTGGAGTCGGGAAGCGAGAGGATACGTCGCGAGGTGCTCAATCGCCTCTATTCGAACGAGGACATCGTCCGCACCGTGAGGACCGCCCGGAAGTACGGCTTGCAGGTGGGCATGTACAACCTCATCGGCCTTCCCGGGGAGACGCCCGCGGATTTTCGCGAGACGGTCCGCGTGAACCGGGTATGCCAGCCGGACTGGTTCCTGCTCTCCGTTTTCTTTCCTTATCCCGGCACCGCACTCTACGAGCGGTGTCGAGAGGAGGGACTCCTGGAACGGGATCCGGACCCCACCCTGGAGAGGAGGAAACCCGCATTGGACCTTCCTGGATTTTCCAAATGGCAGGTGGGCTGGCGAAGGGCTTGGTTCCCCTTCATGGTCTACCGCGGACACCGGCCGCTTAGCGAATGCCTTTGGCTGGTGGCCATGGCCGAGATATATTCCCATCGTCCCCTCATCCGCCTCCATCGTGCTCTGCTCAACGGCGGGCTGCGGAAAACGGCCCGGTGGCACCGAGAGTGTCCAGAGGCCAGGTTTCACCCGGCACTCTCGGAGGTAGGCGGAGGCGCCGCCGGTTACCGGAGGTCAATGGCGGAAGGGGCGGATAAGTTTAATATCTGATCGGCGAGGGAGGTGCTAAGAGAGATGGCCCAGCACGTGCACCAACCCATCGGGGAGGAAATAAGAAGTATCGCTGGATACTATATGGTTCTAGAGGAGGGCGTGCTAAAATACAAAGACCGCGAGGTGCTTTACCTCCTGGAAGCCGCCGCCGCCGATACTTCCTGCTGCGGAGGGGCGGGTATGGGATTTATCATGGTCCCGGGTTATCTGAAGGAGCTGCGAGGCAAGAGGAACGAGGACGGCCTCTGGGTCTCGGAGGTCGAACGAGTGGAGGACGAGGGGGAGCGTCGAGAGATAACCGGGGAGCTGAGGGCCAGGCACCCCGGATTTCATCAGATAATCTTCGCCTGAGGGAAGCGATGTCGTCACGCGGCACGGGTCAAGCTTCATCGGCAGAAAGGCAAGAGGGAAGGGAGGAAAAGATGGTTGGGATCGGCTCCTTCGGCGGCTACGTTCCCCGCTACCGGCTGAACCGCATGATCATCTTCGGCAGCATGGGTTGGCTGAACCCGGTGATCATCACCAACGCCCGGGGGGAAAAGGCCGTCGCCAACTTCGACGAGGATTCCGTCACCATGGCCGTGGCCGCGGGCATGGACTGCCTGCGGGGGGTGGATCGCCAGAGCATCGACGCCGTTTACTTCGCTACCACAACGGCACCTTACAGGGAACGGCAGAACGCCAACATCGTGGCCGGGGCCCTGGGAACCCGGGACGAGATCCGCTCCGCGGACTTCGCTGGGTCCCTGAAGTCGGGCACCAGCGCCCTGCTCTCCGCGTTGGAGTTCGTGGGCTACAACGGGGGCAAGGCGGTGGTCTGCGCCGCCGACTGCCGGCTGGGCAAGATGGCCTCCACCCAGGAGATGGTCTTCGGGGACGCCGGTGCGGCGATCATGGTCTCCGACCAGGACGTGATCGCCGAGTACAAGGGGTCCTTCTCCGTCTCCCACGACTTCGTGGACCACCTGCGGGGAGCCAACACCAAGTATGACCGCATGTGGGAGGAGCGCTGGATCCGGGACGTGGGATACCAGCAGTTCATACCCCAGGCCGTGCAGGGGCTGTGCGCCAAATACGGGTTGAGCCCCTCCGACTTCGACAGGATAATCTATCCCTGCTACTACGGGGGGGCCCGCAAGAACATCAACAAGGTCCTCCAGGTGGAGCAGGAGAAGGTCCAGGACGACATGCTGGCCACGGTGGGGGACTCCGGTAGCGCCCATCCCCTGCTCATGCTGGCCGCAGCCCTGGAGAACGCCCGGCCGGGGGAGAAGATCCTCCTGGTAAGTTATGGAAGCGGATGCGACGCCCTGTGGTTCGAGGTCACGGACAACATCAAAAAGATGCAGGACGGGAGGGGCGTCTCCCGCTGGCTGGCCCGGCGTGCCGACCTGGACAACTACCAGAAGTACCTGGTGTGGAGGGGCATGGCGCCGGCGGAGACCGGTATCCGCGGGGAGACGGACAAGGAGACCCGCTGGTCTCTGGTGTGGCGAGAGCACAAGGCCATCCTGGGGCTTTGGGGGAGCAAGTGCCGCAAGTGCGGGACTCAGCAGTACCCGCCACAGCGCTTGTGCATCAATCCCGACTGCCAAGCCCTGGACGAGATGGACCCCGTATACCTGGCGGACAAGGGCGGGACGGTCTTCACCTATACCGGGGACATGCTGGCCGCCTCGGTCAATCCGCCCGCCATCTACGGGAACGTGAACTTCAACGGCGGAGGCCGCACCCTCATGGACTTCACCGACTGCACGGTGGAGGACCTTTCCGTGGGCATGCCCGTGGAGTTCAGCTTCCGCATCAAGTTCTACGACCCCAAGCGCGACATCACCAATTACTTCTGGAAGGCCGTACCGGCGGTGGGGGAGGTGAAGTGAGATGGCCGAGGGAATCCGGGACAAGGTGGTCATCCTGGGCATGGGATGCACCAAATTCGGGGAGCGTTGGGACGCCGGATCCGACGACCTCCTCATAGAGGCTCTCACGGAGGCCCTGCAGGACGCGGGTATCGAGAAGAAGGATATCCAGGCCGCCTGGCTGGGCATCCACATCGACGAGATCAACATAGGCAAGGGCGCCACCTACGCCAGCGGGGCCCTGCACACTCCCTTCATCCCCTTCACCCGCGTGGATAACTTCTGCGCCTCGGGCACGGAGGCTTTCCGCGGCGCCACCTACGCCGTGGCCTCGGGCGCCTGCGAGATCGCCTTGGCCATCGGGGTGGAGAAGCTCAAGGACACCGGATACGGCGGCCTTCCCGACAGCCCGGCCTTCGGGCAGGAGGCGGTGTTGATAGGACCCAACGCCACCGCCCCGGGGATGTTCGCCCAGCTGGCCACGGCTTACGCCGCCAAGTACAAGATCCCCATGGACAAGCTCAAGGAGGCCATCACCCACGTCTCCTGGAAGAGCCATCAGAACGGGGCCAAGAACCCCCGCGCCCACCTGCGCCGGGCGGTCACCAAGGAGCAGATCATGGGGGCCCCCATGGTGGCCTACCCCCTGGGCCTCTTCGACTGCTGCGGGGTGAGCGACGGTTCGGCGGCGGCTATCGTGTGTACCCCGGAGGTCTTCAAGAAGCTCAAGCCCAACGAGCCCATGGTCAAGGTCAAGGCCCTGCAGATCTCGGTGAGCTCCGGCGAGGAGGCCATGTTCACCCGCTGGGACGGGGCGGGGATCATCACCACCCAGACGGCCTCCCGCAAGGCCTACGAGGAAGCGGGCATAAAGGACCCGCGCAAGGAGATCTCCATGATGGAGGTGCACGACTGCTTCTCCATCACCGAGCTGGTGACCATGGAGGACCTGGGCATCTCGCCTCCCGGCGGGGCGCCCGAGGACATCCTCAGCGGATTCTTCGACCTGGACGGGCAGATACCCTGTCAGCCGGATGGGGGGCTGAAGTGCTTCGGCCACCCCATCGGGGCCTCGGGGATCCGCATGATCTACGAGATGTACAACCAGCTCCTGGGTCGCTGGCCGGAGGACCGGGCAGTTAAAAACCCCAAGTTCGGGCTGACCCACAACCTGGGCGGTGTGCCCACGCAGAACGTGTGCTCGGTGGCCATCTTCGGCGTGGATTGAGGCGGGCGGAACCCGGCGTGCGCCGCCGGGTGAGGAGAAGAGGAAAGCGGGCGCGGTTTTCCGGCGCCCGCTTTCGTTGCCTGGGCGAGAAGGTCATTCTCCGGTGAATTCGGGTCGGCGTTTCTCCAGGAAGGCCTGGACCGCTTCGCGGAAGTCACGGGTGGTCTGCGCCAGGAGCACTTGATCGCTGTCCATGTGCATCACGGAATCGTCCAGGGCTCCCGCCAAGGCGTTCACGCTGCGCTTGATCATCTGCACGGCCACCGGGGCCCGTGAGGCGTAGGATTCCGCCATATCCAGCGCCCTCTCCAAGAGGTCGCTCGAAGGGACCACCTCGTCCAGGAAGCCCCATTGCAGGAGGACCTCGGCGCCCAACTTCTCCCCCAGCATCAGCCAACGCTTGGCCCTGGCCGGACCCACCAGTCGAACGCAAAGGGGGAGGCTCACCCAGCTCAAGGGTATGGCCAGGCTGCTCTCCGGGTATCCCACCCGGCAGTCCGCCGCTCCCACTCGGAAGTCCAGAGCGGAAGCGATGCAGGCTCCTCCCCCCATGGCCGCCCCGCTCACCGCGGCGATGGTCACCTGGTCCATTCCCCGCAAGGCGCGGATCATGCGGGGACCCACCTGGAAGAGGCGCTGCCGGAGGAGAAGTGGTGCGGAGAGGGATTCCGCATGTTGCGGATCCCGCAGGTCGATCCCCACACAGAAATGCCTTCCCGCCCCGGCGAAGACCACCACTCGCGTCTCCGTGTCCTCTCGGAAGGACAGAGCAACGTCCTCCAGCTCGCGCATCATCTCCACGCTGAGGGCGTTCCCCCGTTCCGGACGGTTGAGGGTGACCAAGGCCACATGCCCCTTTCGCTCCACCGTGAGGTTGCGGTATTTCAAGTCTCTCACCTCCGTTCGACGTTAGCGGCACCCAGGAGACCGACTAGGTAAAATCTTCCATCCTTGTATTCCGATCCTCTCACCTCCGTCGACGTTGCCGGAGAGGGGGCGGGATGGCTCGGGGCGTTCCGGTGAGCGACCCCCGGTGATCGAGACGCCCCCGGTGCCTGACGCTGACCTCGGCTGACGGTACTTTTCCACGCCGCCGGTGGTTTCGCCTTCGGAGGAGGAGTTTGTGTCGACAGCCCTTGAAAGAAGAAGGGTTCCGCCATCCTCTCCCGCCGTCGCCAAGACGCCCACCGCCGGGCCTTTTTCCGAGCATATACCGGAACCGTGTTCCACATCCCGGAACCGTGTTGCCTCCTCCAAGTGTTCCTCGTGGACGGGACGCCCACCGCCGGGCCTTTTTCCGAGCATATACCGGAACCGTGTTCCACATCCCGGAACCGTGTTGCCTCCTCCAAGTGTTCCTCGTGGACGGGACGCCCACCGCCGGGCCTTTTTCCGAGCATA
>JACVJF010000128.1 GCA_015711855.1 Candidatus Solincola quzhuomuensis | reverse complement strand
CCGGTGCGGACCTGTTCCTTCAACACGTCGGGGATGACGCGCTCCATGTAGGCCCGAGCCGCTCTACGGCGGGTATTGACCACGATGCGCTCCACGGCGGGGCCCAAGGTTTCCTGTAGGGTTTGAGCCAGCGTGTTCAGGTTGTCCACCTCGATGAAGATGAGGATGTGCCTGGTATCCAGGCGCTGCACTATGAACCCGCTGGGATGCCATAGGTGCTGAGAAGAAATGTAGGTGGGCACACCACATCCGCTACATACCTCTGTGACCTGCATTTCCCTCCCCTTTAACACATCAGACGGACCGAACCGTAACCCCAGGGACTGCTCTATCCCTTATGATTCCGTAATTTTATCGTGTTTTTCGGCCTTATCCTGAAGACCGAAATTCTCCGCAGGCCGTAATATAATATGAATATGTTGGAGATAATGCGTTACGAGGAGCCCCTTTACCGGCCGCCGTGCGAGGCGGGTAGCCTCATCGTGCAGGTGACCCTGGGGTGCCCCCACAACCGCTGCGCCTTCTGCGGGATGTACAAGATGAAGAAGTACCGTGTGCGCGACCCCGAGGAGGTCAAGGCGGATCTGCGCCGGGCGCGCCTGGTCTACCGCCACGTGGAATCGGTCTTCCTCGCCGACGGGAACACCATCGCCATGAACAGCGACAAGCTGGCGGACATCCTCCGCTACATACGCCGGCTCTTCCCGGAGGTGGAGCGCATTTCCTCCTACGGCGGGGGGCGCTTCCTTAAAGGTAAATCGGTGGAGGCGCTACGGAAGCTGAAGGAGGCCGGGCTGGACATCATCTATTTTGGCCTGGAGAGCGGCGACGACGAGATCCTTAAGGCCGTGGACAAGGGGGTCGATTCCCGGGATATGGTCGTGGCTGCCCGTCGGGTTAAGGAAGCCGGGATCCTACTATCCGTCTACATACTCCTCGGGCTGGGGGGAGAGGACCGGTGGCGTCAGCATGCGGAGAACACCGCCCGCGCGCTCAACGCCATGCAGCCGCATTTTATACGACCCCGCACCCTTTACCTCCTACCGGGCACACCCCTGTTCCGCGAAGCTCAGGAGGGACGCTTCCGGGAGGCCTCCGGCGAGACGGTCATGCGCGAGCTCCAGATCCTCCTCGGCCGGCTGGAGCTGGAGGACGCTTGGTTCCTCTCCGACCACGTCTCCAACTACGTCCCCATATACGGACATCTCCCGGAGGATCGGGAGAAGATGCTGGCCGCCGTGGAGATGGCCATGGAGAAGGCGGACGTCTACCTCGGTCCGCGCTACCTGACCAGCCTGTAAAGGCGGTCCGTTCATTCGACATACCTTAACCCCATTATCCCATGCCTTCCGTTTTCCGCACCCCTCGAGCACGACCGACCGTTCCTGACCCTCGCGACACGCCATTTCGCTCGCAAAGCCACGCGCCGAAAACGGAAACCGCACAAGACGTCCGGCAAGGGGCCGGGCTGACCCTTACCAGCGACCGCCGGCCAACGGGAAAGCGGATTAACCCCGCATACGGCTCACCCTTAGAACCTCTTGCGGTAATCCGGGCAGGAAGTGGCGTTGGGGCGCTCCGGGCGCGAGCAAGCGGACGGGTAATCGAAAGCGCAGGTATCACAGAGAAAGCGCTTCCCGAACAGGAACTGCCGGATCCTGGTCCACAGCCTCATGCGGACATCATACCATCGATTTCAGGGCCGGAGAACCGCCCGGCCCAAAACTCAACTCATGCCCGCCCGCCCATGTGATCGGATAGGGATATCACTCGGCTTTCCTTCCACCGGACCTCCACCCTCCCCTTCTCCAGGACCCTAAGGAAGGCCTCCACCACTCGCGGGTCGAACTGCTTGCCCGCCCACCTCCGAAGTTCGGCCACCGCGTCCTCCGTAGGCATGGCCTTGCGATAAGGTCGGTCGGAGGTCATGGATTCGAAGGCATCGGCAACGGAGATGATCCGGGACCCCAGGGGAATCTCCTCTCCCTTCAGACCGTCCGGATACCCCGTCCCATCAAATCTCTCGTGGTGGTGGTAGACCAGGGGCATGACCGGTTCGAGCAACTTGACCGACTGGAGAATACGGGTCCCGATGAAGGGATGATATTCCATCTCCCTCCTCTCCTCCTCGGTTAGTAGACCCGGCTTCTTCAGGATCCTCTCCTTGATGCCTATTTTGCCCACGTCGTGCAGGATGGAGGCGTTGCGGATGATGTCCACTTCCGCCGGAGATAGGCCCATCTCCTCGGCGATGGCCACCGCGTATTCCGTGACCCTCTGGGAATGACCGTGCGTGTAGGCGTCCCGGGCATCGATGGCCGAGGCCAGCGCGGTTATCACGTCGATGTAGATCTCCTCCAGGCTCTCGAAGAGGCGCGCGTTCTCTATGGCGATGGCCGCCTGACTGGCCAGGCTGGCGAAGAGGTTTATCTCGTGGGAGGTAAAATGGTGGGGTTCCTTGGTGTATAGGTTGAGGACCCCGATTACCCGGTCCTTGAGGCTAAGCGGTACGGAGAGAAGGGAACAAAGCCCTTCCATGCGGGCCTGTTCGGTATAAGCGTGCCGGGAATCCTTGGATAAATCGTACACGGCGATGGGTTTTCCTTCCTGGATAACCCTCCCGGCTATGCTCTCTCCCACCTTTATGGTCCCCTTCTTCAGATACTCCTCCGAAAGTCCCTGTGCGGCGGCGATCACCAGCTCCTGGGTTTCCTCGTCCAAAAGCATAATGGAGCTTGTCTCGGCGCCGAGGAGGGCCATGCTCATCTCCACGATCTGGTGGAGAACGGTCTCCAGGTCTATAGCCGAGGTAATGGCCCTGTCGATCTCGAAGATGGCGTGCAGCTCGCCGATGCGGTCCTCCAGGTCGGCGTAGAGGCGGGAGTTGTGCACGGCGAGGGCCGCCTGCACGGAAAGCGCGGACATGAGGTTTAGGTCGTTCTCGGTGAAACTGTCCTTGGTCTGGTTTCCGGCGAAAGCCACGCCGTATATCTCGTCCCTCCACTTCAAAGGAGAATAGATCGCGGAACGGATGCGGTGGCTCTCCAGGAACTGGCGGTATCCCCATTCCAAGTCCGTGTCCTTGATGATCATGGACTCACGACGGTCCAGGACCTTGCCTATTAGGCCGTAATCGCGGGGAAGGACTATGGCCGCCTCCGCCTCGCTCAACCCCGCCGCGGCGGAGACCGTCAGTTGGTCCCGCTCCTTATCGAGCCGGAAGACGAGGACCACGTCGGGGCTGATGCTGCGGTATATGGCGTCGCAGAGGTTGAGGTAAACCTTTTCCTCGCTGAGCGAGGAATCGAAAATGGTGGCGAACCCGGAAAGGGCGGTAAGCTCCACCATTCTTCTCGCCTTCTCCCTGTTCTCCCGCTCCGCGAACTCCGACATGAAGCCCATTACAAAGGAGGCCAACAGGGTGAAGCCGCACCTGCTGGCCAAAAGGGCCAGGGACTCCGTCCCGTTCATCCGCCCGGACAGGAGGAGGACCATCACGTAAAGCGCGCTTCCCAGAAGCCCGAAGGCCACCCCCTCTTTTATCCCGAACCAGAGGGCCGCGTTCACCGCCGTCAGGGCATAGAGGAAATCGAACTCGGGAACCGGGTTGGACCTCGTGGAGTAGACGAGCAGGGATATGAGCAGCATCTCAAAGGGGAGAAGACAAAGGCAGGCGATTCGAAATCTCTTCTCCGGCAACCGGAAGACCATCCGGTCTATGATGAAGTAGAATACGCCCATCCCCACCACCGCGGGGAGGGCTTCGTGCACGGGAAGCGACTTGCGGGATACGAGGAACTGCAAGACGACGTAAAGGTAAACGGTTATGCGTATTATTCGGGTAAAGAAAACCAGCTTTTTTTTGAGATCCAAGGCCGCACCCCTCGATGTCCCGCCTTTGCGCCCCGGGCCTTACGCCATGTAGAGATGAAACTTTAACCGAAAACGACCTTCTCCTCCGGGGAGAACGGCGACCTTTACCTCATTTATCTAAAATGTTATCGTCCTTTTTACCTCGATACTAAAGACGACGCCGTCTACTCGCTTCGGCGGAAGCATCATCTGGGAAACTTGATTTCGCCGTGCTCTTCCCGCCTTTTCCATGCCGCCTTCTGGGAAAAGGTTGACCCCGTCCCGTTTCGCCGCACCGGACAAGTAAAAACCAACTATCATCGCCCGGTAGAGGCGATAACGACGGGGTGAAGAACGTCTCGGAACTCATCCGAGTGCCGGCAGCTCATCCCGGAGGACGGCCAGTTCCACCGCCTCCGCCCACCCCTCGTTGAGGAAACCCTCAGTGACCACCACGTTGGGCAGGTCCGCGATGCGGGGTATCATCTGGGGGTTGGCCAACAGTCCGTTGCGCACCAGGAAGAAGACCCCCACCACCTCGCAGAAAGCCAGGTCGGCCTCGGAATCGCCTACGGCCATCGTCTCCGAACGGAGGAAACCCCGGCGCCGCATGTCCTCCGCGGCGGCCTTTTCCTTGCTCACTCCCAAAGGCATCAGATGATAGGCGCGGACTTGGGGTACCTTTAGAGTGGGACTAGTCCGCGGTATTACCCCGTTGTCCACGAGAACCAATCCCGGAAACCTATCCCTCAGGGCGGAATTCACCTCCTCCAGGTCCACCAGGCCGCGGAAGATGGGTGTGCAATCACGCCATTCCGACCACGGGGTGTGGAACTCCAGACGTTCCCGGTAGGCAGCGAGCAGAAAGTCGACGGCGCCGCTTTCCATGATGGCCCGGTAGAGATCCGGACATTCCTCCCCGAAGCCCCCGGCGTTCACGATCACCGTCTCTCCAAGGTCATAGACCAGCTCCGCTCCCAACTCGGCGATGTAGTTGCTGAGCCCCAGGAGCCGGGCGTCTTCCCTCAACTGTCGGCCGCTCCTCCCCGAGACCATGACCACGTCGACCCCCCTGCGCAAAGCCCCCAGAAGGGCCCGCGCCGGGCGCAGGGTGTATTCGCCGGCCACGTTCCGGAAGAAGCACCCTCCGGGACCCATCATGGTGCCGTCGAGGTCGGTGTAGACAACCCTTATTCCCCGCAGGGTTTCCTTCAGATCGGGCCAGCGTCGGTTTGGACCGTAATCCAGCAGGGCCTTTTCCACGACCTCGGCGTCCCCAAGGGGTGAGGCGTCCTGCGTCTCTTTCTTACCCTTCATACCGCATCAGCCCGCAATCCGCCCTTCCTTCCTCAGGCTTCTCAAACCCCGGTCCCGAAAAGGGCCCGATACTCCTCCAGTTCGGCCATGGGCGGCCTTTCCTCGACTGGTAGGAACCACCTGTCCAGGATATACTCTCCGTCGCGGTAATCCACCTGGGTCATGACCACCTGGTAGTCATCCCGGAGGGAGAGCCTTCCCTCCTCGCGGAGGCGCACGAAAACCGCCTGCATGACCTGGAAAGCCATCCTCCCCAACGCGGGTAGGGTCTGGTTGCGGTGCTGCCTCTCCTCCAGGTCAACCTGCCCGATGACCCCCATGCCGTGACGGGTATAGATGTCTATGAGCATTCCGATCTCCACACCGTAACCGGAGAAGAAAGGGATGCTCTCCAGGAGGGAGCGATGGCCTCCGTACTCGCCGGAGAGCGGTTGGATCAGGGCGGTGAGTTCTGGAAAGAACATGCTCAGCAGGGGCCGGGCTACGAGCTCGGTGACCCGCCCACCGCCGGTGGGTAGGAGACGGTGTTCCGCTTTTATGGGGCGCTGGTAGAAACCCTTCACGAACTTGATGTGGGGATACGTCAGGAGGGGACCAAGGATTCCGTAGGCGAAACGGGGGTGGAAATTGCGGATGTCGGAATCCATCCAGACGATGATGTCACCGCGCAGGCAGTACAGGCTCCTCCACAGGGCATCCCCCTTACCCAGGGGTTGAAACCGGCCCGGGAGTATCTCCTCCTGCAGGAAGACCTCCGCCCCCGCAGCCCTTGCCACCTCCCGCGTCCCGTCGCTGCTGCCGCCGTCCACCACGCAAAGCTGGTCGACCAGGGGTATCCTCTCCATCAAATCCCGGACGATGGTTTCCAGGATAGGACCAATGGTGGAGGCTTCGTTCATGCTGGGCAGGCAGACGCTCACCGTCCAGCCCGACTCGCGCTTCAGCTCCAGGAGGCGATGCAGGTCCTCGAACTGACAGTGATGGAAGGTGTTCCCGCGAGACCACTCACAGGTCTCCAGCTTTCTGCCCATCGGCGGATTGTCTCTCCTCTCTCCCGAAAGATCACCCATCGGCGGCTTATCCAGGTATGTTGAGCTTTCCTTTCAGAAGCCGGCCTCGCGGGTTGGCCCGCGCCTTTTTACCCTCGCGGGACGTTCTTCGCCTCCAGGGAAGCCTTTCTTCCCAGATGGAAGGCGGCCACATTGGCCCGTCGGGCCTTGGGAGGAGCCAGCCGCCTTATGGTCTCCTCCCAGGCGTCCACGGGAAAATCCAGCAAGCCCGAAAGAGCCCCCAACATCACCGATCCCAGAGCCCGCGCGCTGCCGGCCTCAACGGCCATCTCCCTGGCCTTTAGGATAATCGACCTCCCGGCCCTGGAGGTCATGGCCTCCAGGCATGTCTCCGGATAGACGGCGTCACCCCTCAACACCGTGAGCGGGTCCAGCCGGTAGTCGTTGATCACGGCCGTGCCTCCGACCTTGAGGTATTCCAGGAAACGCATTCCCTCCAGGAGCTCGAAGGCGAGGAGGAAATCCGCCCTCCCCCGCGGAATCAGCGGAGAGTAAACCCTCTCCCCCCAACGGACCATACAGACGACGCTTC
>JACVJF010000127.1 GCA_015711855.1 Candidatus Solincola quzhuomuensis | reverse complement strand
GAATGTTGTGGAGCACGAACTCGAATACGGGCATCCTCTCTCGACTGAGGCGGAAGGTGCAGCTTCCCAGCCCTCCCCACTCCAGGCCCGGATCGGTGCAGGCCACGGTATGGAAGATCATACGGTTGGGGTCCTCTCCCCGAAGCATGTGGTCGTAATAGGAATAGATGAGGGGGGAGAGTTGGGACAAGCCGTGAATGCAGATGCTCGAGGGAGACTTGCGCCTTATCAATCCCCCCATGGCGTCGAAGTAGAGGGGCCTCCCCTCGTAGTTCTGCCCCATGCAGTGGCGGGAGCATATCGGCTCCGCCTTGATCCAGTAGGCCAGGTCCCGCAGGCCTAAGGCATCCACCAGGCCGAGCTTCCTGGCCTCCGCCAGCTCCTCGTCGGTGTAACCCCAGCGGTTCCTTACGATGCGCAGGATAATTCTTCCCATAACCTTTTCCAACATACGGACCACCCCCGGGCTTACGAGAACGTTTTCGTTTCGCGCCAACCAGATCCACTGGCGACAGTGTTAATTTTCCTCCACCCTGATCCCTATGGCAACGGCCGCCAAAGTACGGTTTTCGATTTTCTTCCCCGCCGACGGCGTCACCGAGCGGCCTGTAAAAGCATTTCCAAATAATGGCATCTAATGAAAGGGCACGTACGCCTGATGTAACATCCCGCTTAGGGGAGCGCATTGCCTTGACCGTTCCCCCCGTGCTAAAGCCGGTCTATACTCATGACATGGGCTGGACGCGGGACAAGAGAGGGGGCTTTCAATGGAGGATCGATGCGACTTCTTCGCCTACGAGAGCTGCGACCTATGCGGGGAATGCCTGGCCAGTTGCCGCTACTTGGACCTGGAAGTATGGGAAGCCCGCGAGGAGATGAACCGCCTCCAAAAAGGGGAGCCCACCAGGGTTGTGCACCGCCGCTGCATAAGCTGCTACGCCTGCGACGCCTTCTGTCCCCGCGACTGCCACCCTTACGAGTTGATAATCAAGAGCTGGCACCTACGTTACCGGGAGCGAGGCCTCCCGGTGAGGGCTTCCTATCTCATGCCCGCCTCCCGTCCCAACTTCCGCACGGATCTGGTTCGCTCCATGAACCCCCACGAAAAGGAGTTGCTGCGTCGTTGGAGGGAGACGCCGCCCGAGGGAGAAATCGTCCTGTTTCCAGGCTGCAACGCCCTGGCCCTTCCCCACCTGTTGGACGCCTCCTTTCTAGAAGGGGTGGTCATCTCCGGAGACTTCGACCACTGCTGCGGCGAGATGTATTTCCGTATGGGGCTCTTCGACGTGGTCAAACAGGTCGCGGATAGACTAACCGAATACTACCGGGGGCGCTTTATCGGCACCATGCTCTTCGTCTGCCCCGCCGGGCTGAACATGTTCCGCAACGTGCTCCCCAAGCTATTTGGGGCGGAATTCCCCTTCCGAATGCGTTACCTCGGAGAATACCTCTGGGAGAAAGTGGAAAGAGGCGAGCTGGTGCTCGCCAAGAAGCTGTCCCGCAGGGTCGCCGTGCACGATTCCTGTCACGGCAGGATACTGGGCGAAGAGGTCCAGGAGACCGCCCGCCGCCTTTATGCCGCCATGGGACTGGACCTGGTGGAACTCACGACCGACCCGAAAGGGGGTCTGTGCTGTGGAATGGCCGCGGGCTGCAACCGCTACCGCCCGGAGGATATGTACCGCGCGGCAGTCCGGGAACTGCGCGAGGCGGCCCGCACGGGGGCGGACGAGCTCGCCGTGTACTGCGGCGGCTGCCAGTTGACTCTCTCCCTCATGCGCTGGCTGTATCCCACCCGACAGCCGGTGCGGCACCTCCTGGAATACCTGAAGGAGGCTACGGGCGATCCCGCCTACCATCCCGCTCCCCGTCGCGCCCTGCGCATACTGGCCAACGTGACCGTGAAGGCCCTACCCAAAATGCTCTCCCGCCGCACCTACCGCATCCGGATGTAGCGGGAAGACGCCGAGTTCCACCCGCTCCGAAGGCGCGACCCCCTCGAAAACACCCTTTTTTTTCGGCCTCCCGCGCATCCTCGAAAACAAAGGGCTTCCACCGAGCCCTTTGTCGGGTTGAAGGTATCCCCGCCATGCAGGATAATGTGGATGCCTCAACCGCCGCAAGGCGGTCCGCGGAACCGGTCGCTGCGATAGAGGGAGGGGAAAAAATGGACTTCGCGCTCACCGAGGAACAGAAGGCCCTATAGCAGACCGTGCACGAGTTCGCCGCCAACGAGATCCGCCCGGTAGCCAGGCAATACGACGAGAGCGGCGAGTTTCCCTGGGAGGTGATCCGTAAGGCGGCGCGTTTGGAACTCACTTATTCCGGCGTCCCCGAGGAATACGGCGGGCCCGGCTTGGGGATGCTGGACAACGTGATAATCATCGAGGAGTTGGGTTGGGGATGCGTGGGCATCGCCTCGGCCATCGCCCTCAACCAGATCGCCATCCTACCCGTATTACTGGCGGGTACCGAGGAGCAGAAGAGGGAATATCTGGGCCGTCTCACTGACCCCGAAAACCCCCGGCTTTGCGCCTTCGGCCTGACCGAGCCTGAGGCGGGGTCCGACGCAGCTTCCCTCAAGACGCGCGCCGTGCGGGACGGGGACGAATACGTCCTCAACGGGCAGAAGTGCTTCATCACCAACGGCGGCGTGGCCGATTTCTACACCATTTTAGCCACCGTGGATCCCGAGAAGAAGTACCAGGGCATCACCGCCTTCCTGGTGGATGCGGATACCCCGGGGTTTTCCGTCGGGAAGATCGAGCACAAGATGGGCATGCGGGCTTCCCAGACGGCGGAGCTCATCCTGGAGGACGTGCGCGTTCCCGCTTCCAACGTCCTGCGGGGTGAGGGGCAGGGTTTTTATGTGGCCATGGAGACCCTGGACGCTTCCCGCCCGGGGGTGGGGGCTATCGGGGTGGGCCTGGCCCGCGCCGCCTTCGAGGAGGCCCTGGCCTACTCCAAGCAGCGGGTGCAGTTCGGAAAGCCCATCTGCCGGCAACAGGCCATCGCCTTCATGCTGGCGGACATGGCCACCAAGATCGATTACGCGCGCCTGCTCTGCTACCGGGCGGCATGGATGCTGGACCAGGGGATGAACGCCATCAAGGAGTCCTCCATGGCCAAGTACGTGGGGACCGACGTGGCCATGGAGGTATGCACGGACGCGGTCCAGATTCACGGCGGCTACGGATATATGAAGGACTACCTGGTGGAGAAACTCTTCCGCGATGCCAAGATCCTCCAGATAGTGGAAGGGACCAACCAGATCCAGAGACTGGTGCTTTCCTCCCAACTCATCTCCTGAGAAGGGGGACGCCACGTATGAGGACGTGCGAAGCGCGCCTCGCTCGCGGTTCCCCTCAGGCCCGCTCGTAGGTCACGCCGCTGCCCGCGGGAGGATAACCGAACTCTATGGCCTCTTTCTCGCAGGCCAGGTAGCAGCTTCCGCATTCAAGGCATCTCTCGCGGTATTTGGCCAGGAGAGAGGCCCGGCCCTTGCGCATCCTCCAGAGGTCCATGGGGCAGATGAGAGCGCAGTTCCCGCAACCGTCACAGGATTCCTCTCGGAAAAATATGAAATTCCGGGGGGAAGGCTTGACCTTGACCAGGGAGAACTTGTCGACATCGATGGTGTGCTTCTTGCTCATGGACGACCTCCGATCCTAAAAACCGAGTTCCCCCGAGAGGAAATTTTCCACGATATTCCTTATACCCCTTAACAGCGAGGCGTAAAAACGCATTTTCTCCTCGCTCACTTGGAGGAGAAGCGGTAGGTACACTCGGGCCAGGGACATCAAAGCCGGGACGTTCTCCGCCAAAATGGAAAAGATCCGGCCCATGGCCTCCGCCTTGGGTTCCTGTCCGGTCATGAGGAGGTGGACGGCGAGATCCACGGCCATCTCCTCCAGCTCCGCGCAAACCCGGGGGTCGCCGAGCATCTCGAAGAGTTGTCTCAGCTGAGCCCCAGCCACAAATTCCTCCCCCACCGGGCTCTCCTCCAGCCTCTCTCGGTAACTCCGCATGAAACCCGGCGAGAAATCCCCCTCCTCCAGGGCTTCCTTCGCCACCTCGGCCGCCAGTCGACCGGAATACATGGCCTGCCATACCCCTTCCGCATAGAGAGGTTCCGGCAAGCCGGCGGCGTCCCCTACCAGCATCAGGCCACCGCAGCAGACGTTCTCCGGCATGCGGTCCATCCAGGTAAGGCAGTGCGCCTGCCATTCCCTGGGCTCGGCTTCGAGGGCGCGCAGTAGCCTCTGAACGGGTGGGGCCGAGAGGGTCTCCAGCAGCTCCTTGGCCGGCTTTATCCCTTTCCGCACCGCACGGGCGATGAGGCTGTTGGTCACTCCGGGTCCTCCCAGGTGTACCCCATCCGCGTAGGCGATGAGGAAATTCCCTCCCATGCCCGGACCGAAGTAGGCCTGAAAACCGGCCTCGTGGATGACGTCGTCCATCCTCTCCCGAGGGGCGGTGAAGTCCACGATGCAGACGCTGGTCACCTCGTGAGGCTTCCATTTATCTCTCAAGCCGGCCTGGCGGGCCACGAGGGAAAGGACGCCGTCGGCGCCTATGGTCACCGGAGCCCGATACTCCTCCCCTCCCTCGAGGCGGACTCCCGCCACCCTCCCGGCCTCGAACACCAGCCCGGTCACCAGAGAATTCAAGCGCAATTCGGCTCCCGCCTTCTCCGCCAGCTCCACCAGGAAGGGATCGAATTCCCGACGCAGCATCCCCACGGTGAAGAAATCGCGGGCCTCGGGGTAGGACATGCGGCGGGAGGGGCCGGAGGCTACGACGAACCTCTCCTCCATTTCCGGAGGCGGGGAGAGGAAATGGGCCACGCACTGGCGGCAGTAGCGCATGGAAGGCAGTTCCATTTCTTGTAGGAAGGAGAAGTCACGCCAGGCCTTGCTGGACAGGGCGAAACCGGAGGCGTTCTTCTCACCCGGGTAGGCGGAACGCTCCAGGAGCAGCGTCTTCAACCCCGCCTCCGCCGCTGTAAGCGCGGCGGTGCTGCCTCCTGGACCAGCCCCCACCACGATGAGGTCGTATCTCTTCATCTTACCTCCTCTACGCTCCGCCAGTCCCGCTCCTCGATCAGTTTATTCAGCCTTTTCACCACGTCCTCCCGACAACCGGAGAGGTCCATGTCCGCCTCTCCCACATAGAACTGGCAGTCCGCGGCTCCTCGGGGGTCCAGCATGCGGTGCAGTTCCTTCTGCCAGCGGTTGAAATCCCCCAGCAGCGGCCCTACGACCATCCGCTGCTGTGGAAATATGTTCCACGGTTGGTCACAACAGTCCTGCAGGGCCTGCAGGAAGAAGTCCAGGACCAGCCCCTTGACCGCTTCCTGGTGTCTCTCGTCGCGAGGATCGTAGTACCAGAGCTGCTCGCTGTGCCCGATAGCCCCTCCTTCCCAAGCCATATCCACGCAGGCGTCCCCTCCGTCGTCCACGCAGCCCCCCTCCCCGATCCATCTTTTCTTGATGATCTCGCTCGCCCTATCCCAGGCCACCGCCGTATCCCAGGCGTCATTGGGCCCCAGTCCCGACTGCATCTGGCCCCCCGGTCGGAAGGCCATGCCGGGCACGGCCCCGCTCACGATGGACCAGGTGAACGAAGGACCCACCGGAGTACCGCTCAAGTCAATGGCGATACCCCGGTTCTCGGCGACCACGGCCCTAACCACGCCCTCCTTGAAATCCATCTCTCCCTTCGAACCGGCGGCGATGACCAGCATGATACCGTGGCGTAAAGCTTCCAGCGTCTTCCTTATGGAGATGCGGGTGGCGATTAGGCGGTTAAGGTGCGGGAAGAGTATGAGGGGCACCACGCCCACGGCCGCTTTCTGCATGTTGTAATCGATGTTCTCCTGGGCCAGGGCATAGAAAGCCTCTCCCCAGGACTCGTAATCTGGGAAGAGGAGATAATAGAGCTTTGTCCCTTGTGGCATCTCCATGTCCAGGTCGTAGAAAAGCCCCTGGGGGTCCGGGCAGGGCGGCCCAGGCCAGACGAATAGTTTGAGGGCACAAGCCGTGAATATGCCATTGCCGGAAAGAGCTCCCGCCTTCCCCCTCATGACCCCTCGCAGTGAGGGCCCCGGCCCATCGGCGCAGAACCGTCCGCAGCCCGAGCCCCAGGAGCCCAACCTCAGCACATCCCCGTCGGGGAGCACCCATTCCACTCCCACGAGGTTGCGCGGGCTGTAGGTCCCGTCCGTGCCCGGGCCGAAGGCAGCGCAGGCGCTGGCCAGTGGGGAGGCGCCCGCGCCGGCGGAGATCATGTGCACGTTGAGCCCGCGCTTCATGGCTTCCGCCCTTATCTGCCCCCCGCTGGCATAAGGTTCCACGACCACGATCATGTTCTTCTCGTCGAGGTCCAGGATGCGATCCATCCGCCGCAGGTCCACCTGGATCACGCCCTCCCCGGAGGGTCCCGCCCACGCTCCCCATCCGGTGGAAAAAGCCTTGAACTTCAGGCCGTGTCGATTGCAAATCCGGACCACCTCCTGGACCTCGGCCGTACACCCGGGCATAACCACTGCCTCCGGCCTGGGCACCCAGAGCACCAGATCGTCGTTGAAGGTGGGCTGAAAAGCGTAGCCGTCGAGGACCGCGGGCTCCCGGGAGACGTTTTCCCGCCCTAAAGCCTCCTCCAGTTCACGATAAGCCCTTTCGGAGATGGCGCACATCCGCCCGTCTTTCTCGACGCTTTCCCTTAAGGATATTCTCAGGGATACTATACCTCGAAAAGCACCCTATCGCCCAAGTGTGCTGGTTCACTACATCGTGGACACCTTATCCCCACACTGCTTCTTTTCCTGCCACCGCCTCAGGAACTCGGCCGGGGTGAGATAACCCAGGCTCT
>JACVJF010000126.1 GCA_015711855.1 Candidatus Solincola quzhuomuensis | reverse complement strand
GCCCTCTCGGACCTGGTACTTCGCCGAAGGTTACACGGGGGCCGGCTTCGAGGAGTGGCTGTGCCTCCTCAACCCGGGAGAGGTCGAAGCCCTGGTGAACGTGGAGTATTTCTCGGGGGGAGGTCTGCTCGCCGAGGAGAGCGTGCTGGTTCCTCCCCGTAAGCGCCGGACCCTCTTCGTGAACGACAGCGTGGGTCCCGACCAAGAGGTCTCCATGAGGGTGACCGCCGACCGGCCCGTGGTGGTCGAGCGCCCCATGTACTTCCTCTACGGAAACAAGTGGGCGGGAGGCCACGTCTCCTCGGGGACCAACCAGCCCTCTCGGAACTGGTACTTCGCTGAGGGTTACACGGGAGCCGGCTTCGAGGAGTGGCTGTGCCTTTTCAATCCGGGACCGGAGATCAACCGGGCGGTCATCACCTACCAGATCTCGGATGGGACCAACGTGATCGACGAAGAACTGATACCGCCCTACTCGCGAAGGACGGTGAACGTGAACCGAAGGGCGGGAAATGAACTGCACCTCTCCCTTACGGTGGAGGGCGATGCCCCACTGGTCGCGGAGAGAGCCATCTATCATGACTTCAACAAGGGATATCGGGGAGGCGACGTGTCGACGGGGTCGAAGTCGCCGTCACGCCACTGGTACTTCGCCGAGGGTTACACCGGTTCGGACTTCCACAACTACCTTTGCATCCAGAACCCGGGGCCGGAGAACGTGGACGCGGAGGTTTGGATCTACACGGAAGGCGGCGAGCTGCTGCGGGAGAGTCTGGTGCTGCCCGCCCTCGCCCGCACCACCCTATACCTGAACTCCATGGTGCCCTATCAGGAGGGGATTTCCGTATCCGTGCACGCCGGAGGGGAGGTGGTGGTGGAAAGACCCGTCTACTTCCGCTACCTCGGCACCTGGGCGGGCGGCCACGTCTGCGTTGGGTATGCGCCGGGTATGGAGAGATAGCGATGATCGACCGGGTGGTCGCGGGACGTCGAGGGGGAAGGAACGGGCGAGGCAAGGGAAAGGCGGAACGGGGTAGAATAATCTCTTGGATGACCCGAGTATATGTAGGTGAGAACGCTCTGAAAAGGAGGTCGCGATGAAGGGAGCCGTGAGCAAGGTCCTCATTGTCCTGGGCATTCTCCTCATACTGGCCGCCATCCTCTGGTGGGCCATTGCCGTCAACGCACTGGTGAAGCTGCCCAACGACGTGGACGTGGAGAACAAGTATGAGGGCCAGATAACCTATTACGTGGACCCGGCAACCCACCAACCGCTGCCGGAGGGGCAAGAGATGACCCTCCCTCTGGAGGTGAGCCAGAAGATAGTCGCCCTGTCCGACGGGTTCGATTCCTCCCGTGGTCCGATCAAAGAGGTGCTGGAGCTGTCCGTCGGGGGGGAGGCGCAGCCCCCGCAGGAATTCGTTTACGTGCTGGACCGCAAGACCCTGGAAAACGTGAAGGATGACCGCGCCTACGCCTGGTCGCCAGCGAACGTGGTCAACCGGGAGGGAAGTTACTATCCCCTCTTCCCCTTCGACACCTCCAAGGACGAGACCTACAGCATCTGGAAGAACGAGATAGGCAAGGGCGTGGAGGCGAAGATAGTCGAGGGCAAGGAGGAAGTGGACAAGGAAGGCATCACCGTTTACAACTTCAAGATATCATTCCAGGACGAGGAAGTGGTGGAGGCCTACGTGAAGGGCATGGGCTTGCCCACTGCGCTGTCCCTCGAGGAGCTCAAGCCCACCCTGCGGGCCGCGGGCGTGGACGTCGACGCCTTCATGACCCTGGCGGCGCAGGTGATGCAGGCCGAGGACCTGCAGGCTCTCCAGAAGGCCTTCCAGGGCGGCATCCCCCTGAAGTACTACTGGTCCATGGAACAGGAGCTTTCCGTGGATCCCAAGACGGGCACGCCGGTGGACGTATACAACAGCTCGGAGACCCTGTCCATGAAGGTGGACATGAGCGGCCTTGCGGATCTGCTGGGTATCGTGATGAAGTACAAGGACGACCCCAGGCTGGGAGCGGCCATTAACCAGCTGTCCGGCCTGCAGGCCGCCATGGGCGAAGCCAGGAAGGTCTTCTCCTATGAGTATAAATCCACCCAGGACACGATTACGGCGTCCGTGAAGGAGGCCAAGGACGGAGCCGGGAAGATAAACGTGGTGAAGGTTTACATCCCCTGGGCGTTGCTCATCGTAGGCGCCCTCATACTCATCGTCGGCCTCCTCATCGGCGGCGGGCCGGTGGAGGAGACGGGGGAGGAGAAAACGGAGTAGGACGAGCCGCGACATCTCCCCTGGGAGGGGCGGGGTAGGGACCCCGCCCCTCTTTCTCTAGGGATAGGGAATGCGGTGGAGCCGCTTCGGGGAGTCGGGTGGAGGTCGGCAGCAAGCGGACGCCGGCCGGGGTGAGAATCGTATCCCATTGGTGGCCGAAGGAGGTCATGACGAGTTACGTTGCCCCTCCCGGAGGGAGGGGGGATAATGTTGGTGATGGGAGGACACAAACGGCGGGGTTCGGCACGGACCGGGGGAGGCGTCTCGGAGAGTAAGGTCCGGTTTGGGAAAGGGCCGGGAGGTTTGCGGCGGAGCGTCAAACACGGAAAAGACCGTGGATCGTCGATGAGGCGGGGGCGGAGTTGGAAGAGCAAGATCAAGAATACCGGTGCCCGTTGTGCAACGCCGTGCTGGAGGCAACGGGCGAGATAGGCAATTACCGGTGCCTGCGGTGCCGCTCGCTGTCCCGTTTCAGCGGGCGGGAACTCCTGGCCATGAACATCCCCGATTATTACCTCCGCCTGGAGGAGCTGCGGCGGCGCAACCTGGAGATCGTCACCCTCATCGAGGCGGAGGGCATCAAGGGAGAGGGACGGGACATGCGGAATATACGCAGCCTCCACGAGGAACGGCAGCGGGTGCTCTCGGAGTACGGTTTTCTGAGCTATTTCGAGCAATTCGTGCAGAGGTGGTAGTTCGGAAGGAGTAGTCCACCGGGGAGGGAACGGGTCCGGAAAGGGGTACGTCAAAGGGGTTGAGGTAATTCGCCCGTAGGAGGTGAGAGTTAAGTGCCCAGGAGGAAGATGAGCAACTGGGAGAAGATGAGGTCCCTGCTCCGACCGCGCAGCGGCGTCGTTCGCTGGTCTCTCCTGCTCCTGGGAGCAACGATCCTCTTCCTGCTGGCGGTCTCCTCGGTTTCCGTGCTCGCCGATTCCCGCCACCGGGGGGAGATGTTCCCCAATACCGTGATCCTAGGGGTCGACGTCACCGGCATGACCCGGGAGGAGGCCATAACCAAGGTCCGGGAGGAAGCCGTGGACCCCCTGATGACCCCTCTGACCATCCGCTTCCGGGAATGGGAATGGATGCTCGATCCCGCTCAGTTAAACATGAATATAGACGTGGAGGCCCTGGTGGATCTGGCTTACCGGGCCGGATGGGAGAGGAATCCCCTGGAGCGCGCCCTACGCCGGGCCTTCGGCCGCCCCTTGGACATCGACATAGGCCTGGAATACACTTTGGACCGGAATCAGCTGGCCAGCAGGCTATCCGCCATGGCCGCCGAGATAGACCGTAAGGTGGTGAACGCCTCACTCGAGTTCGACTTCAGCACCGGGAAGCTCACTTTCCATCCCTCCCGGGACGGGCTGTGGATGGATGTGGACGCCACCCTGAAGGTGGTGGAAGAGGCTCTCCTCTCCCGTGATCGCGTGGTGGAGCCGGTGGTGGTGGTGACCCCGCCGTCGCTCTCCAGCGACGACGTGCAGACCGTGCTGGTGGTGGACGTCATGGGCAACACCCTGAAGTGGTACAACAAGGACCGGCTGGTCAAGACATATTCCGTGGCCACCGGCATGCCCAAGTACCCCACCCCCTTGGGAAAGTTCTACATCATCCGCAAGGAGGCCAACCCGGTATGGATCAACCCCAACGCCGAGTGGTCCAAGAACATGCCTCCCCGCATCGAGCCCGGACCCAACAACCCCTTGGGGCTCAGAGCCCTGGTCACCAGCGCCGCGGGTGGCACGGTCCTCATCCACGGGACCAACAACCTGGTGCCCGGGCTCCATTCCCACGGATGCATCCGCATGGCCAACTGGGCCATCGTCGAGCTCTTCGACCACGTGAGCGTGGGAACACCCCTTTTCATCTGGACTTCCCGGCCGGTGCCTCCGCCGCCGCCCGAGGAAGGGCCTCCCGTGGGTCCCGAGGATCCCGGGCTGGGAAGCGGCACGGGAGGACAGACCGGCACCGAGGGACAGACCGGCACCGACGGCGGGCGGCAGTGAGCCGTCGGTCTTCGCCTTGGAGTGGGGATACGATTAGCGGATGTACTCTAAGGATGGAAATCGCTGCCCGTGACCGGATGGAGGGAGGATGATGCGCGTCGCCGTGGTGGGAGCGGGGGCCGTGGGCGGCACGGCGAGTCACCTCCTCTCCACGGGAGGCTGCGAGGTGACCCTGTTCGAGGCGCGAGAGGAGAGGAGGAAAGAGCTCCTCTTGCGGGGAGTGCGCCTGAGAGGCGCTCTGGAGGGGGAAAGCAGGCCCAAGGTCCTGGCTCCCGGGACCTTCGAGACCCCCTTCGACGCCGTCATCCTCGCCGTGGGCGCTCACCTCACCGCCGAAGCCCTCCGCCCTTTGAGTCCCCTCGTGCATCGGGATACCTTTTATCTATCCCTGCAGGAGGGAAGCGCGGTGGATGAACTGGTAGGGTTGGTGGGCGCGGATAGGGCTTTTGCCGCCCTGCAATGGCTTTCGGCAGCGCCGGGAGGGGAAGGGGAGATCGAAGTGGAAGAGGTGCGCTTCCTGGTGCTGGGCCAGGGTTTGGGAGCCCAGGGTTTGGGCGGTAAGGGCGGTGCGGTTAATGGTTTTTACAGACTGGTCTCCATACTGGAGGATGTCCTTCCGGGTAGGGTGAGGAGGACGGAGGACCTGCGGTTAGAGGTGTGGCGCAGGCTCGCCTCGGTGACCGGCATGAGCCTCTTTTGCGCCCTGACGGGGAGGACGCCTCGCGAGTTGCGATCCGTGGCGGAGGCGGCCCACTGGCTTCGGGAGGCGGAGGAAGAGTGTCGCAAGGTGGCCGCCTCCCGGGGTATCGATCTCCCCGCTTCGGATTCCCTTTTCGGAGAGGCGGTGTGGGACCGGCTTCCGCCTCCCATGCTACGGGACGTGGTTTCCGGGCGTTCCACGGAGCGACCGTTCCTCTCGGGTTACGTGCTTCGGGAAGCGGAGGAAGCCGGGATCAGGGCGCCCCTCCTGCGTGCCCTGCATTCCCTGGTGGCCGAGGCGGAGCGGGGGGAGAGGAGGCCGGGAGAGGACAACCTGGGCGAGCTGCGCAGACGGGTGGACGAGGAACGGGGCATGTCCTTGATGTAGAGCGCTTTCGGGGATCAGCGTTTCAGAAGACGGTCCCGCAGTTCCTTCCTGGAAGGTTTTCCCAGAATGGTCCTGGGCAGGTCGGGAAGGAAGGTCACTCTGTGAGGCACCTTGTAATAGACCAGGGAGCGTCGGGCGAACTCTATGAGCTCGGATTCCGTGGCCTGGCGACCTTCCTCGAGGATGACGAAGGCGTGGACCACCTCTCCTCTCACGGGGTCGGGCTCGCCAACCGCCGCCGCCTCCCGTACCGCGGGATGCCTTTCCAGGACCCGTTCCACCTCGGAGGGGTAGAGGTTGAAGCCGCCGGTTATGATGAGGTCCTTCTTCCTCTCCACGATGTACAGGTACCCGTCCTCGTCCAGGTAGCCGATGTCCCCCGTGTGCAGCCAACCCCCGCGCAGGGCTCGCTCCGTCTCCTCCGGATCCTTGAGATAACCCTTCATCACGTTGGGGCCACGCACGCAGATCTCGCCCGGGCTTCCGGGGGGAAGCGTCCTCTCGAAGTCGTCGCGTATGCTGACCTCCACGCCCTCGATGGGAGGCCCCACCGAGCCGGGCTTCATGGGGATGTCCGGCCTCTGACAGGAGACCACGGGGGAGGCCTCGGTCAAGCCGTATCCCTCGTAGATGTAGACCCCGAACTTCTCCCGAAAGGCCAGGAGCACCTCCTCCGGGAGGGGGGCGGCTCCGCTCTGCAGCCTCTTCCAGCTGCGCACGTTGTACTGGGGGGCTCGGGGGTGGTTGAGGAGTTGGATGTACATGGCGGGCACCCCGGTGATGGAGCGAACGTGGTACTTCTCGGTGCACTGGAACACCGCTTCCGGATCGAACCAGCGGAGCAGGACGCAGGAAAGACCGCGCAGGCCGGGAAGAAGGGAGACGGTGAGTCCGTAGGAGTGGGAGAGGGGAAGGGCGGAGAGGGCCACCTCGTCCTGGGTCACGCGGTTGGTGTTGACCAACGAGTAGGCGTTGCTCCCCAGGTTCCCGTGGGTGAGCATGACCCCCTTGGGCCTTCCGGTGGTTCCCGCGGTGTAAAGGATGGCCGCCACGTCGTCGTCGGATAGGTCGGGGTGGGCGGCAAGGGTTTCCGGCTGGTCCCTGACCAGTTCCTCCAGGGAAAGAAACCCCCCCTCCGCCTCGCCGCAAAGTATGATCTTTCCCTCCCTCGCGTGACGGGGACACGCCAAGCGGACCTTCTCTAAAAGGTCGGGGGTGGTCACCACGTAGGTCGCCTCGGAATGTTCGGCCATGTAGGAGAGTTCCTCGGCGCTGATCAGGAACATGGTGGGACAGAAGACGATGCCGGTCATGGCGCAAGCACCGAAGATGTTGGAAAATTCCGGTATGTTCTCCATGTGCACCAGAAGGACGTCTCCCGGTTGCAGGCCGAGCTGTCGGAGGGCGTGGCCCACCCGGCAGGTCATCCTGTATATTTCCAGGTTGGTGAAGGTGCGGTCCTCGAAATTGAGGAGCACGTACTCGGGATACTTGACGAGC
>JACVJF010000125.1 GCA_015711855.1 Candidatus Solincola quzhuomuensis | reverse complement strand
GCTCACCATAACCTCGGCGGTGAGAGGAACCTTCCACACCAATGCCGCCTCCCGTGCCGAGGCCATGGCCCTTATTCGCCAGAAGAGCTGACCTGTTGTCGAGCTCCTGCCGAGGCGAGGTGGACCCGAATGGATGAGGGAGCGCATGGCACGACGGGAGCGGTCTACGGCTGCGGAAGGTCGAGATCCGTCTTCCGGGTCCGGGGGAGAAAACTCGCTGCAGGGCCTGACCACGATAGGCGTATACCCGCTCCGGCGACGTGAACTGCGAGGTGAGGCCATGAGGTTCAACCCGCGGCTCCTTCAGGTGAGGGACGTTGGCGAGGCCTATGCCCGTCTGGACGAGGTGGGGCCCAGCGAGCGCGGCCGGTCCATCATGGCCCCCAAGATGGTCCATCGGGTGATAAGGGTGGACAACCTGGACACGCGGGCGGCCAATATCCTCAAGCAGAACATGCTCTCCCTGGGGGGAGAGGTTTCTTTACCGCGGGAGGTCTTCGGTTACGGAGAGGCGAAAGTGCCCGCGATAATCTCGGGCACCCTCAAGCAGTACAAAGCGCTGATCGCCCGGCTCAAGGAGCAACCCTTCGGGCTCAAGATCCTGGCCTCCGAACTGGAGGAGATCCTGAAGCCGGCCTACGATGCGGGGGAGAGGATCCTTCTCCTGGGTGGTCGCCAGTACCGCCTGGGAGAACGTACCCTGGTGATGGGAGTGGTGAACGTCACCCCGGACTCCTTTTCCGATGGTGGCAGATTTTACCAAACGAAGGACGCCGTGGAGCACGGGCTGCGCCTGGTGGAGGAGGGTGCGGACATCCTGGACGTGGGCGGGGAATCCACCCGACCCGGCTCGGATTTCATCCCCCTGGAAGAGGAGCTCCGCCGGGTGATGCCGGTGGTGGAGGAACTCGTGCAGCGGGCGGGCGTGCCCGTGTCCATAGACACCACCAAGGCGGAGGTGGCCCGGAGAGCCTTGGACGCGGGTTGCGCCATGGTGAACGAGATAAGCGCCATGCGCCTGGATGCGGACATGCTCCCTCTGGTGGCGGAGAGAGGCGTGCCCGTGTGCCTTATGCACATGAAGGGCCTGCCCAAGGACATGCAGGTGAGCCCGCTATACGATGACGTGGTGGGGGAGATTGCCGCTTTCCTGCGGGAGAGAGCGGAAGTGGCCGTGGCGGGCGGCGTGGACCCGAAAAACATCATCCTGGACCCCGGGATAGGTTTCGGCAAGAACCTGGACCACAACCTGGAGATCCTGCGGCGTCTCCCGGAGTTTAGGTCGCTGGGATATCCCCTCCTTCTGGGGACCTCCCGGAAGTCCTTCATCGGGATGATCCTGGATCTGCCGGTGGAGGAGCGGCTGGAAGGGACGGCGGCCAGCGTGGCCCTGGGCGTGGCCGGCGGAGCGGACATCGTGAGGGTGCACGACGTCAGGGAGATGGTGCGGGTGGTGCGGGTGGCCGACGCCATCGTGGGCAAGGGCGGGCCGCACCGGTAAGCCGCCGGATCGGCGGGCCACCGGGGGCGAGGACGTCTTGGGGGTACGGTTCGAGCGCGCGACTCTAGGGGAGGGAAGTGGGTAGAGCCCAGAGGTTGAAGCAGCAGCGGAGGGAAGAGGAAGCCAGGAGACGTCGGGAGGAGAGGAAGGAGACCCTGCACCGGATCCTCATGGTGGCGCTGGTGGTGCTGGCGGTGGGGATCACCGTGGCCCTGGTCTTACTGGTGAACCACCTGAAAAGGGAGGAAGCCGGCCCCCGAGTGACCTCGAAGATGGTCCTGGAGACCACCAAGGGAGAGATCGTCATAGGGCTCTACGGGGAGGAAACGCCCCTCACCGTAGACCACGTCACCCGGCTTGTGGGAGAGGGTTTCTACGACGGACTGCGCTGGTACCGGGTGGAGGATTTCGTGGTCCAGACCGGAAGCCACTATCGGTCGCTGCTGGCCGAGTCCGGAGAGGCTCCGCCCGAACAGGCCCTCTTGGACGAGGCCATTTCCCGGGACCAGGAGGTAGAGACCGTGCCCGACGAGATCGGACTCTCCAACCTGCGGGGTATGGTGGGCATGGCCAAACCCGAAGATCCCCAGACCCAGCTCCCTCAGGCCGATTCGGCGACCACCGATTTCTACATCCTGAAGAAGGACACGGTGAGCCTGGACGCCCACTTCACCGTATTCGGGAAAGTCCTCAAGGGCATGGAGGTGGTGGATTCTTTGGAGACCACGGACAGCATCCTCACGGCGAGGATGCAATGACGTCGCCAGTCGAGACCCTCCCTTGACCGGGTCGGTGGGAGAGATGGACGGCAAGCAAGGGAAAAGGGGCGGGGTCGGCGGGCTTGAGCGCCGGTCGGCGGCAAGGAGGAAACCGGTCTTGAGCTCTTCGGCGAGGATCGTCGTCAAGGGCATAAAGGTATTCGCCTATCACGGCTGCACCCGAAGGGAGAGGGAGGAGGGACAGAACTTCCTCATCGACGTGGAGCTGGAGTACGATGCGGGAGCAGCGGTGAGAAGCGACGACCTTTCCCTGGCAGTGGACTATGACCGGCTGGCGAGCGAGGTCCACGCTTTGGCCACGGAGAACCGTTACAACCTCATAGAGACCTTGGCCGCCGCCGTTGGCGCGCGTCTTATGGACCTCGTCCCCGCGTCGCGGATCCTGGTGAGGGTGCGTAAGCCGGAAGCTCCTATGGAGTGCGAGGTGGAGGGGATCGCCGTGGAGATGGAGTTCCGGCGAACCCCGGGAGGGTAAAGACCGGGCGGAGGATGAGCGGAGAAGGCGGACACCTGGCCTACCTGGGCCTGGGCAGCAATCTGGGAGATCGCAGGGAGAACCTCCTAGTCGCTCTCCGCATGCTCCATTCCCTGCCCGACGTGAGCGTCCTGCGAGTTTCCTCCGTATACGAGAGCGAGCCCTGGGGCGTGACCGACCAGCCCCGCTTCCTCAACCTGGTGGCTTTGGTCTCCACGGAGCGCGACCCCCGGGGCTTGCTGGCCGCCTGCCAAGAGGTGGAGCGGGCCATGGGCCGGGTGCGCCGGAGACGGTGGGGTCCGAGGGTGATCGACGTGGACATACTCCTATACGACGACGTCCGCCGGGACGAGGAGGATCTGGTCATCCCCCACCCTCGCATGGAGGAAAGGGATTTCGTCATGGTACCCCTGCGGGAGCTTAAGGAGAGCCTGCGTTCCCCCCGGCGGAATGTACGCGGGGAGGAGGGCAAGACGCCGGGATTGCGGCTGGTGGGGAGGGTCGAAGAGGAGGAGTGGCATGGGTAGAAAAGTGGATCGCTTCGTCATCGTCGGGGGAGGGAGAGTGGGCACCGCCGTCGGTTACCTGCTCCAGCAGGCCGGGGAAGAGGTGGTCGCGATCGCCTGCCGGAGCGAGGAGTCCCTGGCCAAGGTGAGAAAATATCTGCCCGATGCCTACCTAACCACGGACGCGGTAAAGGCGGCCAGGCGGGGGAACGCGATCCTCATCACCACCCCCGACGATCTCATCGCGGACGTCTGCCTCACCCTGAGCAGCGCGGGGGCTCTAAAGAAGGATTCTTATATGGTGCACATGAGCGGCGCCCTGGGGTTGGACGTCCTGGATGCAGCACGGGAAGCGGGGGCCAGAACGGCCAGCATACACCCCCTGCAGACCTTCGCCGACGTCAAGGGTGCGGTGAAGAAGATCCCCGGTTCGGTCTTTGCCGTCACCGTCCAGGACGATAGGACTCGGGACTGGGCGGAGGGACTGGTACGCAAACTGGGCGGCGAGCCGGTGCCTCTGGCCGAGGAGGACAAGGTCCTTTACCATCTCGGGGCGGTGGTGGCCAGCAACTTGCTGGTGGCCTTGGAACACGCCGCCGAGCTGGTCTATCAGGAGATCGGATTCTTGGGCGAGCGGGCGCTCAAGGCCCTGCTTCCCCTCATCGAGGGCACGGTGGAGAACCTCCGTCGCCTGGGGACGCAGAGGGCGCTCACCGGGCCGGTGGCCCGGGGAGACATCGGGGTGCTACGGCGTCATCTGGAGGTCCTGGAGGAGGAGGGCCGCGAACAGCTTATGGGGGTCTACGTGTCCCTGAGCCGATACGCCCTGGACCTGGCGGAGGAGGGCCTCAGCCGCTCCCGGGCCGAGGAGATAGCCGAGCTTTTGGAGCGCTATTGCCGGAAGTGACGCCGCGAAGGCGGGTGAACGGCGGCGCGAAGGGCGGCTTGAGGAGGCAAGACGGAAAAGAGCTGAGGATTACGAGCGGCGGGAGGTCGGGAATGAGGATAGTGACGGCTATCCCGGAGATGACCCGGCTGGTCAAGGAACGTCGCGACCGCGGCGAGACCGTGGGTCTGGTGCCCACCATGGGCTTTTTCCACGAAGGTCACCTCAGCCTCATGCGGGCGGCCAGAGCCGATAACGACTTCGTGGTGGTCAGCCTCTTCGTCAATCCCACCCAGTTCGGTCCCGGCGAGGACTTCCGCGAATATCCGCGCGATCTTCCCCGGGATATGGAGATGGCCGCGCGGGAGGGCGTGGACTGCATATTCCATCCCCGGCCCGAGGACATGTATCCCCAGCCGTACCTCACCTATGTGGAGGTGGGAGGTATAACGGAAAGGCTCTGCGGGGCCCACCGTCCGGGGCATTTCCGGGGGGTAGCCACAGTGGTTGCCAAACTCTTCCATATCATTCCCGCCCACCGCGCCTATTTCGGAATCAAGGACGCCCAGCAAGTCCGCGTCATCCAGAAGATGGTGGAGGACCTCAACTTCGACGTGGAGATCGTGGTCTGCCCCACGGTGAGGGAGCCGGACGGACTGGCCATGAGCTCGCGCAACACGTATCTCGGCACCGAGGAAAGGAGGGCGGCCACCGCCCTTTACAGGTCGTTGCGGTTGGCGGAGGACATGGTGCGCGGCGGGGAGAGGGATGTCGCCAGGGTGATCTCCGCCATGCGCGAGCTTTTGGCCGCGGAGCCGCTGGTGGAGACGGAGTACGTGGAAGCAGTGGATTGGAAGTTTCTGGAACCCGTTTCCGAGTTGCGGGGTGAGGTGCTCATCGCCCTGGCCGCGCGAGTGGGCCGAGCCCGCCTCATAGACAACACCCTCATCCGCGTGGAATGAGCGTCATGCCTTGGGGATGGGTTGTGTTCCGGCGACGCGGGCGAAACTCGAAGCTCGAGGGAAGGGGCTGGGCGCGACGTTGCGGGTCGGCGAGCCATGACCCCTAACCGACGTTTATGCTATTATTGTCCTGGAGTTCCGGTGGAAAAAGGGAGGTAGGACGCGGAAGAAGCCCAGGGGAAGAGAAATGACCAGACAGCGCATCATGCTCAAGAGCAAGATCCACCGGGCCACGGTCACCGATGCCGATCTCCATTACGTGGGAAGCATCACCATCGACGAAGAGCTCATGCGCGCGGCGGATCTCCTTCCCTACGAGAAAGTCATGGTGGTGGACGTGGACAACGGCAACCGCCTGGAGACCTACGTGATCGGCGGTATTGCGGGTTCGGGATCCATCGTCATGAACGGGGCGGCGGCGAGGCTTATACATCGGGGTGACAAGGTGATCATCTTCTCCTTCGTCATGGTGGACGAGGGGGAAGCGCAGCAGCTCAAGCCGCGTATAGTTTACGTCGACGAGCTTAACCGCATAACCCACGTGGAAGACCACGTCGCCGCGGACGACATATGCTGATCCGGGAAGCGGCCATCTGTGTAAGCGGGGGAAGCCCTTTTTTTATATTGTTTCTGAAAGAAGGCGCTCCCGGCGCGGGGAGAAAAGGAAGTTTCTGACAGACGGCGCCCCGATGCCGGGCAGACGAGGAGATTGCCGACCGACGTCGTAGCGGGAGAAGCGGGCGCATGACGGTGCCCCGGGGACGGGGAGACAGGGAAAGCGGGAGTGTGCACCGGGGAGGGCGGCGCCGAGACGGGTGGAGCCCCCTCGAGAACGCGCTGAGGGAGCGAGGAAAAGCTCGATCCCGGGAAGGTACGCTCCCGTGAGGTTCGGAAATGGTGCGAGGAGGAAGGCGGCGTAGGCGATGGAGGGGGGAGAGATACTCCTAGAGCGTATTCAAGTCCTGAAGAAGGAGAGGAAGGCCGTAATCCTGGCCCACAATTACCAGCCTCCGGAGATCCAGGACCTGGCGGACTTCGTGGGCGATTCCCTGGGCCTTGCTCGTCGGGCAGCGGAGGTCGATGCCGAGGTCATCGTCTTCTGCGGGGTACACTTCATGGCCGAGACGGCCGCCATACTCAACCCAGATAGGGTAACCGTGCTCCCGGAACCGAAAGCCGGGTGTCCCTTGGCGGACACCGTCACCCCGGAGGGGATCCGCACCCTACGAAACCTCTATCCGAGGGCGGCCGTGGTCACCTACGTGAACTCCACGGCGGCGGTCAAGGCGGAGAGCGACTACTGCTGCACGTCCGGGAACGCCGTGGAGGTGGTGAGGGCCGTGGAGGCCTCGCAGATCATATTCACCCCCGACAAGAACCTGGGGCACTACGTGCAGAAGATGACCGGGAGGGAGCTAATCATCTGGGAAGGATGCTGTCCCATACACGACAGGATCACGGTGGAGATGGTGCGACCTCTGGCGGAAAAGCATCCCCGGGCGTTGATCATCGCCCACCCCGAGTGCCGTCCGGAGGTCCTGGAAATGGCCCATGAGGTGGCCAGTACCTCGGGGATGTTCGGCGTCGTGGAGAGGACGGACAGGACGGAATACATCATCCTCACCGAGGCGGGCATGGGATATCCGCTGCAAAAACGCTTTCCGGAGAAGACCTTTCTTTTCCCGTCCCCGGAACCCCTCTGCGAGGATATGAAGCGCATAACCCTGGAGAAGGTGGAGCGGGCCCTGAGGACCTTGGAGCCGCGGGTGACCGTCCCCGAGGACGTCCGCCGCCGGGCTTTGCGGGCCGTGGAGCGTATGTTGGAGATCGGTTGAGCCCTTCGCC